>JBGPDK010000037.1:0-23133 GCA_041482235.1 Thermoanaerobaculia bacterium | reverse complement strand
GGCTCTCGACGCCGCCGGATTGCGGCGCGCCCATCTTCGCCGGCACCGTGAGATCGCGGGCCGCCGCTTCTTCTTTTCGCGCCTCTTCCGCCCGTTCTTCTCAGGCGGCGTCGCCTCTCGGCTCATTCACCCCGCGGCGGCGCCGCTCGCGCGCTGGGCGGCACGCGCCACGCGGGGATGATCAGCGCCGCACCGCGGCTTTCCTCCCCGCCTTCTTCGCGGGCTTGCGCGCGGCGCGCTTTTTCCCGGCCTTCGGGAACAGACCCGTGCGGATCGTTTCGATCTGGGAGAGGTGGTGGCGGTCGTGGCCGGCGTATGTCGCCACGATGCCCCGGATCGACTCCTCTCCCCTCTCGGAGTGGATGCCGATGCGGTCCCAGGCCTCCTCGGGCAGTCGTTCGAGGAGGCCGAGGTTCACGGCGCGCGCCATCGCGAAGTCGTCGGTGAGATCGGCGGCCTTCGCGTTCATCGGGCCGAGGCGCTCGGCGAAAGCATCCTGGTCCGTGGACGGGAGCGGCGGGCGGTCGTGAGCCGCGATGAAGCGATAGCGGCTTCCGACGATGACTTCGCCGTCGGCGAGGTGCGCGACGATCTCCTTGATGCACCACTTCCCCGGGGCCGGCCTCGTCGAGAGCTGCTTCTCGGTGAGTCCGCGAAGGAGCTTGCGGATGAGGTCGGGCGTCCCGGCCATCACCCAGATCGGGTCGTCGCCGGCGAGGGCGGCGGCATAGATGGAGTTCACGGGAGGTGATGAGGCCGAGCCCATACTCGGCACAGTGTAGCGAAGCGGCGCGGGTGTTGCCGCGCGCCGCTTACCGAGGATCAGGCCACGGGTCCCTTTCGGATGGTCACGGTGCCGGAATTCGATCGAATGGTCAGCTTGGGACCGCCCCCGTTCAGCTTTCCCTCGCCCGAGATCGAGCCGGGCCGGTGCGAGACCGTGATCTCCGGGAATTGCGAGATCACGGCGTCGGTGTCGGGATCGACCCCGGACACCTTCACGTCCACATCGGCGCGGTAGTTGGCGGGAAGCGTGACCGTCACGTCGCCACCGCTCGTCGCGAGCTCCCCTCCGGGCGAGGAGGCGCTGTTGATCTCACAGCTGATCGTTCCCCCCGACGTGCGGGCGACGACTGGTCCGCGCACCTTCTTCAGCGTGATGTCGCCCCCGCCGGTGCGGGCCGTGACCGATCCGCCCGCCGAACGGACGATGACGTCGCCCCCGGCCGTCTCGAGGCGCGTGTCGCCGCTGACGGAGCCGGCCCGGATGTCGCCGCCGGACGTCGTCGCCTTGAGATCACCCGTCACGCTCTCGATCCGGATGTCGCCGCCCGCCGAAGAGAGCTCAGCGCCCTTGCCGGCGCCTTTCACGTTGATCTGTCCGGACTGCGTCGAGATCTTCACCCGGCCTGCGACCTGGCCCGCCGTCACGTCGCTCGGCGCGTAACCCAGGACGAGGTCTCCTTCCACGTCGCCTTTCGAGATCGAACGCCCCCATGGATCCGCCGCCATGGGCGGAAGCGGCGGGTGGGGAGCACGGCCGGGCGCGGGAGGCATGGGAGGCGCGGGAGGCGCGGGAATGACCACGACCCGGGGCGGGCGCGGCGTCGTCGGCGACACGATCGTGAAGGGCCCGCGTCCCGACGTGAGCTTCTTCGCCTGCGCTTCGGTCGTGCCCTCGGCCAGGACGACGATCCTTCCATTCAGGTTCGAGCAGCGCACGTTCGCGCCGCCGTCGCCCACGGTGCCTTCGTAGGCGCGGTTCAGGTGGACCGTGACCGTCCGGGAGAGCTCGCGGCTCATCTCCGCCATCTCGCGGTTCAGGTCCGCGAGCGACTCGTTCAGCTCGGACAGGTCGATGACCTCGATGTCGGGCTCGTCGCTCTTGCGGGCCTTCTTCTTCTCCTTGATCTCGACTTTGAGCTTGTCGCGCTCGGCGCGGATCTTGTCCCGAGCCGCCTTCGACGCGTCGCGCACGCGCACGGCCTCGTCGTCGTCCACGGCCGCGGGAAGCGCGAACGACGAGAGAATCTCGCCGCTCATCGTATGCCCCTCGAAACGGAAGCCGGCCTTCGCGGGCAAGGTGAGCGCGATGCCGCCGTTGACGGTGCGGACGTCCACGCTCACGCCCTTCGAAAGCTCGGTGAACGAGGCACGGATCGCCCCGTTCACGGTGTTGAGCTTCGCCTCCCGGCGCGCGCCGGTGACGTCGATCTTCCCGTTCACGGTCGAGAGGTCCATGGGCGCGGCCAGCTCGGAGACGCTCACGGCGCCGTTCACGGTGGAGACGTTCGCCGAGACGCCCGTGGGCAGCGTGATGCGGTACCTCACTTCGGTCCGCCATCCGTCGTCGTCGTCGCGGTGGCTGTGCACGTTCCAACCCCTGCCGCTGCGGCGGACCGAGACACCCGGCTCCTCCGTGAAGAGCGACAGCTCGCCGTTGTCGTTGTCGAAGTGCGCCTTGACGCCCTCGAGCCTCTTCCTGGCGCGCGCTTCCGTCTCCGCGTAGACGGTCACGTCGGCCTCGGCCTTGAAGGACGGGCCCGAGAGGATCTCCACGCTGCCGTTGACGTTCTCGACGGCGAGAGACTTCAAGTTGCCCGACGCGACGAAATTCTGCGTCCGGCTCGCGTGGGCGGTCAGCTCGCGCGCATCCGCCTGGAGGCCGGCGGCGAGTGTCAGGAGGACCAGGGCGGCGATGAGGAGCGCCCAGACGGCGACGCGACTCTCGCGGCGCGGGGGCGCCTCCTGCGAAGAAGGAGGGAAAAGGGTCGTGCTCATGCCGAGAAGACGCTCCCCGGGACAAAAGGTATTGCCATCAGATCTCGATCCTCTTCAGCGCGAGCGCGGCCTGGCTGCGCACGTAGCCGTTCTCGCGGTCGTCTCCGGCCTTCTGCCGGAGCGTCTCGATGGTCGTCTGGTCTTTCAGCACGGTGGCCGACTTCGCGAGCCCTTCCACCGCGAGAATCCGCACCGCGGGATTCGCGTCCGTCTTCAGCGCCTGCGCGAGCGCGTCGCGGATCTCGGGCGTGGGCGGCATCTGCGCGAGCATCTCGGCGGCTTTCTTGCGGACGCCGGGGTTCTTGTCCGTCTCGAGCGTCCGCCGGAGCAGGCTCACGATCTCGGGCGAAACGGCCGCTCCCTCGCGCGTCGTCGCCGACACGAAGTCGAGGGCCCGCCCTCGGGCGCCTTCGGTCTCCGCGGCGCCCGACATGAGCGAGACCAGGAGGTCGGCCACGCTCTTGTCCTCCGGACGCCCGACGACGGTGTACCGGGTCGTCACGTCGAACGAGACCGCGATCCTGCCCGGCTCTTCCGCGGCACGGTACGCCACGTTCGCGAGCCGAGGCTTGCCCGAGAGGTCGAGCGCCGCGCGCGAGGCGTCCACGGTCCGGTTCGACACGAGAGCCACGTTCTCTCCGCCGCGCGGGACCAGCGTGGGAAGGGCGGCGGTGCCGGCGAGCGTCAGCGGGCGATCCACTCCGCGCGCCAGGAGGAAGCCCAGCCCGCCCGCGAGGAGGACGATGGCTGCTTTGAGGAGATTGTCGGCCGCCGGGCGGACGCGGAACGGCAGGACGTTTCCGGCGCGCGCGCGCGCCGCCGCGGCGAGAGCCGCCGACGCCCTTGCCACGAAGGCCGCGGACGGGGCGAGATCCGCCGCGTCGTCGTCGCCGAGGCGCGTCCAGATGGCCTCCATTCCCTCGACTTCCGCGCGGCACGCGGCGCATGACGCGAGGTGGGAGGCGAGAAACGTCGCGTCTTCTTCCTCGGCCGGGGAGCCGGCGAGCCGGGCGAGCGCGAGCTCGCGGACCTTCAGTGTGTGGCGGCAATCCATGGCGAGTCTCCTTCGGAGAAATGGGCCTTGAGCGTTTCCATGGCCCGGAAAATCCGCGTCTTGACCGCACCCTCGCTGATGTTCAGGGTCCGGGCGATGTCGGCGTAGGGCATCCCGTGGTAGCGGGCGAGGACGAGGGCCTCGCGCTGCTCGTCGGAGAGTTTCGAAAGAGCGTGCCGCACGGTTTCGCGGCGCTGGCGATCCGCGAGGCGCTCGTCCACCGGAATTCCAGGCTCGGCCACCTCGGCTACGGCGTCGAGCGCCACGCTCTTTCGCCGCACGGAACGGCGGAGGCGGTCACGACAGGCGTTCGTCGCGATCGCGAACAGCCACGAGCGCACGGGTGCGCGCCCGTCGTACTGGTTGGCACGCGCCATGAGCTTCAGGAAGACGTCCTGCGTGGCCTCCTCGGCCTCGGCGGGATTCCCGAGAAGGCGCCCCGTGAACCTCAGGAGAGGCCCCGAATAGCGCCGGAAAAGGCGGGCCGCACCCGCCGCCTCACCGCGGCGAACCTGCTCCATCGACTCGAGATCCGCTTCTTCGTCCCGGTCCCCACCGGAAGCTTCCACGCACTCCTCCAAGGCCGGAACGGCGGCGCTCACGGCAGTATGACGACACGCGGGCCGGAAGGTTACGCTGTGGGGGGAGTCAGCCCCGTCGGATGGAGAGCTTCCCTTTGTCAGTGGACAGCGTGACGTGCGGGCCGCCGCCGTTCACGGTCGCCGAGGAGCGAAGGCCCGAGCGGCGGGACGAGCGAATCGGTCCTGTTCCCTCGAACTCGGAGACGATCTCGCCCCGGCGGCCCGCATCGGCGCTCAGGTCGAACGCTGCGCCGGCCGGGAACGTCAGAGTCACATCGCCCTTGTATGTCTTGGCGCGCACCTCTCCCGAGAGGCGCGCGAACCCCGCCCGCACCTCGCCCTTGTAGGTCTTCAGGTCCAGAGGGCCCGTGAGGCCGACGAGCGCGGCGCTCCCTTTGTAGGTGTCGAGAGTGAGGCGCCCCGCGAAGTCCCTCACGTCTGTGTCGGACTTGTAGTCGTGGATCCTGAGCGCGGCCGCGCGCGGCAGGCTGACGCGATAGTGGACGAACGGGCGGCTCGTACAGGCCATGAAGAAATGCCAACTGGCTTCGAGCCCGTCGTAGTCGGATTTGATCCGCACGCCCCCGCCGTCGGGCTCGATGACGACCCGCGTTGCCGCCACCCATTCCTTCTGGTCCCGTTCCGACCCGCAGCTGTCGTCCGGCACGATCTTCGCCTCCACGGCGACTTCCGGGCGGTCCCAGGGGGTGACACGGATGCTGCCCTTGTACGTGTCGATCGTGACCCGGCCGTCGGCGGCCAGAGGGAGCGTTTTCGAGACCGCGCGGTCGGCGGCGGCCGGAGAGGCTGCCACGATGAGGGTCAGGGCTCCCGAAAGGAAGTGATTCATTGGGGACCTCTGTACCGAGAGACGGATTCAGCGGAAAATAGTTCTGCCCGGCAGCCGGGGCCCGGGCTGAGTGGTAGCGTCTCGGGGAAAACGCCAAGACTGAAATGCAGCACCCCAGTATCATCCAGGGCGGGATGGGCGTCGGCGTCTCCGGGTGGAGGCTGGCCCGGGCCGTCTCGTCCCTCGGCCAGCTCGGCGTCGTCGCGGGCACGGCGCTCGATGTCGTTCTCGCCCGGCGCCTGCAGGACGGCGATCCCGGAGGCCACGTCCGCCGGGCGCTCTCTAACTTCCCGTTCCCCCGCGCCGCCGCGCGGATCCTCGAACGCTACTTTCTGGAAGGCGGGAAGGCCGCGGACCAGCCGTATCGCGCCATGCCGATGCATTCGAAAACCAGCCCGCGCGAAGTCCTGGAGCTGTGCGTCGCCGGCACGTTCGCGGAAGTGTTCCTCGCCCGGGAAGGTCACGCCGGCCTCGTCGGGATCAACTTCCTCGAGAAGATCCAGGTCCCGGTCCTTCCGTGCGTGTATGGCGCGATGCTGGCCGGCGTCGACTATGTCCTGATGGGCGCCGGAATCCCGCTGAAGGTTCCGGGCGTCCTCGATCTCTTCGTGAACCACGAGAAAGCGACCTACCCGCTGAACGTCACGGGCTCGCAGGAAGGCGACGACAATCTGCTGCGCTTCGACCCGCGCGAGCTCCGGGCGGGCGACGCGGAGCTGCCCCCGCTGAAGCGCCCCTTCTTCCTTCCGATCATCTCGTCGTACACGCTCGCGCTGACGCTCGTCAGAAAGGCGAACGGGCGGGTGGACGGCTTCGTCGTGGAGGGCCCGACGGCGGGAGGCCACAACGCGCCGCCCCGCGGCCGCCTGCAGCTCTCCGCCTCGGGCGAGCCGGTTTACGGGGAACGGGACGTCGTCGATCTCGCGAAGGTCCGCGAATTGAAGCTTCCGTTCTGGCTCGCGGGCGGACACGGCTCGGCGGAGGGTCTTTCCGAGGCACTGGCGGCCGGCGCCGCGGGGATCCAGGTCGGGACGGCCTTCGCGTTCTGTGACGAGTCGGGCCTCGACGCGCGCTACAGGGAGCTCGTCCTCCGGATGGCGCTTGCCGGCGACGCGAGCGTCTTCACGCATCCGGTCGCATCGCCGACCGGCTTCCCGTTCAAGGTCGCCCAGGTGAAAGGCAGCCTGTCGGAGGAGAAGGAGTACCTCGCGCGCACTCGCGTCTGCGACCTCGGTTACCTGCGCGAGGCATACCGGAAAGACGACGCGTCGATCGGCTATCGCTGTGCGTCCGAGCCCGCCGCGGCCTTTGCCGCGAAGGGGGGCGCCGCCGATGACACAGCCGGGAGGCGGTGCCTCTGCAACGCCCTCCTCGCGAACATCGGCCACGCGCAGGTCCGGGGCGACGACACCCATGAGCAACCGCTCCTGACCTCGGGCGACGACCTCATGGAGATCGGCCGCTTCCTGCCGAAGGGAGCGTCCTCGTACACGGCGAAGGACGTCGTGTCGAAGCTCCTGGGCGTCAGCGCCTGACGCCCAGGAGCATCCCGTCGGGCGTGGGCAGGCAGACCGTGTCGAAGTGCGCGCGCGCTTCCTCGTGAAAACGGCGCATGGCCGCCGCCTCGGGTGCGTCCTCGAGCAGGCGCCCGAAGAGAAACGCGTTGTCGCCCACGAGGAGGCCGCCTCGCCGCGTGTTCTCGGCGGCCCAGCGGCCGTAGCGGTCGTAGTTGCCCTTGTCGGCGTCGATGAACACCGCGTCGAAGGGGCCGAAGCGGACGAGGCGCGGAAGCACCTCGAGGCCCGGGCCCTCGTGCACGGTGATCGTTTCCGAAAGAGAAGCCGCCGCGATGTTCTCGCGCGCGACGCGCGCGTGCCTCGGGTCGAACTCGACCGTGTGGACATGTCCGTCCAGAGGAAGCGCCCGCGCCGCCCGGATCGCCGAGTATCCGGCGAGCGTGCCCACCTCGACGACCTTCCGCGCGCCGGCGAGCTTCAGGAGCAGCTCCAGCGCCTTCCCTTCGGAGGGCCCGAGCTGGATGGCGGGCATGCCGTGCCTTGCCGGCGCGTCGAAGGCGCGGGCGAGCGCGGCGTCGTGCGGCGCGTGGACGGCCGCGAGCCAGTCGAGGATCTCCCGCGTCGCATAGCTCAGGCCCGCGCGGGAGTCGACATCCGCCATCGGCGTCACCTGACGGCGGGCTCGAGGAGCGAAAGAGTGCCCGCGTCTCCGTCCAGCTCGGCCAGGACGCCGAGCGGGAGCGTCGCCTTGTCGGCGACGTGGCCGAACACGAGATTCGCGACGACGGGGATGCCGAGCTTTCCGAGGCGGTCTTTGCAGACCTCCTGCCACGTCCACGTGCCGAGACCGGAGAAGCTGGGCATGTAATCCCTCGGACCGCAGTCGTGGAACTTCCCGAGCGCCACGCCCGCGAGGCCCGAGAGCTTCCCGGTCAGGAGGAACTGCGTGAGCCAGCGGTCGATGCGGTACGGCTCCTCGCCCACCTCTTCGAGGAAGAGGATGCGTCCCTTGAGCTCGGGCTCGAACGGAGTCCCGACGAGCGTGGAGAAAACGCTGATGTTGCCGCCCACGAGGCGGCCCTTCGCCACCCCCGGGGCGAGCCTGTAGATGCGGTTCTCGAAGTCGATGTGGCCCTCGGACGCCTTGAACGGCGGCGGCTCGGCAATTCGCCCGGCAGCCTCCGCACGGGTGAGCACCTTCTTGAACGCCGCGAGCGTGTAATCGCTCTGCATCTCGCCGCCGACCGGACCGTGAAACGTCACGAGTCCCGTGAGGCGGTGGATCGCGTTCAGGAGGGCGGTGATGTCGCTGTAGCCCGTGAAGACCTTCGGGTTCTTCCGGATCGTCTCGTAGTCGAGGAGCGGAAGAATGCGCGAGGCGCCGTAGCCGCCGCGCAGGCAGAAGATCGCGTCGACGGACGAATCGGCGAACGCGGCGTTGACGTCCTGGGCGCGGTGCGCGTCGGTTCCCGCGAGATAGTTCGTCACGTCCCTCACGTGCGGAAAGAGCTTCGCCTTGAACCCCATCGACTCGACGACCTCGGCGGCGACGTCGTTTCTCTCGGGATTCCACGAAGGCGACGACGGCGCCACGAGCGCCACCGTCATGCCGGGCTGGAGCGCCTTCGGGGAGACGGGATCGGGCGGCTTTTCCGCGTAGCGGGCGAGAGCCGCTTGGGCGGGCAGGGGAAAACCGGCGATGAGCGAGGCGAACGAGACCTCTTCGAGGAACGCGCGTCGACTCTTCAGCATGGCCGGGATTCTAGGTCGGCGCGGTCCCCGGACGTCCCCGGACCAGCAGGCGGACCGCCGACAGGATGAGAAGCGCGGCCCCGAAGGTCCCGACGATGGCCGCTCCGGTCGGCAGGTCGAGCTGGAAGGAGAACCACACTCCGAGCGCCGACACGACAGCTCCCATCGTCCAGCCGATCGCGAGTCTCGGCCCGAGCCGCTCGGCAAAGAGCATCGCGGTCACCGAGGGCACGATGAGGAAGCAGAAAACGAGGAGCACGCCGGCAATGGCGACCGACGACGTCACGACGAATCCGAAGGACATGTAGAAGAGGAAGTCCCACCACCGAATGTTCAGACCCTGCCGTTCCGCTTCCGGCTCGTTCATCGAGATCAGGAGGAATTGCTTCCGAAAAATGTAGTGAAACAACCCCACCAGAGAATAGAGAAGCGCGGTCTTCGCCAGCTCCTTCCATGTCACCGAGAGGATGTTGCCGACGAGCATTTCTTTCAGGTGCTCCGTCTCCTGTGTCGCTTTCGACATCACGAGGATGGCGACCGCCGCCGATACCGCGTAGACGATGCCGATGATCGCCTCCTGCGGGATGCGAGTCTTGCGGTGAACGCGCGACATCGCGAAGATCGCGGCTCCCAGGAACGTGAAGCCGAGGGAGAAGACGTAGGCAGCGGTGCCGTGCAGATCGTATCCGGCGAGATACGCGACCGTGGTGCCTAGAGCCGCGATTTGCGCGAGCGATAGGTCCACGAAGATGACGCCCCGTTCGACCACGTGAACGCCGAGATAGGCGTGGATTCCCGTGAGGATGAGGCTCGCGACGAAAGCGGGAAGCAGGATCTGAAGGATCGTCATCCGTCTATCTCTTTGTCTTGTTGGCCGCGACGAAGGCGTCGATGTTGTGATCGAAGAGCGAGAAGTAGTCCTTGACCTCCGGGATCCCGCCGACCGACGGATAGAACGTAGCCACCACGGCGCCCGTCTTCTCTCCGACGTATTTCGGCGTCTTGCTGTCGAAGTAGGGTTCGATCAGGATCACCGGGATCTTCTGCGCCTGGATCAGGTTGATGATCTCGAGAGTGTGAGAAGGCGAGGGCGGAATGCCGGGCTTCGGCTCGATGTGCCCGGCGACTGCGAGCTTGAAGTACTTGGCGAAGTTCGGCCAGGAGTCATGGAAGGTCACGACCTTCGTCCCTGAGTAGGGGCCCATCTTCGTGTTCCATTCCTTCTCTTTCTGGGTCAGACGCGCTTCGAAAGCGGCAAGGTTCGTCTCGAAGACGGTCTTCCCGGAGGGATCGAGCTCCGACAGCTTCTGGGCGATGGCTCGGGCGATCACGCGGCCGTTTTCCGGATCGGTCCAGTAATGCGGGTTTCCGTATGGATGCACGTCGCCCATCGCGCGGGTGACCTGCTGCGTCGGCCGCTGGAGGATGTCGCAGCCGATCGAAGCATCCAGGTATCCGGCGCTGCCGGGATGAATCTTGTCGTTGCGGCTCTGGTCGATCAGAGGCGGCAGGTAGCCGATCTCGAGCTCGAGACCGGCGACGATCAGGACGTCGGCGCGAGAGAGCTTCAGGATGAACGAGGGCTTGGCGTCCACGAAATGCGGGTCCTGATATCCCTTCGCCAGCGCAAACGTTTCCACCCGGTCGCCGCCGATCGCTTCCGCGATCGAGGCGAAGTCCTGGAGGGACGTGACGACGTGGACCTTCGCCAGGAGAGGCGAGGTGATGGAGAGAATCAGGGCAGCAAGGAGAGTCTTGATCTTTATCATCGAAATTCCCTCAGAACGGATGCGCGCCGTGCGCACCGATCGCGAATTGCAGCTGGAGAAGGAGCTCGTTGGCCGTGTAGATATCCGGAGCGCCCGGATGGCCTTCGTAGCGGCGGCGCCGGAGCTCTCCGCGAACCTGGGAGAACTCGCTCGGCCAGAAAGTCAGGGTGGCGGCGACGCCGGTGTCGCGCTTGGCGGAGTCGTCCGCATGGTCGGATGACTCGAGGCGCGCTCCGGTAAACCAGCGCTTGGCGAGCTGGTACTCGCCCGAGACGAACCACCCTCGCGCGGTTTGGCGGCCGTCGGGCTGGTCGCGCCGGCTGCGAAAAAGCTCCCCCCTCAAAGAGGCGGATCGGTAGTTGCCGTGCGCGAGCGGCTTCCAGCGAATGGTCGCGTCGATCGCCTCGAGGCGCGTCACCGCGTCCGGGGCCGTTCCGTTCGGGCCCTGCCCGTAGGAGAAACCGAGGTCGAGGTTCGAGGAATCGCTCAGGTCCCGAAAGATGCGGTAGTGCCCGTTGTAGGCGAGGTCGCTTCGCTTCTCGGCGACGAACAAACCGGCCGAGTCCCCGCGGAACACCTGCGCGGTGATCTCCGAGAAGGTATCTCCGGGCAAGGGCACGAGCTTGGCGAGTGACACGCCGGTTCCGATCCACCCCTCCTCGCCTCCCAGGAGGTTCACGATCGGCAGAGGTGCGTCGGGCCACGGGAGTACGTGCAGGTGAAGGGTGTTGATCTTGCCGAACGACACGCGCATCCGGCCGACCTTCGCGAGCAGGCCCGCGGGCAGAGAGGTGAAGGTCAGGAAGCCCTCTTCCACCTCGACGCCTTCCTCACCGAAGGAGAGGAAGAAATCGGCTCGCCCGTACGGGTCGACGATCGCCTGGATGCCGACTTCCGATTCCCGCAAGTTTGCGCTGGGCAGGTTCTCCACCTGGTTCTGGCCGGCGACGGCGAGGAAGTTCCCGATCACCGAGATGCTGGGGTTGAAGTAGTTCGTCGCCTGGCCGCCGCCGCTTCCCGCCTGAGGCGGTGGACTGTCGGGCGGAGGCGTCGCGGGGGGAGAGTCGGTCTGCGCGACGGCCGAATGCGCTGCGAGCAGGAAAAGAGAGAGAAGAACCAGAATTTTCTGCGCCAATGACCCAATGTTCATGCTTTCGAACCTCCCGTAGTGATGCGACCTGGGGAGGCGGATCGCCTCCCGACCGTGGACGAAGTGAAAAAACGTCTACGCGGTCGGGAAAGGAGGAGAGCGGCCGGGAAGCTCTGGCAGCGCGGGCGCCGGCGCCCTCCACGCGCACCGCGTCCCGTCGGCGTTTCCCACCATCGGCGGAACGAGGAGGAGGGTGGCGAGAGCCGGAGGGGTCAGGTTCGAGACGGCGCACGACGCGCACGCGTGCTCCTTCTCGGGAACGAACGGAGCGTGCGCGGGATGGTCCGGAGGGAAGAGAAACGTCCCGTGCGAGAGCGCCTCGAAGCCGTCGACGTGGCCGAACGCGCCGCCCAGCGCCAGCGGCGCGAGCAGGGCGAGGACGGCGGCGCGGACGAGAGGGCCCCTCACGAAGCAGAAGTCTACGCTTCCGGCGTTTCCCGCCCTATTTCACGGCCGTCATCGCGAGGTAGCTCCCGTCGCCCGTGCCCTGCCCCGGAGCGGCGCCGTCGTTGACGACGCCGTAGACGAAGAAGGGCCAGGGATTCCCCGCGGGCGCTCGCACGCGCACATAACCGTTTCGGATCCCGAACGAAGAGAGCGGCGCGTTCAGCTGCAGCGAGAGGAGGGAGGCCGCGATAAAAGAGACGGAGCGCGAGCCTCTGAGAACGCCCGTGTCTGCGTCGAAGAAATCCACGGAAAGGGTCAGATTCGGCGGGGTGCCGGGAAACGCACCGGGTGCCGCGACGTTTCCAAAAGCCAGGTTCGATCGGTTCAGTCCGTCCTGTTTGAGTCCGTAAACCCACGTCTCCGACAACGCGGCTTCCGGGCGGGAGATCGCCGGGTACGCTACGCCGAACGTCCCCCCGACGGGCGTGGAGGAAAACGTCCGTGCGCTCGCGTGGAACGCGGCCACACCTACGCCTCCATTTGGATAGATCTCCAGCGACATGGCCAACGCCGAGGTGCCGAGATACGAAAGCACGTCGGGAATGAACCGCTGTTCGTGGGGCTGGAGGATCACGTCCCTGCCCGAAAAGTTCAGGAAAGAGAGCCGGATCTCTCTCGTGCCCGCGTTGGTCAGGATGATCTCGGTCGTGAAGGCGCTCGTGTGCACCGCCACCGGCAGCGTGAGCGCGTCCGTCGTGCGGCCTACGGGCATCGGTGCGACGAACGCGCCGTCGCCCGTCAGGTTGTCGTTCACGACGCCGTAGGCGTAGAAGGCGTCCGTCCCCGCGATGCGCTCGACCGTCGCCCATCCGTTCGCGTAGCCCGCGGACTGGAGGACGCGGTTGAGCTGCGTCCACTGCCCGGCCGCAAGAGTGACGTCCGGAAGGACCACGTTGCGGCCGTCCCCCGCCTCGCCATTGAAGACGGTCACGCGCAGCGTCACGGGACCGCCCGTCGCCGGATCGCCCGCGTGGAGAAGCGCCAGGTTGCTGCGGAACACGGTGTTCTCGCGCAGGCCGTAGAGCGCGGCGGGCGCGTCGAGCGTCTCGTTCGGCGAGAGCGCCGGATACGCGAGGCCCGCGCGGCCTTCGGGCAGCACTGCGAGCGTCCGCACGGAAGCGAACATCGTGTCGCCCGACGACAGCCCGGAGTACGCGAGCCGCAGGGTCCCGCCCTGGCCGCCGAGAGGAACGGAGAGCCCGTTCTGCCGCAGCCACTGGATCGCATCCGTGAAGACGAGCTGTCGTCCCGCGGGGACCGCCGTCGTGAACGTGCCGGTGCCCGTCGAGCCGAGCGCGCTCGCGGCCGTGAACGACACGGCCACGGACGCGTCCGTCGTCCCGCGGTTTCCCAGCGTGATCTCCGAGACGAAGCGCTCGCCGTTGGCGCCGGCGGCGTCGACGACGACCGGCACCGTCAGGACTGACAGCGGCCCGTCCGCGTCCACGAGGCGGTACAGCGTGCCCGAGTTGCCGTCCACGGCGTAGACCTCGCCGGCGTCGTCCTCGCCGAAGCTCGTGAAGCCGAAGCCCGGCTGCAGCAATTCCTGCGTTTCCCAGCCTGTCCCGTTCCTGCGCAGGCCCCACACGCGCCCGCTGCAGTAGTCCGCGTAGAAGTAGATGCCGTCGAGGCGCGCGAAGTCGCGTCCGCGGTAAACGAAGCCGCCCGTGATCGAGCAGCCGCTCGCGTGCGAGTACTCGGCGACGGGCGGCGTGATGCCCGCGAAGCTGCAGCCCGAGGCCGGGTTGAAGCAGTGGTTCCCTTCCGTGAGCCGCCAGCCGTAGTTCTCGCCGCCTACGCTGGCCGCGGGCTGGAAGTCGACCTCCTCCCACGCGCCCTGCCCCACGTCGCCGATGTAGAGGTCGCCCGTCTTTCGGTCGAACGAGAAGCGCCAGGGGTTGCGGAGGCCGTACGCCCATATTTCCCGGCGCGCCGTCGAAGAGCCTGCGAACGGGTTATCCGGGGGGATGCCATACGGAAAGGCCCGCACGTCGATTCGGAGGATCTTCCCGAGCAGGCTCCCGAGGTTCTGGGCGTTGTTGTTCGGGTCGCCGGCCGAGCCGCCGTCGCCCATGCCCACGTACAGGTCTCCGTCCGGCCCGAACGCGAGCTGTCCGCCGTTGTGGTTCGCGAACGGCTGAGCGATCTTGAGAAGCACCGTCTCGGAGACCGCGCTCGCGGTGTCCCCCGAGAAGGAGAACAGGGAGATCGCCGTGTCCCCGTTCACGTCCGTGTAGTCGGCCCAGAATTGGCCTTTCAGTCCGGACCCGGGAGGGAAGACGATCGAGAGAAGCCCGCGCTCGCCGCAGCAGCTCACGCGGTTCGTGATGTCGAGGAACGGATTGGGCAGGACCGCCCCGTCCTTGACGATCCTCACGCTTCCCGTCTGCTCGACGACGAAGAGGCGGCCCGTGCCGTCGTGCGCGGACGTCACCTGCGTGGGGTTCGAGAAGCCGCTCGCGACGCGATTCAGCGCGATCCGCGGCCACGGGAGGGACGCCTGCGCTGCCGCGCATGAAAGGGCGAGCGCGACGACGAGCGCGAGGTGCCGGATGAACAATCGGGACACGGGATCTCCGGGAAGCCCCCCGGATCAGCGGGCCTTCCCCTCCTCGTAGTGTCTGAGGGCCACGCCCTCCTCGTCGTAAACCTCGAAGATGGGAAGGAGCTGGGACAGGCGCAGGCTCTTGCGAACGTGCTCGTGCAGGTTCAGGAGCTTCAGGTTCGCCTTGAACTGGTCGCAGATCCTGTGGCTGGCCACGAGCTCGCCCGTCCCCGCGCTGTCGATCGCGGTCACCCGGGAAAGATTGAGCAGAATCTTCTTCCAGCCCTCGGCGAGGAGCTCGTTCACGACGTTCCTCAGGATCTCGTCGCCGACCCCCGCGAACAGCCTGCCCGAGAGGTCGACGATCACGACGTCCTTCACCTTGCGGACTTCCACGTGCATCGAAAGGATCGTACCGCGAAGGGCCGAAGCTGGCAGAATCGCGCCCGCATGGGCGATCCGACTCTCCACGCGGGCCTCGAGGCCCTGCGCTCGGACTGCGCGCACGAGAGTGCCGCGGTCCGCGCCGTCACCCGCCTCGCGGCGGAGTTCGGCACCCCCCTCTACGTCTACGACAAGGCGGCCATCACGGGCCGGTTCCGGGCCTTCCATGCCGCCTTCGCGGCGCGCTTCCCGAAGCTGCGCATTCACTACGCCCTCAAGGCGAACACGAACGGCACGCTCGTGGCCCTCCTTCGCGCCGAGGGAGCCGCGGCCGAGGTCGTCTCGCTGGGCGAGATTCTCGCGGCGATCCGGGCCGGGTGGAAAGGCAGCGAGATTCTCTTCACGAGCTCCTCGAAGGCGCCCGAGGAGATCGCGAAGGCCGTCGAGATCGGCGCCGTCGTGAACGTGGACTCGCGCGACGAGCTCGAGCAGGTCGCCGCCCTCGCGGCGGCCGCGGGCCGCAAGGCGCGGGTCTCGTTCCGGATCAACCCGGGCGTCGACCCGCACACCCTTCACGACATCAACACGGGTATCGCCGAGTCGAAGTTCGGCCTCCACCTCGAAGGAGACCTCGCGCGAGCCGCGTACGCACGCGCGAAAGAGCTTCGCTCGGTCGAAATCGCGGGCGTGCATTGCCACATCGGCTCGCAGATCACCGAGGCCGGCGGCTACGTCCTGACGGCTCGCAAGATGATCGCCTTCGTGCGTGAGCTGAAGGACGGTCTCGGGATTCGGCTCTCGTTCGTGGACCTCGGGGGCGGCCTCGGCGTGCCGTACCACGACGGCGAAGAGGGCCTCGCTCCCGAGGCGCTGGCCGCCGCGCTCGAGCCGCTCTGGAAGGACTTCACGGCCGGCCTCGGTTACGAGCCCGAGCTGTGGATGGAGCCCGGGCGCTTCTTCGTGGGGCCGGCGGGCTTCCTCGTGACGCGCGTGAATTCCGTCAAGGAGACCCCGCTCAAGGTCTTCGTCAACGTGAATGCGGGCTCGAACACGCTCCTCCGCCCCGCGATGTACGCGGCGCACCACCGCGCGCGCGTCGTGGGCCGCACGGGAGCGCCCGAAACGCTCGACATCGCCGGCGACGTCTGCGAGACGGGGGACATCCTCGCCGCCGAACGGAGGCTCCCCCGGCCCGAGGCGGGCGACTACGTCGTGTTCCTCGACGCGGGGGCTTACGGCTTCTCGATGGCGTCGACGTACAACGCCCGGCCGCTTCCAGCCGAAGCCCTCGTGGACGGCGACACGGCCACGCTCATCCGCCGCCGTGGCTCGTTCGACGATCTGTTCCGCGACGAAATCCTTCCCCCCGAGAGGTGACGCTCATGCTCAAGGCCGTCCGGCTGCTCTCGGTTCTCGCCTCGGCGGCGCTCCTCGTGTCCTGCGCGGGCGGCAACCCGTTCCCGCCCGTGACGATCGACTTCGGGCAACTCGCCGCGGACGCTCCGCGCGCCGCCTCCCTGCCGCTCGACGAGAAGATCGGCCAGCTCTTCGTCGTGCCGGCGCGCGGCGTCTACATGAGCGAGGATTCGAAGGAGTTCCAGACGCTGCGCCATCACGTCGTCGACAACCACGTCGGCGGCATCATCCTGTTCCGCTCGAACGTGTACGCGGCCGCCATCCTCGTCGGAAAGCTCCAGGAAGCCGCGAAGGTCCCGCTCCTCGTCTCGGCCGACCTCGAGGCCGGTCTCGGAATGCGTTTCGAGGATGTGGCGTACGGCCCGTGGGCGATGGCGATCGCGGCCGCGGGCGACCCGGCGCTCGCCGAACGCAGCGCTCTCGCGACGGCACGGGAGGCCCGCGCGATCGGCATCGCGCAGGTCTTCGCGCCCGTCGCCGACGTCAACGTGAACCCCGACAACCCCGTCATCAACGTCAGGAGCTTCGGCGAGGATCCAGTCGAGGTCTCGCGGTACGTCGAGGCGACCGTGAAGGGCCTGAAGGACGGAGGCGTCCTCCCGACGCTCAAGCACTTCCCCGGGCACGGCGACACGGCAACCGACTCGCACCGCTCGCTCTCGATCATCGGCGCCGACCGCGCGCGTCTCGAGTCCGTCGAGCTCGTGCCGTTCCGCGCCGGCATCAGGGCCGGGGCCGAGTCCGTCATGATCGCGCAGGTGTCCGTCCCGGCGCTCGACGCCTCTCCCGCGCCGGTTCTCCCGAACCCGCCGAAACCGGTGGACGCCATCGGAGAGAACGTGGAAGTCGAGACGAAGGGCACGATTCCCGCGTCGCTGTCCGAGCCCGTGGTCACGGGAGTCCTGCGCAAGGAGCTGGGGTTCGCCGGCCTCGTCGTGACGGATGCCATGCGGATGGGCGGCATCACGTCGCATTTCACGGCCGGCGAGGCCGCCGTGCGCGCGATCCTCGCGGGGGCGGACCAGGTCCTCATGTCGGCCGACACGGACGCCGCAATCGCCGCCGTGCGCGAGGCCGTGACGTCGGGCCGGATCACCGGGGCGCGCCTCGACGAATCGGTCGCGCGGATTCTCGACCGGAAGGAGAAGCTGAAGCTGTACGGGAACCGCGCTCCCTACCTGGGCGGCCTCGCGAGGATCGTCGACACGGCGCAGACCCAGGCGATCGCGTCGGAGATCGCGCGGCGCTCGCTCACGCTGGTGCGCGAGCAGTCGGGCGCGCTGCCGCTCCGGAGGAACGTGAAGCTGCTTTCGCTCGTCGTCGCCGACGAGGCGTCGCTGAACGGCCCCACGGGCCCCCTCGCGGCGGATCTCAAGTCGCGAGTCCCCTCCGTCCGGACGGTACGGCTCGACACTCGCTCGACGCCCGAGGAGACGAAGGCCGCTGTCGAGGCCGCCCGCGACGCGGACGTGGTCCTCGTGTCTCTCTTCGTGCGGACGCACTCCGGTCAGGGGAGTATCAACGTGCCCGACGCGGGGCGGAGCGCGCTACCCCTCGTCCTCGCGCTCGGCAAGCCCGTCGTGGCGGTCTCCTTCGGAAGCCCGTATCTCCTGCGCGACTTCCCCGGCCTGCCGACGTATCTCTGCGCGTGGGGCGGGCAGGACGTCGCCCAGACGGCCGTTGTTCAGGCGCTGTTCGGCGAGGCGGCGATCGGCGGGAGGCTCCCGATCACGATCCCCGGCCTCGCGAAGAGGGGGGACGGCATCGCGAAGCCTGTCGCGCCCCGCTGAGGAAATCTTCAATAATCCCTCCTATGAAACCCTTGCGGTGGTTCATCTGTGCAGCCGTGTTCTTCTCGTCTTCAGCAGCCTTCTCTTCCGACCTCGATGACGCGCGCGCTCTCTTCGAGAAGAACATCGCCGCGATCCAGCGGCGCGACAGGGCCGCGTATCTCGCGTGCTACCTCGACTCCGCGCAGCTCGTGCGCACGTCGCCCGAGGGGCCATCGCTCGGCTTCGCGGACTTCGAAAAGCAGGCGGGAGCCAAGTGGCCCGACATGCTCGAGGCCGTCGACCTCCAGCTCGTGCCCGTGCGCGAAGGGCTCGTCTATGGCACGTATCGCTACAGAGTCCGCTACGGCACGGACGAGCATGCGGGCCTCTCCGAGCGGCTCTTCGTGAAAACGCCGAAGGGCTGGAGGATCACGGTGACGTCCGCCTTCGACGCACCGCCTGGCACGCCCCCGCCGCCTCGCGCCTTCACGGGCGCGACGCTCGTGGACGGCACCGGCGCTCCGCCCGTGAAGGATGCCGTCGTGCTCGTTCGGGGCGGAAAGATCGAATGCGCGGGCACGCGCGCGGCCTGCCCCGTGCCTTCCGGCGTCGGCACGACCGATCTATCCGGAGCCTTCCTCGCGCCCGGCCTCGTGGACGCGCACGTCCACTTCGCGCAGACGGGCTGGGCCGACGGCCGGCCCGACGCATTCGACGTGCGGGCGAAGCACCCGTACGAGGACGTCCAGAAGGAGCTGCGCGGCCATCCCGACCGCTTTTTTCGCTCGTACGTCTGCTCCGGCGTCACGAGCGTCTTCGACGTGGGCGGCTACGCGTGGTCGCTGGATCTCCCGGCGCGCGCGGAGAACGACACGCTCGCGCCGCGCGTGCGCGCCGCGGGGCCGCTCCTCTCCACGATCGACTTCTGGCTGAACCTGCCCGCCGAGCGCCAGTTCATCTTTCTCAAGGACGAAGAGGCCGCGAAGACGGGCGTCGCGTACCTCGCGTCGCGCGGCGCGCAGGCGGTCAAGGTCTGGTACGTCGTGACGCCGGACCGTCCCGTCGAGGCCGCCGAGGCGCCCGTGCTCGCGGCGGGCGTCGAGGCGAAGAAGAAGGGCCTGCCGCTCATCGTCCACGCGACCGGCCTCGCCGAAGCGAAGGTGGCACTCCGGGCCGGGGCGTCGCTTCTCGTCCACGGCGTCATGGACAAGCCCGTGGACGACGAGTTCCTCGACCTCTTGAAGAAGAGCGGCGCGATCTACAACCCGACGCTCGTCGTGATCGAGGGCTATGTCGCGGTCGCGAAGACCGCCGCGGCCGGCGCCGCGACGCCGTTCGACGATCCGAACGGCTGCGTGGACCCGTCGACGCGCGCGCGCCTTGCCGCCACCCCGGAGATCGAGGCGGCGAGCGTCGCGTCGAAGGTGCGCGACCGCGAGGTCCGGACGGCGGAGCGCAAGGCCCTCGGCCTCGCGAACCTCAAGCGCGTACGCGACGCCGGAATTCCGATCGCCATGGGCACGGACGCCGGCAACCCGGGCACGCTCCATGGTCCCTCCGTGTACGCCGAGATGGAAGCCATGCAGGCCGCGGGAATGACGCCCATGGAGGTGCTCGTCGCCTCGACGAGCGGCGGCAGCCGAGCGCTCTCTCGCGAGAAGGAGATCGGCACGGTCGAAAAGGGCAAGCTCGCCGACCTCGTCGTCTTCGCGAAGGATCCGACGGCTGACATCGCGAACGCCCGCACCGTCCGGGGCGTCGTGCGCGGCGGCGTCTACCGCACGGGCGACGAGCTGCGCGCCATCGTCGCGGCGGAAGGCAAATGATCTCGCTGCTTCTGGCGCTCGCGGCCGCTCCCCCGTCCGCGGCAGGGATGTCGGCGGACCGCCTGAATCGCATCGATTCGGTCGTCGAAGAGTCGATCCGGAACAAGGAGTGCCCCGGCGCCGTCGTTGTCGTGGGCCGGCACGGGAAGATCGTCTTTCGCAAGGCGTACGGCAACCGCGCCGTCGTCCCGGCCGTCGAGAAGATGACGCTCGACACCGCTTTCGACCTCGCGTCGCTCACGAAGGTCGTGGCGACGGCGACGAGCGTGATGACGCTCGTCGAGAGCGGAAAGATCCGCCTTCAGGACCGCGTCGCGAAAGTCATTCCGGAGTTCGCCTCGGGCGGAGGCGCGCGGGACCAGGTCACGGTGGAGGAGCTCCTGACGCATCGGGCAGGCCTGGCGGCCGATGATCCGATGTCTCTCTACGTCGGATCGCCTCAGGAGATCTTCGAAAGGAAATACAGGCAGCCTCTCGCGGCGGCCCCCGGATCCCGTTTCCTGTATTCGGACGTGGGATTCGAGGTGCTTGGCGAGCTGGTCCGCCGGGTCTCCTCCCTTCCACTCGAAGAATTCGCGCGTCAGCGCGTCTTCTCCCCTCTCGGAATGACAGAGACGGAGTTTCGACCCGGAGGGAAGGGCCGGCTGCCTCTCGAACGCATCGCGCCGACCGAGAGGATCAACGGCATCGTCCGCCGCGGCGAGGTGCACGACCCGCGCGCGTCCGCGCTCGGCGGCGTCGCGGGGCACGCGGGCGTCTTCGCGACGGCGGACGACCTCGCGAAGTTCTGCGCGGCGATGCTGAAGGACGGCGGCGGCGTCCTCTCGCCAGCGAGCGTCGCGTCGATGACGCGGCCGCGCTTCTACGGCGACGGGAACCTGCGCGGCCTCGGCTGGGACGTCGCGACGAGCTTCTCGTCCGTGCGCGGCGACCTCTTTCCACTCGGCTCGTACGGCCACACCGGCTGGACCGGCACGTCGCTCTGGATCGATCCCGCCACGGACACGTTCGTCGTCCTGCTCACGAATCGCAACCATCCCGACGAGTCGGGCAACGTGATCCCGCTCCGCGGCAAGGTCGCGACGCTCGTCGCGGGAGCGATCACGGACAAGAGCCCGGAAGAACTTCGAATGGCTTCGGAAAGAGTCGCGTCACTCGTGGCGGTTGGTTCCACGCGGCCAGGCCCGAAGAGCACGGGCGCGCCTTCGGCGCCTTCTTCGAGTGAGAAAGACCGGACCAGCGCGCCTCCGGCGCCTTCTTCGAATGAAAGAGTGCTGGCGGCTGCGGCGACGCGAGTCGTGGGGCAGGTCCGACCCGGCATCGACACACTCGAAGAAAGCTCCTTCGGCGCGATCGCGCGAATGCGCGTCGCGCTCCTGACGAACCAGACGGGTCTCACGAGGGATGGCAGGTCCACAATCGACGTGCTCGCCTCGGACAAAGCGAAGGCCGCGGGCGTCGTCCTTCTAAGACTCTTCTCCCCTGAGCACGGAATCAGAGGGACTCTCGACGAAAAAGTGAGCGACACCGTCGACGAGAAGACGGGCCTTCCCGTCCGCTCGCTCTACGGCGACACTCCCGAGTCGCGGCGGGCGTCGGCGGCCGATCTCGCGGGCATCGATGCGGTCGTCGTGGACCTGCAAGACGCGGGCTGCCGCTTCTACACGTATCCCGCGTCGCTGGGCTATGTCCTCGAGGAAGCCGCGAGGGCGCGCGTGAAGGTCTTCGTCCTCGACCGTCCGAACCCGATCCGCGCGGACGTCGTCGAGGGTCCTCCGGCCGACGGCGACTCTCTGTCCTTCGTCGCGTACCACGCCGTGCCGATTCGAACGGGGATGACGATCGGCGAGCTGGCGACGCTCTACAACGCCGAGAAGAAGATCGGAGCGGATCTCACGGTCGTGAAGATGAAGGGTTACGAGCGCGACCTCTGGTACGACGAGACGGGCCTGATCTGGGTGAGCCCGTCGCCGAACCTGCGCTCGGTCACGGAGGCCGCGCTCTACCCGGGCATCGGCCTTCTCGAGACGACGAACCTCTCCGTCGGGCGCGGCACCGACGCGCCCTTCGAGGTCTTCGGCGCGCCGTGGATGGACGGCCCGCGCGTCGCGGCCACCTTGAACACGCGCGGGATCGCCGGCGTGCGCTTCACGCCAGTTCGGTTCACGCCGGCGTCGTCCGCCTTCAAGGGCGAGATCTGCTCGGGGGTGCGAATCACGCTCGTGGACCGGCAGGCGCTGAACGCCGCCGCGCTCGGCATTCACGTGGCGACCGCTCTGCGCGACCTGCACCCGAAGGACTGGAACGCCGAGAAGCTGAACCGCCTCCTCGTCAGCCGCGCCGCCCTCGCGCGCTTTCAACGCGGCGAAACCGCCGGCGAGATCACGGGCGCCTGGGCGGCGGGCACCATGGAGTTCGAGAAGAGGCGGACGGCGTACCTGCTCTACTGAGCACTCAGCCGGCGGTCTTTCCCTTCAGGTTCTCTTCGAGAAAGCGAATGACGTGCCCGATCTCGAGGACGAGGTTGGCGCGCTTGGATGCGCCGTGGCCCTCGTCCGGAAAAAGGATGAGCGGCGAGGAGACGCCGCGCTTCGCGAGCGCGTCGTGGAGCTGGATCGCCTCGCCGGCCGGCACGCGGGGGTCGTTGACGCCCTGGATGACGAGGAGCGGCGCCTTCACCCGGTCGAGGTACGTCACGGGAGAGAGCTTCCCCAGCGCCTCCGCGTCCTTGTCGGGATCGCCGTACTCCGTGACGCGCAGGACCCGCCGGTAGGGCGCCGTGTTCTTCAGAAACGTCACGAGATTGCTGATGCCGACGACGGCGGCGCCCGCGTCGTACGTGCCCGCGAACATCGTCATGCCGACGAGCGTCGAGTATCCGCCGTAGCTGCCGCCCGTGATTCCCACCCTCGGGGCCTTGCCGTTCCGCCCCCAGCTCGCGCGGACCCACTTCCCGCAGTCGTCGATGTCCGTGATGACGTTCAGGCGCTTCGCGCCGTCGTCGGCCTCGAGACACGCCTTGCCGTAGCCGTCGCTCCCGCGCACGTTGGGCTCGACATAGATGAAGCCCGCGTCCACGAACATCTGCGCGTACTGCGAGAAGCCGGGCGTGGCCTGCCCCTCGGGCCCGCCGTGGAACTCCACGATGACCGGGCACGGGTCGTGAGACAGGTTCTCGCCCGGCGCGCAGCCCTTCGGAAAGCGGACGAACATCGGGATCTTTGTGCCGTCGCGGGCCGGATACGTCAGGAGGCTCGCGGAGACGAACGCCGGAAGGTCCACCTCGGGG
>JBGPDK010000036.1:0-23341 GCA_041482235.1 Thermoanaerobaculia bacterium | reverse complement strand
TTCCTCATCGACAACGAGGTCTCGAAGGACTACGCCGAGGCCCGCATCCTCGAGCACGTGGACGACTTCTGGCGCCTCGCGCGAATGGCCGACTCCGGTTTCGTCGACGACGTCGCGTTCGCCGCGATCGCCGAGCGCGACCGCATCTTCGAGCCCGAGCTGGCGTCGCGCTGAGGGTTGCCCTCGTTCACCCCACCAGCTTCTGGAAACGTTGGCTCTTGCGCAGCGGGTCGAAGTTGGGGTCGATCCTCAGCCGGCCGGGCGAGAGGAAGTACGGAATCTTCAGCAGCGGCTCCAGCTTGTCGAGCGCCTTCTCGTTTTCGCCGGTGAGGATGTAGACGCGCACGAGCTGGTGCTGGAGGTAGGGACCCATGTACGCGTCCCTGGAGATGGGCAAGAGCTCCATCGCTTTCTCGGCCTCGCGGATCGCCTCGACCTTCCTTCCCAGGTACGCGAGCGAAAGGCCGAGCTCGGCGTGGAGTTGGGCGTCCTGCGGTGCCGCCGCGAGATGCTCCTCGAAGGCGGCGCGGGCGATCTCGGCGTACTTCCGGACACTCGGTTCGTCGCGCTTCAGCGCCTTCGCCTGCGCGAGGCAGAGGGCCCAGACGCCGCGATCGTCGTCGAAGGCGCTCGGCGTGAGGCGAACGAGGAGGTCGCGCTGCGCCTCGTCGAGCACCCAGACGAAGTCCCCGGCGGAGGCCACGAAGGCCACGAGCGCCGTCGGCTCCACTTCCTTCGGCGCACCCTTCAGGGCCGCACGAGCTCCCGCCAGGTCTCCCTCCAGGAGATACGTCATGGCCTTCCGGTGCAGGAGCGGCAGGTTCGTGGGCGCGAGGGCGAGCCCGCGGTCGAAGGCGTTCCGGGCCTCCGACGTGCGGCGCAAACGGAGAGCCACGAAGCCCAGTCCGTGCAGGGTAGTGACCGAGCGGGGATCGAGGCGCTGGGCCTCTTCGAGATCGCCGAGCGCCGCTTCCCACTGTCCCAGATGCTGCCGGTTGAGCGCCAGGGAGGTGGCGTAACCCGCGCTACCCGGAGAGAGACGGCGTGCTCGCTCCAGCTCGGGAAGCGCTCGGGCCGAGTCCTTGACGACGAGCCTGTAGTAATCGCCCAGCGCCTGATGCCCCTCCGGGCGCTCCGGCCCGATCGTCAGCGCCTTCCCCGCGGCCTCCAGCGCCCGTCGGGCCCCGGCCGGCGTCGGAGTGCTGTTGGCGTAGAGCAACGACGAGGCACGGCTGAGCCGCGCCCACGCCTCCAGGAAGCCGGCGTCGAGGGCTACCGCCTGCTCGTAGTGGAGGACGGCCCGACGGAGGCTCGGAGGGTCGCTGGCCGCCATCGACTGCGAGGCCTCCTCACCGCGCAGATAGGCTTCGTAAGCCGGCAGGTTCCGGGTCGGCTTCGCCTCCAGCTTGCGTTTCTCTTCGGCCGAGAGCGCGACGTCGAGCGCCTGAGCCACCCGCGTGGCGATCTCGCCTTGCACCTGGAAGACATCCGTCAGCGTCGCGTCGAAGGGCTGCGCCCACCGCGACGCCGCGCTCGAGGCCAGACTCAGTTCCGGGCTCACCTGCACGCGCCTCGTGCCGTCGCTTCCCTTCGCGAAGCGGACGGCGCCCGTGAGCAGGTACTCGACTTCCAGCTCCTTCCCGATTTCCCGCGGCGTCTTCTGCGTCTTCCTGTACCCGTTCGAGCTGGTGCGCGCGATGACCTCCAGGCCCGGGAGGTTCGTCAGCTTCGCGCGCACCTCGTCCGTGATGCCGTCGGCGAAGTAGTCGTCCTCTTTCGAGCCGAGGTTCTCGAAGGGAAGGACGGCTAGGCGCTTGACACCGGCGTGGGCCGCCGGACCGGAAGGCCGGCGCGACACGACGATCACCGCGACGACGGCGACGACCGCTACGGCCGCGATGCCGAGGACGGCCGAGAGACCGGGCCGCTTGGACGGCGTGAGACGCTCGGCCGTCGGGAGAGAGGGCGCTGGCGGCACGGCAGAGGCTGCGGGAATGCTTGCCAGCGTCTCCAGATCGAACGCCAGATCATGCGCCGACTGAGCGCGCGCCTCGGGGCTCTTCTCGAGGCAGTGCCGCACGATCCGCTCCAGCCCCGCAGGGATGTTCACGTTCGTCTGCGACAGCCCCGGAGGCTCGTCCCTGAGGATGGCCGTCAGCGTGTCGCTGGCCGTCGGCCCCTTGAACGCGCGCTTGCCCGTGAGGAGCTCGTACAGGATCGCACCGAACGCGAAGATGTCCGCCCGTTGGTCCACCGGCAGTCCACGCACCTGCTCCGGAGCCATGTAGCCCATCGTTCCCATTACTGCCCCGGGCTCCGTTCCCCTGGACTGCGTCGGCGTGCTCGTCTCGTCTTCGCGCGCGCTCTTCTCCGTCCTCTTCGCGAGGCCGAAGTCGAGGATCTTCACCCTCTCGTCCCTCGTGATGAACACGTTCTCCGGCTTCAGGTCCCGGTGGACGATCCCCTTCTCGTGCGCCGCCGAAAGGCCCCGCGCGATCTCCCGCGAATACTCCATGGCCTTCCGCAGGGGGAGAGGAGAGCCGTCCTTCAGCTTGTCGCGGAGGGTCTCGCCCTCGAGAAGCTCCATGACGGCGAACGAGACGCCGTTCTCTCTGCCTAGCTCGAAGATGCCCAGGATGTTCGGGTGGGACAAAGCAGCCAGCGCACGGGCCTCGACCTGGAAGCGGGCGAGGGCCTCAGGGTCCTTCGCCAGCGACTCGGGGAGGACCTTGATGGCCACTTCGCGGCCCAGCTTGGGATCGCGGGCGCGGTAGACCTCGCCCATCCCGCCCGCGCCGATCGGCGCGACGATCTCGAACGGTCCGAGACGAGAGCCCGAATGGAGTGTCAGGAATGAATGATACGCGGGGAACGAAGCGCCCTCAGCGCTGAAAGGCGTAGCCGACCTTCAGGAAAAACTGCCGGTCGGCCTTCTCGAGGCGGTTTTCCTCGGTGAGCGTCCGGTTGTCTCCATAGCCCGCGAAGAGCACGGTCTGCCAGTTCAGCTTGTAGGCAAAAAGAAGAGACCCGCTGAACGAGCCGTCCCGCTCGCTCACGGGGTTCGCGTAGAGAGACGGGTCCCGCTTCGTCAGGATGTACTGGCCGATGAGCCGCAAGTACGAGTGAGCGGTGAACATGTAAGTGGCTTTGAGGCGCTCCACCTGCGCCGTGAAGAGGCGCCGCTCGGCGCCCCCTTCGAAAGGCTTCACGTTCAGCCAGCGGACGTCGCTGTCCAGTTGCAGCTCGAGATGATCCGAGGGGTGGACGTTCGCGGAGGCGGTGAGCCGGCCGCCGTGGCCCGGCCGTGCCCCGACGAAGTCGACCTCCTCTCCCAGGAATCCGTCGAGAGAAATCTGCGAGATCGCGCGAGAGGGGCTGAACTGTACGGTGTAGAGAAGCTGCGTGCGGGGAATCGTGACGTCGCCGGCGCGCACCCGGTCGAATCCGACGCGCATCCGCGTGAACGAGCTCCAGAGGCCGTCCATCCCGAACCCGGGCGAGATCTGACGGAAGATCAGCGGGCCCTCCGTTTCGGCCTGGTAGTCGGTGATCAGATAGGCCCTGAAACGGCTGACCGGGGCGTTCTTCGGCCGAATCGTGTACCCGGACTCGAAATAGCCCTCCCGGAAGCCGACCTGCGGGACGAAGCCGTCGTCGGCGCGAAACTCCTTCCCGAAGTCCTTGTACTCGCCGTACACGTCGAAGACCGCGTTGCTGTGGGAGGCCGACACGTCGGCCGCGTGCCCGGAGGGCTTCCGCCCATCCCACTCGGCGGCGAGGTCAGGCCGGTTCGGCGTCTCCGAGGCGCTCAGGAGGAGCTGTCCCCGGACGGTGTCTTGCGGCGTCGGGCGCCACTGGAAATCGGGACCGATGACCCGGTTGTACCCGCCGCCCCGCACCTCGCGGTCGGCGACGAGAAGGCTGGCGAAGGAGTTTCCGAACTCGTGGCGCACGCGGCCGACCACCACGAACGATTTGAAGTCCTGGTCGGCGAGACCAGAGCCGTTCGGTCCCGGCAGGACGACGCTGCCTCCCCCCTTGTCCTCCGCTACGAGCGCCGTGTACGAGGTGCCTCCGAGCTTGCCCGTGACGCGCGCGCCCCAGCTCGGGGCCGTGATGGTTCGGGTGTACACGGCCTGGATCGGAGTCGCGAAGAGATCGATTCCCTCCAGGAAAAAGGGGCGCTTCTCGGTGAAAAAGAGGGCGAAGCGCTGGTTGACCGAGAGCTGCGCCACGTCGGATTCCACCTGCGAGAAGTCGGGGTTGATCGTGCCGTCGATCGCCGTGACGGCGTTCGGCGTCCACTTCACGTCGAGGCCGGCATCCACCTTGACCGGCTGGTTGACGAGCGCGCTGCCCGATCCGTCCCGCGGCACGCCCTGCTCCTTGGCGGTGACGTAGGGCGCGACGACGAGATGGCCTCCCTTCGGAAGCCCCTGAAGCCCGGCGAGCGGGTTCGAGTGACAAATGAAGCAGTTTTCGTCCCGCGGCAGTTTCGCCGAGAAGATCTGGTACCGGAAGTCGCGCGGGTAATTGCGATAGAGAAGGATGTTCCACTTCTGGACGTCCGCTTTCGGATAGCGAAGCGAGGAGAACGGGATGCGGATCTCGAGCTGCCAGCCGTCCACCGTGATCTTCCCCGCGGCTTCCCAGTGGTAGTCGGGCGACGAGTCTTCACCGCTGCTGTCGTCCGTGACGGCGTCGTACTGGATCCCGCGCGGAGTCGCGAGAAAGAGGATGGCGTTCTTCGCCTCGCCCTTCGTATCGAGAATGATCCCGCCGTAGTCGGTATAGGAGCCCGAAATGTTGTCCCGGTCCGAGAGGGGCGCCCGGATCTTCGAGGGATTCGGATCGAAGAACTCGAAGCCGGCGTAAAAGAACTTGTCGTCGTAGGCCAGGTAACCGACGTTCTTCAGCTTCGCCGGAAGGTTGTCGCCGGGGTTCGTCTCGTACCAGGTGTCGACGCGCATCGCGCCCCGCCAGCCAGGGTCGTCGAGATCCCCATCGACCGTGATCGGCCCTGCGGCCCGGGCGATGCGGATCTCCGGGCCCTTCGCCGGCTCGCTTCCGGCGCCGTTCCCGGCGAAGAGCAGGAGCGAGAGGACGAAAATCCCCCGCGGCCGTGTGTCGAGCACTCGGGACTAGTACGCGGGACGAGAGGACTGGTTACGGGGGCCGACGATTGGCGGTGAGGGTGGGATTCGAACCCACGTTACCCTTTCGGGTAAAACGGTTTTCGAGACCGTCCTGATCAACCACTCCAGCACCTCACCGCGGCCGATCGGAGCGGCGGATTATAGGGGACGATCCTTTCCGCCAACCCGGGGAGCTGACTTCGGGCCGCCTATACTCCGACGAGATCGATGGGAGCTCGTTCGGACGCGGCATCGCCGGACTGGCGCGGGCTGTGCAGCCTCATTCCGTTCGCCCTCTTCGGAGTGCTCTTCGTGGCGACACGAGACCAGTGGTACGTGCCGTTCGCGGACAGCGCGAGAGAGGTGTCGGTCGCCTCGCGGCTCGCGGACGGCGAGACCCTCTATCGGGACGTGCCTTATTGGTACGGCCCGGTTCCGGCCTATCTGGACGCCTTCGCCCTCCGCGCTTTCGGAAAAAGGCTCGATGTCCTCGTCGCTCTCAGAACCCTGCTCGCGCTCGCGGGGGTGGAGGCTCTCCGGCGCATCGTCCGCCGGCAGGTCTCCGACCGGCTCCTGACCTCCGGGATCGTCGCCGCGGTCGTGTCGGCGTGTTTCTTCCTTCCAAATGGCGGATCCATGATCTTTCCCTACTCGGTCGCGGCTCTCGAGGGCATGGTCGGATGCTGGGCGGCGATCGTTCTGGCACAGGGTTCTCGCGGGTGGGCGTCCTCGCTCGCGGCCGGGGTCCTCGGGGGGCTCGCCGCCGGAACGAAACTCGAGCTCGCGCCGGCGGGGCTTCTCGCCGTCGCCGTCCCGCTCTTGCGACATCGTCCGCGGCGCGAGACGGCCGGCGCGATCCTTCTCGCGGCTTCGCTCGGCGCCGCCGCGTGGGGTCTTCCGGTCCTGGCGCTCGGCCGGGAGACCCTCGTCCGCCGCGGCTTCCTCGTCGCGTTCGTCCTCCCCGAGCCCTATCGTCATCTCTTCTCGACGCTCTTCTGGGCGGGGGGATCGCCTCGGGATTTTCCGGCACGCGCGGCGGTCGACGCGGCCGCCTCGATCCTCTTCCTCGCGTTCGGCGCTCTCGTCATTCGGGCGGCCGGGCGGCGCGGGCCGTTCGGCCTCGGCGTCTGCTTCGCCGCCGGACTCGCTTCGGCCGTGATTCCCGGAAACCGGGAGATCCAGGTGCTCATCCCTGCGTTCTTCGTGCTCCTCATGATCACAGTCGTCTCCCTCGTGCGGCGGTTCGGCCTCGTCTCCGAGGTCCAGGATCCGCAGGCTCTGTCCGCCCTCGGGCTGGCGTCCCTGCCGAGCGTTCTCCGGCAGCCCTTCGGTCTCATCGCGGGCTCTCCGTACAGCGGCTTCACCGCTGCGGGGCCGCTCGTGAGCTCGCTGGTCGTTCTTTCGTCGCGTCTCGCTCTCCCTGCCGCAACCGGGACGTTCCTCCTCGGCCTCTCGGTGGCCCAGGCTGCCGACCGGATTGAAGAACATCGCCTCGCGCCGCGGGAGGTGATCTCCACGGATCGCGGAAGGGTGTCGTTGTATGCGTGCGAGGCGCGGGTCGTGGGCGGACTCGTCACGTGGCTCCAGCGAAACGCCCCGCCCGGCTCTCTGGTCGCGGGCGTCCCGAAACCCGGCTTCGTCCTGTTCCTCTCGGGCCACCGCTCGCCGTTCGAGGAGGAGGAATGGGGACCGATCGGGGTCGACACGGCGAGCTCGACCCAGGCTCTCGAGAGCCTCTCGCACGCGCCGCTGGCAGCCGGCTTCACCGTCAACCGCCCGTACCTCGAGTTCGGTCTTGGGGCGTATGGCGATGGCTTCGGCGAGGAGATCGTCTCGGCTCTCCGACGACGAATGCGCCCCGTCGGGACGATCGGGGGGTTCGATCGCGACTGTCCTCCCGCGGCGCTCGTCGACACCGCGACTCTCCTCGTTCCACGCGAGCTCTCCGCCGCGCGTCCGCCCGAGGCCGAGCCCGGAGGACTACCTTCCGGTCGCCGCCCCTGACCGGCGGAACTCGAGCTGCCGGACGAGAGCCTCCGCCTCGTTGGCGCTCCCGCCCCAATCGCGGACCGTCCGCGCAAACCTCATTGCGCTCGCGGGCATCTGATCCGACCTGAGGAGAGCCTCTTGAAACAGCATTTTTCCGATGTCGGTGGAGGGTTCGAGCACGGGGCGCGCCAACGCCAGACGCAACAGAATCGAATCCTCAGGCACGCCACCGGGGTTCCCGGCCGCCGGCCCGTCTCCCTCGAGGGCCATCGTCGCCAGGACCCGAAAGCCGAGAAGGACCGGCGCGCACGCGGGGCTGTAATGTACGCGCTGGTCGATCTGGATGGAGCCGCGCGCCGCGTCGAGGTGCATCGGGACGATGGGACCCAGCGGTGGACATTCGCCGCAACGCGCGCGCGCAAACCAGTAGATTCGCGGGTACTCGAGGAGATAGCCCGGCAGGTTGAGCAGGAAGCCGACGAGCCCGAGGACCAGCGCGATCGTCGAGTGCCGCCGGAGCCCATTCCAGATGAGCGGCGCAGACAGAGCGACGCACGGCGCGGCGAGTCGCGGACCCCAGCTCATCCCCCCCTCCCATGACCACCAGAGGGCATTCGTCGCCAGCAACGCGGCGACCGCGAGAAGAGCGGCACTTCGATCGCCTCGATGAGCGCCGCGAGAGAGCCGGCCGATGCCGAGGATGGCGAGAAGGAGGATCGGAGAGAACCACAACAGCCCCCGATTCGGCAACAACGTGATGCGCAGGAGGTTCCATCCGAAAGGCGTCGCGCGGGCGAGCGGATGGGCGAGCTGCCCGGAGTAGCCAAACTCGAAGGGGTTTCCGAACCGCACGGCATTCAGCCACAGAGTCAGCGCGGCGAACGGAACGATCCCGAGGGCGAGAAGCGCCCCGTCGCGCAGGAGGCGGCGGCGACCGCGCGCGAAGAACACGGCGAGGAAGAGAGCCGGAACGACCACGATCGCGGTCGGCTTCGCGAGCAACGCGGCCCCTGCCAGTCCCCCGCCGAGAAGGAGGTGGCGCGGCCGGAGACTTTCGTCCTGGCGTCGCGCCCAGAGGACGCGCTCGAGGGATGCCGCCAGCAGGAACGCCAGGAACGGTTCCTGGAAATCGCTCGTCCCGAGCGGCCCGAGAGCGGTCCCGAGGACGAGGGCGCCTGCGACAGGCGCGGCCGCCAGCTTCCCGCCGCCGCCGTAACGAAACAGGCGCGAGAGGGGCCAGACGAGAGCCGCGGTGAACAACACGGGCCACAAACAGATCGAGATGTCCGCGACCCGACCGCGCAGCAGCCCGGGCGGAAACACCCCCGAGGCCAGAATGGACCCGGCTCTCAGGAAGGCGCCGAGCGGAGCGTAGATGGCGGCGGGCAGGCCGCCGCCGGCCGGCGCAAGCAGATAGAACCAGTCCCCCGCGTCCTTCCCGGATGGCCGTGGCAGGGCGAAAGAGCGCTCGAAGGCGAGGGAGATCCCGGTCCTCACCGCGAGTGCGCCGTCCCCGGTCAACGGGTACCGCCACGAAGATGCCGCGAGGAGCCACGAGAACACGGCGACGAAAGCCCAGAAAGCGGCGGGCCGTACTCGGCGTTCGACTCCCGAGACGAGCCGGACGACGCGGCGCGCCTCTTTCCTCGTCGACACCCGAGCCATTCTGGATTCTAGTATCGGGGGGAACCCGCGCCGGCACCAAGGGGCGTCCGCCCGCGCAGAGAAACGCCTGGCGATCTTCTGCTACTTCAGAAAGCTCGCGGTGACCTTCATCTTCTGCGCGTTCGCCCAGTCGACGGTCTTCACCTTCATCGGAAAGCTCAGCGTGTCGTCCGTCTGGTTCTTGTCCATGGTGCCCGTGCGGCCGGCATCCGCGAGGACGTTCCCCGAGGCGTCGAGCAGCACGGCGCGCAGGCGCACGCGGTGGTCGATCCAGTCGCTATTCGCGTAGCGGAAGCGCACGAGAAGAAACGTCAGGTCCTTCGGGTCGTGGTCCTTCGCCGCCTGCATCGTCTTGTCGGACGGGTCATTCTGCGTCTCGACGTCCACGAGCACGCACTTCTCCCACTTGAGGTCGAGCGGAATGCGCGTGGCGCGCGGGACTTCGATCTCCTTCTCGAGGAGCGGGCCTCCCGCGGCAGCAGCGAAGGGCGCGGCGAGAACGGCTGACAGGACCACGAGGGCCGAGCGGATGGCGTTTTTCATCGGACACACCCCTTTTCTGGCGCCGCGGACCGGTACCGCGCCTGGAAGAGCGAAACGCGTGCCGGACCTTTTCGTCACGCCGCGCCCCGCGAAACGATGGCGGACAGGGTGGGATTCGAACCCACGGTAACCTTTCGGCTACGCACGGCTTCCAACCGTGTTCCTTAAACCACTCGGACACCTGTCCGCGCGCGGCGGAAGGCCGAGGTTACCCGAACGGACCGGGGCGTCAAGGCGGGAGACAAGAGAAGATTCCGCGATAGGGACCGGGTCAGCCGAAGTGCCTGCCCAATGACGCCAGGATCTCGGTCAGGACCCCCTCGCCCGCCCACGAGAACTGCGTTGGCGCCAGGCCCTGCTCCGCCGCCCCCCGCTTCCTGCTTTCCAGAGCAGATATTTCCTCTTCCATCCTCTGTTTCTCGCGCTTCTTCACGCGATCCCAGCCGCCCTTCTCGAGAAAGTCCACGATCCTCGTCAGCTCGCCCCTGTCGAAAAAGACGCCGTGCGGCCCGCAGGCGTCCACGATGACACCCGAGCCGCCTCCGTAGTTCGACCGGTTCATCAGCTTGCGGCATACGGGGCACGGGCGGTACTGGAAGCCCGGCTCGGACGCGGCCCCTGTTCGCGGGATCTCGTCGAATGTGCGCGCCCTCTCGCGCGTGCCGGCGTCCTTGGCGACCGCGTCGAACGCCTCGCGCGACAGGAAGAGACCGCCGCACCGTGCGCATTCGGAGAAGCCGACGACACCGGCCGATCGGGAGACGAGCGGCTGCCGGCAGGAGGGGCACGCGCCGGCGGCCGGCTTGAAGGCGTCGGCCGGCAGCAGCGCACCGCACCGCACGCAGCGTTCGGCATCCCGCGGTGAGAGCGTGAAGCACGTCGCGCAGCGGCGCGTCGAGAGCAACGAGCCGCAATGACCGCACGCCCGGTCACCCTCGGTTGCCGCCGCCCCGCACGAGGGGCAGCGCAGGGCGGGCGCCTCGGGAGCGTCGAAGGACGACTCAACGTGCGGGGCGGGTCCGGGCGGCACGCTTTTCACGGAAGAACTCCCGGAGGATTGTCCCGCACTCGTCACCGAGAACGCCAGCCGTGACCGCCACGCTGTGGTTCAGGCGCGCGTCGCGGCACAGATCCCCCAGCGAGCCCGCGAAGCCGGCCTTCGGGTCGGCCGCTCCGTAGACGAGACGCGTCAGGCGCGCGAGCACCATCGCCCCCGCGCACATGGCGCAGGGCTCGAGCGTGACGTACAGCGTGCAGCCGGAAAGGCGCCAGGAGCCGAGCTTTCTCGCCGCGCGCCGGATGGCCACGATCTCGGCGTGGGCCGTGGGATCGCCGTCTCTCTCACGCGCATTCCTCCCGCGCGCGATCACGACTCCGTCCTCCACCACGGCGGCCCCCACCGGGACGTCCCCGTGCGCGAGCGCCCGGCGGGCCGAGGCGAGGGCATCGCACATGAAGCGGTCGTCGGAGAGCGGTTTCACACCGGCGAGGTTACGTCTTGATATCCTCGGGCAAGCAAATCTTCCGAGGGAGGGCTTCTCGATGACACGTCTTCGAGCTCATTCGGCATTCCTCCTCGTCGTGCTCCTCCTCCCGGCCTCCCTCCTCTCACAGACCACGAGCAGCCTCGTGGGAAAGGTGATGGATGGGCAGGGGGCGCCCCTTCCAGGCGCGTCAGTCGAGGCGAGCAGCGCCTCGCTCCAGGGCGTCCGGAGGGCGACGACCGACTCCGAGGGTCGCTACCGCCTCACGCTTCTGCCGCCGGGCGAGTATCTCGTCTCCTTCGTTCTCCAGGGCTTCGCGAAAGAGACACAGAAGGGGGTTCAGGTCCTGCTCGGCAAGGACACGACGCTGGACGCGAACCTCCACATCTCCGTGACGGCGGAGGCCACGGTGACGAGCGAGGCGACGGCCGTCGACACGACGTCGACGTCGCTCGGGGCGAACCTGAACGAGCGTGCCATCGCCACGCTGCCGACGGGGCGCAACTACTCTTCGCTCGCGCAGGTGGTCGCGGGGGTGGCCTCGGACGCGAACCCGGGGAACACGAGCCAGTCGACGATCTCGGTTTACGGCTCGTCGGGCGCGGAGAACGTCTTCTACATCGACGGGGTCAACACGACGGGCTCCGAGTACGGCTTCCAGGGAAAGGAGCTCAACTTCGAGTTCATCCAGGCCGTCGACGTGAAGACCGGCGGATACGAAGCCGAGTTCGGCCGCTCCACGGGCGGCATCATCAACGTCATCACGAAGTCGGGCGGGAACGCCTTTCACGCGGACGCATTCGGCTACTACGACAAAGCTGAGCGGTTCGGGTTCTCGCTCCAAGCGAACGCCGAGCCCGTGGTGTCGACCGAGACGCCGGTCGGAAGCCAGCGCGAGGATTTCGGGATCGGTGCCGGCGGTTTCATCCTGAAGGACAGGCTCTGGTTCTTCGGCGCCTACGACCGGGTCAACAACACGCAGGACAACGCGCTCCCGGAGGGGCCGCGGGCGGGAGACGTCGTCCGGTCGGAGAGCAAGCGCGACCTCGCCTCCGGGAAGCTGACGTTCAAGCTGACCGGGAGCCAGTCGCTGATCGGGACGTTCTTCCAGGATCCGCGAGACGATACGGGGGCGATCAACGACAACAACCACTCGCTCAACGGCGACCCGCTCACCTATCAGGGTGTGCGGAGCTTCGGAGGAACGGACTTCGCGCTGCGATACGAAGGGCTGCTCGGCTCGCACTGGCTCGTCAACGCGCAGATTTCCCGCCACAACGAGAAGAACTCGGTCGCGCCGGAATCCTCCGCCGGGGACGTCATCCAGCTCCAGAACACCGACAAGAACTTCTTCCAGACCGGCGGTTTCGGCCTGATCGAGGACAAGAAGTTCCGGCGGGACGCGTTCACCTCGGCCGTCACGTGCTTCTTCAGCGCCCACGAGGTCAAGGCAGGCCTCGAGTACGAACGGGAGACGGCGGACGTCGTCCGGCGCTACTCCGGGGGCCAGCTCGTCAACGTTTTCTCGAACCCCGTGAACCCGGCGCAGCCGGTCTACAGCCACTTCTACTGGTCGACACCCACCTCCACGATCGACGACGCGCCTGTCTCGGCTCTCTTCGCCTCGCCCGAGCACCGGGTGACGACCCTCTACCTGCAGGACCGCTGGAAGCCCTTCAACAACCTGACGCTCAACGCCGGAATCCGCTGGGATCGCCAGCAGATCATCGACGCCTCGGGCACGACGCAAATCGACCTGAAGAACGACTTCGCCCCCCGGTTCGGTTTCATCTGGGATCCCGCAAGCGACCACCGCTCGCGGGTCTACGGCTCGTACGGGCGCTATTACGAGCAGCTCTCGATGGACCTCGTCATCCGTTCGTTCTCGTTCGAGAGGCAGGCGCGGATCCTGAACTACAGCCCGACGGGAACGGCGCGCGATCCGGCGGCCGAGGCCGACCTCGGCCAGACGTCGAACATGCTCGGGGGATTCACGGAGCCTTCCGACCCGAACCTCAGGAACCAGTATCTCCATGAATACCTTCTCGGGTACGAACGCGAGGTGGCCCGCGACATCTCGGTCGGGGCCAAGTTCATCTACCGGAATTACGGGGAGGTGATCGAGGACTTCCTCTGCCAGGACGACGGGACCTACTGCATCGGGAATCCCGGGAAGGGAATCATGGAGCGGCTCTTCACGCTCGACTACTCCCAGACCTTTCCGTCTCCGAAGGCGCAACGGACCTACAAGGCGCTTCAGGTCGACGTCCAGAAGCGTTTCGCCGACAACTTTCAGGCGCAGGCGTCATACATCTACTCGAAGCTCGAGGGGAACTTCGACGGGCTTTACTCCCCCTTCACGAACGTGGGCGCCGACCCGAACATCTCGGCGGCCTTCGACTATTACGACTTCTTCTCGAACGGGCAGAATCTCGCGAGGATCACGAACACAGGATTCCTTTCGAACGATCGCCGGCACCAGTTCAAGCTCTCCGGGTATTACGTGTTTCCCTTCAGGCTTTCCGTCGGCCTCTCCGCGTATTACCGAAGCGGGACGCCGCTCAGCCGCTACGGCTACTCGGACGCGTACGGGCGGTACGAGTTCTTCCTGAACGACCGGGGCTCGGAAGGGCGGACTCCCGACACGTACGAGGCGGATCTGCATCTCGGGTACCCGATCCCCGTCGGGCCGGTGAACATCAACGTCCTGGTGGACGTCTTCAACCTTTTCAACGCGCAGAAGGCCGTTCTGCTCGACCAGCGCTGGGGCTTCCAGGAGGCGGACAATTCCTCGCCGACGCCCGTCAATCCCGGATACGGAAAGCCCGTCCTGAGGACTCCACCGACCTCGGCACGGCTGGGGGTACGCGTCAGCTTCTGAAGACGAGGCTCTCTCCAGGCAGTGGGGCGGCGAAGCGCCGGCTCGCGCGCACATAATGCGCGGAGGAGCACGCATGGGCCGCCCGCTGACTGCAAGCCTGGTTCTTCTCGTCGCCTCCTTCGCGAACGCCCAGAAGCCGGAGTGCTCCATTCGCCCCGCTCGGGGAACGTCGCAGGCCGAGCTCGTGAGCATGGCGCGCGTCACCTCGAAGGACGCCGAGGCTCGCGCCATTGCTTCCGTCGCGCCGAACAAAGTGGCGTCCGTGATCGAGTCGGGTGTCGAGGTCGTGAACGGATGCCTCGCGTGGCCGTTCGACCTGCGCTTCGCGAACAAGGGGGGCGTTCAGGAGGTCATCGTCGACGCCGGCGACGGAAAGATCCTCTCCTCCGAATACGAGCCGCCGGCGGGTGGAGCAACCCCGGCTCCGGCCGTGCCCGCGACTCCGGAAGGAACGCCGCCGGCAGCCCTTCCCCCAGGCGTCGTCCCGGTGACGGATCCCGTCGCCGCCGCCGAAGAGGCGCTCCTCCGAAAGGTGATCGACGCCGAAGAGGATGCCTGGAACCGCGGCGACGCGAGAGCGTTCGCGGCCCGCTTCCAGGAGGACGGCTCCTTCACGGACGTCTTCGGCGCGGTCTCCCGCAGCCGCGCCGACCTGGAGAAGCGCCAGGTCGAGTTTTTCGCGTCCCTCTTCAAGGGCAGCCGGTTGGCCCTCAAGGTGCGAAAAATCCGCTTCCTTCGGGCGGACATCGCGGTCGTGGATATCGACACGGAAGTGTCCGGCTTCCGCAAACTCCCTCCGGTCGTGTACGTGGACGCGGAGAAGGTGCTCCGCACGCGGCTCCAACAGGTGATGGTGAAGACAGGGACAGACTGGATGGTCGCGGCGTTCCACAACGTGGACATCAAGACGCCGCCGGAGACGCTCGTCGCTCCCGAGGAAGGGCGCCGGCGATAGCGCCGCGGACCATCATCTTCGCCATCTACCGCACGTACAGGCAGATCGGATTTTTCCCGGGATCAGAGCGAACCGTTACGGAATCGTCGCCGCCTTCGGAATCGGGACGGGCGTGATCCCGGCGGGATCGTTCGTCCGGTTGTCGATGCGGGCGACCGATGCGACGACCTTCCCGCCTGGCGCGGGAATGACGAGGAGCGTGCCGGACTTCACGAGAGTCTGGGGATTCGGCGCGAAAAGCCGCACGAACGAATCGAGCTGCCTGATCTCGCCCGCGCCGAGGTCGACCGAGACACGTCCTCCAAAGGTTCCCCCTTCAGAGAACATCCGAAGGTCGACCGTCGTGCCGGATCCCTCGTTCACGAGCACGAGATTCGAGCGTGCCTCTTCGAACTCAGCCACTCCGACGAAGGCGGCGGGAGACACGTTCGTGATCTCGTCCTCCCCTCGTGTCGAAGCAACGTCCTGCGACGCGGGACCTGCCTCCGAATCGCTCCGCGTCACGGCCAGTACCTGAAGGCCAATGGGACTTCGAATCTCGAGGGCGCCCGCGCCCGGGGCCGACGCCGGAAAGGCGCTGCGCAGAACGTCCGACAAGACGTGCGTGGTGCCCGGCAGAATCGGGATCGTCACGGTCACCGGGGGACCGCCGTCGCGCGGCCGGTACGTGAGGTCGACCGGGATGGCGGAGTCCGGCACGCCCGGCAGCGCTCCGAGGAAGACGTCGCTCGAGAAAAAAGCTCCGTTTCGGCCGGGCGCGGCGGCCACGGCCGGAATCGTCCATAACGTCGCGCTCCTCCTTCTGAGGAGCGGAGGACTGCGGAAAGGGTCGTTCGTCGGCGAGTTCGAGATCACCGTTCCGTAGACCTGCGCCCGACCCGAAAGGACCGACACCGAGATGCGTCCCGGGGTCGGCATCCCTGAAAGCAGGTCGTTCTCTTGAATCCGCGCTCCGGCCGGGATGGTGAGAGCGTGGCTCGACACCGCGGTACCCGTCGGTCCGAAAGTCTCGAGGAACGCCGTCACGTCTTCAAACGGAGCGAAGAGCGAGACGTTCATGCGCGCCGGGTGGACATCCTCGGTTCCGAGGAAATCGGCCTGCTCACCCGGATTCAGAACGGACTCGTGCGCTGTGAGAACCGGAAACGACAGGCCGTGGGTTCCGCCGCCCGAAGCGGTGTTGAAGACTCGCGAGGAAGCGAGAAGGACACCCGGTGTACCGCCCACGATGCGAAGCCGAAGGGGGGCGACACCACCCGGCTTTCCGAACGATGTGAAGAGAGAGAGCGACGTGACAGATCGGGTCTCGAACGCTGACATCTCGATGGAAGTCGTGGCGAGAGACCCGTCCAACAGCAACGCTTCGATCGTGAGCGGGAGCGGGGAGAGATTCGTCAGCGTCAATTCCGTGCTGAACGCCGCGCCCGAAAGACCCTGCGCGTCGACGAGCGCCGGCACGAGTAGGTCGCTTTCGGACAGCGCTCCCTGCGCCTCGGCTTCGACCCTCAGCTCTTCTCCCTGAAATCCATCGAAAGGCGACAGGAGGACGTCGGAGCCGATCCGGCTGTAGGACGTTCCTTCGCTCAGAAGGATCCCGTCGCGCAGGACGCGGAGCCGTGCCGGAAACGGTCCCGAAAGTCGCAAGAGCGCGAGCCCGCCGGCGACGTGCAGCGTCAGCGGCTGCGAGGGATCGAGCCCGGCGTCCCCCACCCGGACATCGACGGTCGGACTTCCGAAGATCCTCATCGAAAGCGCGTTCCCGCCGGGATCGACGGTGGCGTCGAGTCCCGCAGGCGCGCCGTCCGGCGGGGTGATCCTTCCGAGCCGGGCCCAGTAATAGCCCCGCTCCGTCGCATCGTACGTCGTCGCCACGACCCGGTCCGGATGATGCGTCCGGATCTTGCCAAGCATGAAATCGAAAAGGGGTTTCGGGGCGAGTACGAGCTCTTCCACGTGGTCGACGCCCGCCGGATAGGAGGTCTGGAAAACGTAGCCGCCGGGATCCTGGAGCCGGAGCTCGGAAAGGGTCGGCACGGAGCCCCGGGCGTCCTTGAATCCCAGCGTGTCGGCGATGTGGTGCGTGTTGCGGTAGGGGAAGAGCGCGGTTGAATCGGGGACGACGGTATCGGCTGCGCCGTGTGCCAGATAGAGAGGAACGTTTCGGGCGTTGCCGAGATAGAAGCGGGCAGACTGCGCGAACCAGCGGGCCAGCACCGGACCGGTCCCGTTGACGAAATCACCCCCCGCCGCGGCGCGAAAATCGGGAAACCCCGGGGACCAGCTCTGCCCCTCGAAGGCATCCGACGGACCCGAGCCGTCGCTGATGGACGCGAAGCGGTCCGGGTTCTTGAGTCCGATCAGGAGTGAGCCCTTCCCTCCTTGCGAGAAGCCGACGACGTGGACACGGTCCGGATCGATCCGGAACGACGCGAGCGCGTCGGCCAGGCAGGCGAGGACGTCAGTTTCGTCGGGAATGCCGTTCACGCCGTCGACGTACTGCGTGGAATACGCGCCGATCGAGAGATCGTAGCGCCCCTGCCAGAAGACCAGAACGACACCGCGCGTTTCCGCCTCGGCCACGTACCCGTCCGTCCGAAACGAGGCCATCGATCCCCCTCGGCCATGCAGGAAGAGGACGGCGGGTAGTTGGGAAATGCCGTCGTATCCCGACGGCGTTAGAACCTGGTAGACGCGACGGTCGCCGTCCGCCGGCGAGACGTACGCGCGGTTGTAGAGCACCGACTGTCCGAGAAGCGGGCTCGAGCCGAGGAGAGCGAAGAGAAGGAGCGCCGACCGGCTCATGGTTGCGCGCGCTCGGGCGGGGCTCCAGCGTTCTTGAGCTCCGGCTTTTCGGGGGAGTCCGTCTCCGGAACGGCCTGGGGCACTTCGGCATACATGCCTTCCAGCACGTCGCGGTAGCGCTGTTCGACGATCCGGCGGCGGACCTTGAGGCTCGGCGTCAGCTCGCCCGTCTCGATCTTCAGCTCCGCCGGCAGGATCGCCCACCGCCTGATCGCTTCGTACCTCGCCAGGTGCGCGTTCACGTGCTCGACATGCCGGCGGATGAATTCGACGAGCCTCGCGTCGCGCACGAGGCCCGAGTAGGACGCGTCGCGAATCCCCTCGGCTCGCGCCCACGCGAGAACCTCCTCTTCGGCCAGGCTGATGAGCGCGGTACAGAAGCGGCGTCCCTCGCCGTGCAGAAGGACCTGCGCGATGACGGGCGTCTCGAGCTTCAGCTTTCCCTCGACGTATTGCGGCGCAACGAACTTCCCTCCCGATGTCTTGATCAAGTCCTTCTTGCGGTCGCTGATCGTGAGATGGCCGGCGGCGTCGAAGGCGCCGATGTCGCCCGTGCGAAGCCAGCCGTTCGGGTCGAGCACGCGGGCCGTCTCGTCCGGGAGGCCGTGGTAGCCGCGCATGACCCCGCGCCCACGGAGGAGAATCTCGCCGTCCCCCGCGAACGAGACCTCCATGCCGGGAATCGGGATGCCGACGGTGCCCCAGCGGTTCCGGTCCGGGAGGTTGGAGACCGTCATCGCCGTCGACTCGGAGAGGCCGTAGCCCTCGAGGATCGTGACACCGAACGCGGCGAAGAACCCGGTGAGCTCCTTCGCGAGGGCGACGCTGCCGCAGATGAAGAAGCGGAGTCGCCCCCCGAAGCGCGCGCGAACCTTGTCGAAGACGAGGGCGTCCGCGAGGCGCCGCCGCGCTTCGAGGAAGGCCCCGACGTGCCGGCCGTCACGCCGGCGCTGCGCGACCTCCGTGCCGATGCCGAGCGCCCACCGGAAGATCGCGGCCTTCGCCTTTCCGCCCGCGAGCGCCTGCTCGAGGATCTTCGCGTGCACCTTCTCGAAGATGCGCGGGACGACGCAGACGAACGTGGGCTTCACGGACGCGAGGTTCGCCGCGATGCGGTCGGGGCGACCGTCGACGGCCGTCGGGAAGCCGAGGCCGATCCCGAGCGTCACGCACACCTTGCCGAAGACGTGCGCGAGAGGAAGCCAGAGAAACTGCAGGTCGGTCGGCCCGAGGAGGCCCAGCGAGCCGATCGACTCGACCTCGAAGAGCCAGCAGTCGTGCGGCAGCTCGACGCCCTTCGGGCGGCCGGTGGTCCCGGAGGTGTAGATGAGCGTCGCGAGATCGGACGGCCCGGCGGCCCCGGCCGCCGCGTCGAACCCGCCCGGATGCGCCGTGTCCCACGCGCGGCCGAGAGCCGCGAGGTCGAGCAGGGACATCGCGTCGCCCGGAAGTCCCGCCGACGTGTCGAACAGGACGAGATGTCGCAGGCCGGGGAGCGCGTCGCTTCGGCTCAGGATCCGCCGGGCCTGCGCGGCGTCCTCGGCGAAGACGATCGCGGCCCTCGAATCGGACAGGATGAAGGAGGTGTCTTCCTCGGTCGAGACGGGGTAGACCGTGGCGGTGACCCCGCCCGCGCAGGCGACGGCGAGATCCGCGAGGATCCACTCGAGGCGCGTGGCCGAGACGATGGCCACGCGATCGCCGACCGAGAGGCCGAGAGACAGGAGCCCGCAGGCGAGCTCGCGGACGCGCGAGGCGGTCTCGCGCCACGACAGGCTTTTCCAAATCTCGTCCTCGGGGTGGAGGAACGCGGATGCGTCAGGCGTGGCGGCAACACGGGCGAGAAAGAGATCCGGGATCGAGCGATATGAAGGCGGCTTCACGGGCGGCAGTCTACGTGGGGAAGATACGCACGTGATATGCCATGCGGAGCACTCTCTCGACTCGCGAGGAGTCCCTTTCGACGGTCAGACGACCAGACCGGGGAGCGGCCATGACGAACCCACTCATCGCGGACGCGGAGGCGATTTTCCGCGCGGCTCTCGGTCGGGTCGACCCCGTTCCGATGATGAAGCGCGTGCTGCGGCTGGATCGAGACGTTCTGCGCCTCGAGACGGAGCTCTCGTCGGCCCGCTTCGATCTCTCCAGGTTCGATCGGTTGGTCGTGACGGGGGCGGGAAAGGCGACGGCGCGCATGGCGCTCGGGCTCGAGGAGATCCTCGGCGATCGGATCGCCGACGGCCTCGTTTCGGTGAAGGCCGGTCACGTCGAGACGCTGCGGCGCGTGCGCCTGATCGAGGCCAGCCACCCGGTGCCCGACGAATCCTCGTCGCGCGCGGCGGAAGAGATTTTGGCCTTCGCGGACGCGTGCGACGAACGCACGTTCGTGATCACCCTGATCTCGGGCGGCGGGTCGGCCCTGCTCTGCGCGCCGGCATGCGGCGCGGACGGCCGTCCTCTCATCAGCCTCGACGAGAAGAAAGAGGTCACGCGCACCCTTCTCGCCTGCGGCGCCACGATTCACGAGATGAACTGCGTGAGGAAGCACCTCTCGCGGATCAAGGGCGGACGACTCGCGCGCGCCTACGCGCCGGCCACGTCGTTGAACCTGCTGCTCTCGGATGTCGTCGGCGACGATCTCGACGTGATCGCCTCGGGGCCGACCGTGCCGGACCCGACGACCTTTGGCGACGCTCTGGAAGTCATCCGCCGGCATGGCGTCGCGAATCTGATCCCCCCCGCCGCCTTGCGTGCCCTGGAAGCCGGCGCTTCGGGCCTTCACGAAGACACCCCCAAGCCGGGCGATCCCGCCTTCGAAAGGACGACGAACGTCCTGGTCGGGACGAATCACCAGGCGCTGCTCGCCGCTGAAACGAGGGCCCGCGAGCTCGGTTACGCGACGCTGGTTCTGACGTCGAGGCTGACGGGCGAGGCGCGCGAGGCGGCGCTCGCGCTGCTCGGGATCGGCGAGGACATCGCCCTGAACGGATTCCCGCTGCGCCCGCCGGCGTGCCTCATCGCCGGCGGAGAGACGACGGTGACGCTGCGCGGGAGCGGGAAGGGCGGCCGGAACCAGGAGCTGGCGCTGGCGTTCCTCGCGGCGCTCCCGCGCTCACCGGCGGCGCGGAGCATCGTCCTTCTGGCGGCCTCCACCGACGGCAACGACGGCCCCACCGACGCCGCGGGAGCCTTCGCCTCGCTCGAAATCGCCGAGCGTGCGCTCTCGCTGGGGCTCGAGGTGAGCGCCTGTCTCGCGGCCAACGACTCGTATCACTTCCACGAGAGCGCCGGCTCGCTCCTGCGCACCGGCCCCACGAACACGAACGTGAGCGATGTGGCGATCCTGATCGTGGGCTAGACCGCCGGGCGTCGACGCGCTGGCGATAGGATCGTCAACAGGGACGCCGAGGTACGTCGGGACTAGCCCGCCGTGGGGAAAGAACGATCCGTCTTCGCATTCCCGGCACCGGCGCCCGGTCAGCGGCTCGATGGATAACCGAGGGATATTGCCCTCGGACCTGGGCCGATCTCCGGGTCGAATTGAAGCGTCACTCGCCCGCCGAGGGCGGTGGCGTACTTCACGAGGGTTCTCACGCCGGGATTCCTGATCACCCCCGTCTCGAGCTTCGCGATGTAGGGCTGGCTCGCTCCGAGGAGCTTCGCGGCAGACCTTTGAGACAGACCCCTCCTCTCGCGCAGGGCAATCAGCTGCCTCTGGATCTTCATTTCGTTGACCAGCGCGTCAGCCTTGCGGTCGAGGTCCCGGTTCGGTTTGAGATCGCCCCAGAGCCACCGCATGAAGTCCGTTTTTCTCGCCATCGACCATCCCCCGCCGCCGATGTTGCGTCCAGGAGTCTTAACGCAGCCTAACGGGGCCGCCAGACCGGCAGCCGGAGCTCGAAGGAGGTCCCGCCTCGCGCCGGAACCGCACACGCCGAGCCTCCGTGTCCGGCGGCGATCCGGCGCACGAGGGCGAGCCCGAGCCCGCTCCCCGTCGAGACCTCCGCCCCCCTTCCCCGGACGAAAGGCTCGAAGATCCGCTCGAGGTCCTCGGGAGCGACTCCGGGTCCCTCGTCGCGGATCGCGACGGTCACGATGCCGCCCTTCTCAGAGGCCGAGAGGTGAATCGGCAGACCCGGCGTGCTGTATGCGACCGCGTTCTCCGCGAGGTGCTCGATCGCCGCGACCAGAAGCTCCTCGTCGCCCCGAACGAAGACCTCGTCCGGCGCCTCGACCGTGAACGCACGGCCGCTGCCGGCGCGCGACACGGCAACGTGCCGGAGGAGGTCGGCGACGTTTGTCGCGGAGCCGGCCTCCTGCAGGCGGACGTCCGTCCGCACGAGGACGAGAAGGCTTTCGACGAGGCGGCGGAGCATCTCGAGGGCTCCGCCGCTCGGCGGCGTCCCGCTGTGGGACTCGGCGACGAGGCGGGTGAGCGGCGTGCGGAGGGCATGCGCAGCGAACGCGGCGAACTCCCGCTCGGCGGCAAGAGCCTGCGTGAGGCGCCCGCCCATTTCGTTGAGCGCGTCGGCGAGACGCGCGACCTCGGCGTCTTTGGAGATCGCTTCGAGCGGTATCCATGGACCGCTCGAGGGTCGCGCCGCGACCTCCCGCGCCAACGTTTCGAGCGGTGCGAGTGCTCGCCGTGTGAGACGAACTGAAATCAGCGCGGAAAGGACGGTAAGAGGAAGGACGCCGAGAAGGAGCGCGGTGCCCATTTCCCGCCGAAGCGCGCTCGAGAATGAGCCCGGCACCGCAACCGCGACGACGAGGTCTGTCTCTGTGTGCCGCCGGGCGACGAAGCGGCCCTTCTCCCGATGTGGTTCCGCGTCGGCCGCGCCTCCTCCCACTCCCACCTCGTCCCCCGGACCCTTCGCCGCGATGAGGCCGGACGGACCCCACACTTCCCTTCTCACTCCGTCGAGGGCCAGCTCGTACAGGAATTCGCGAGCCGCACCTTCGGCGGTCGGCCGCTCGGCGCGCTCCTTCGTGATACCCGCGTCCATCGCGGCGGCGATGTCCCTGGCGGTGCGCAGGTCGGCTGACGTGAGCCGAAACCCGAGGAGGACGAGTGGCACGGCCGCGCTGACCAGCGCCGTGATCGCAGCGGCCGCGGCCGCGATCAGGGCGATCCGCCTCGCGATGCCGGGGCGGCGCATCAAGCTCCTCCACGCCAGCGGAACCCGTAGCCGCGGACCGTCTCGATGGCGTCCGGGAGTCCTCGCTCGCCGAGCTTCTGGCGAAGTCTCGAGAGAAAGACGTCGAGACTTGCCGACGTCTCCGGCGTCGCCTCGCCCCAAACGTTTTCGAGCAGCTCATTGCGCGCGATCCCGCGGCTGGCTAGGAGGCGCTCGAGCACGCGGAACTCCCGTTCGGTGACCGGGACCTCTCCACCCCTGACGAAGGCTTCGCGGCGGTCGAGGTCGAGGCGCACGACGCCGGCTTCCACGTGCCGTCGCGCCGGGTGTCCGCGCCGCAGGAGCGCGCGCACGCGGGCCTTCAGCTCCAACGGAGCGAAGGGCTTACCCAGGTAGTCGTCCGCCCCGGCCTCGAGCCCTTCGACGCGCTCGGGCACCTCCCGGAGGGCCGTGATCACGAGGATTGGTACCGTGTGTCCCGCCTTCCTGATCTCGGCGACCCAGTCCAACACCGACCCGTCCGGCAGCATTCGATCCACGACCAGCAATTCGAAGGACCGCTCGCGAAACGCCGCGCGGGCATCGCGAAGGTTGCCGACGCCCGTCGGCAGGACGCCGATCTCCCGGAGCGTCGCCACGATGAAGGCCCTCGTCTCTCTCTCGTCCTCGACGACGAGGACGTTCGGAGTGTCCATCATCGCTGGTCGAGCGCTCCGCGCCGCAGCAGGCTCACGGTCATCCATGATGAA
>JBGPDK010000035.1:0-23943 GCA_041482235.1 Thermoanaerobaculia bacterium | reverse complement strand
GACGACGTTCTCCGACCCGGCCGTCGTCGAATGGGCGAAGAAGACCGTCATCCCCGCGCGCGTGGACGCCGAGAAGGGCGAGGGCCAGCGCATCTCGGCGCGGTATCAGGCTTTCTCCTACCCCACGGTTCTCTTCCTCGACGGGAACGGAAACGAGATCGACCGCCTCGTGGGCGGCTATCAGGCGGGCGACTTCCGGCGCGGCGCCGACGCCGTGCTCAACGGACGGACGTCGCTCCTGGAAGGCGTCGCGAAGCTGAAGTCGTCGTGGAACGCCGGCGAGGCCCTTTCGATCGCGAGCGCGCTCGCGGTGCGGCGCGACCTCAGGAGGGTGCGCCCCATCGCCCTTCGCCTCGTGAGTGAAGAGGGAGATCTCAGCCGGCCGGAGATCTTCCAGCTCTTCGCGCAGCTCGTCGTCATCGAGACGCTCGAGAGCGACCAATCATCCGAGACGGCCGACCTCATCACGACCTTTCTGCCCCGGCTCGGGAGCGACCCGAGGCGCGCCTTCTTCGCGGCGGCGCTCGTGACCGGCCTCGGGGCGCGGGGCGACGTCGCGACGGCGCGCGCCGTGGCGCAGGAGACGCTCGCGGCCGTGGGCGAGTCCACGGCGTATTCCGCCGACGTCGTGGCGGCGCTCGGCGCCGCCGAGCGCAAGGCCGGCAATGGCCCGCAGGCGCTCGCCGCCTTCCAGCGCGCCTCCGCGCTCGCCGAGAAGAACGGCGCCGCCGGAGGACCTCGCATCGAGCGGCAGTTCGACCTCTCCGAGGCGCTCGCCGCGAGCGGAAGGCCCGTCGAGGCGAAGAAAGCCTACCTCGCGGGAATCGCGATCGGGCCTCTCGACACGCTGCTCTCCGCGCGCGCGGCCCGTGTCGCCCTCGCCCTGAAGGAGCCCGCCGGGGCCGTCAAGCACGCGCGCCAGGCGGTCGAGCTCTCGAATGGCGAGGACGCGGGCGCGCAGGCCGCCCTCGCGGCGGCGCTCCGGGCCATGGGCGATCGCGCGGGAGCCGCGGCGGCCCTGAAGAGGGCCTCGGAGATCGACCCCCGGAATGCCGAGTACGGAACGGCGGCGCCCGAACCGGCGAAGAAGAAGGCCGCGAAGGCCTCCTGAGAACCGCCGCCTGCGTATGCGGTCGCCGGCGGGGATCCTCTTTTCTCCCGTGGGCCTCGCGCCCGCGACGGCATCCGTCGAAGCGTTCCACACCGCCGCGCGCACGGCTGCGGGGCCGGAGGGATTCGTGGAAATCCTCTCCCACGACGGCGACCCGCGGGAGCGAGCGCGCCTCGTGGCGCTCTTCGCGACGAGAGGCCGCCCCGAGACGCGGGGCACGCTCCTCTTTCTCCACGGAAAGGGCGGGTGCGGCGCCGAATGGACCCCGGACACCGTGCGCGCCCTCGGCCTCGGCTTCAACGTGCTCGTGCCGGAGCTGCGAGGGCATCCTCCTTCCACCGGGGCGCGCATCACGTACGGCATTCTCGAGACGGGCGATCTGCTCCGCCTTCTCGATCTCGCCGAGGCGCGCTTCGGCGTCGCTCGCGCGCGCCTCGGCATCGACGGCTGCTCGCTGGGCGCCGTCCTCGCGCTCCACCTCGGCGCGGCCGCATCGCCGGCTGCGCTCTGGCTGCAGGCCCCGTTCGGCGACCTGAAGGAGATGGCGGCGCACTACCTGCACCGCTCCACCTCCCTCCCCGCCTTCCTCTTCGCGCTCCCGGTGAGCGTCCTCATGCGGAGGATCGCGCGCACCGAGGGCCTCGATCTCTCGGAGGCGGACCCGGTGCGCGCGGCGCGCCGCGTGACGTGTCCGGCCGTCGTCGTACACGGCGAGGACGACGCCCTCGTGCCCATCCGCTTCTCGCCTCGCATCTACGAGGCGCTCGCGGGGGAGAAGTCCTACTGGCGGGTGCCGCGCTGCGGCCATTGCCACCACGCGGACGAGCCGCAGGCGGTGGCGCGCGCCGAATACGAAAAGCGCTGGACGGATTTCTTCCGGCGCCACCTCGCGTGAGGGCTCAGGCGTCGCCGCGGGGAAGTTGTGAGAAGCCAGCTGCGAACGCTCCCATGCCGGCGAGGAGGCGCACGACGAGCGTGAGCGCCGAGAGGCCGTGGAGGCGCCCCCACTCCTGCCGAAGGGGGTCCGTTTTCGCCACGAGGTCGATGGGACCCATCCGGTCCCTCAGCGCCATCATCTCGGGCGTGATGACGTAGAGCGACGTGATCGCGGCCACGAACGTGACGGCGAGGAGGCGCAGGACGAGTCCGCGCGAGCGCGGCGACCACGGCCGCGCGCGGTTCCATGCGATGGCTCCGAGAAGGAGCACGGCGGCCGCGCCCAGCGACACGGCGTCGAGCCCGTCGAGGAGAGCCCGGTTCACGGCGCCCGCCGCGTGCCGGCTCGGGGCTGTCATGAGAACGGTGCGCGCCCCGAACGCCGCGAAGAAGGCGAGCATGCCGCACCAGAGCGCGGCCACGAAGAGCCACGTCCCGGCGAGAGCCGTCCGGCCCCGGACCGTCATGTCGTCGCCACGGCTCAGGCCTCCGCCACCCACTCCGGCGTCACGAGCCGCGGAAGCACGCCCTCCGCGTGCCCGCGTCCGAGAAGCCGGCGCACGGCCTCGCGCCCGCGCTCGCCGTAGGAGCGGGTCCAGTCGTTGACGTACATGCCGACGAAGCGGTCCGCCTTCTCGCGCGGGAGCCCGCGCGAGAAGCGCATCGCGTCCGTGAGGGCGTCCTCGCGGTGGGCCAGCGCGTACTCGATGGACCGCGAGAGCGCGCGCGACACCCGCGCGATGAGCTCCGGCCCGAGGTCCTTCCGCACGGCGTTGCCGCCGAGCGGCAGCGGCAGAGAGGTCTCGTCCTTCCACACGACACCGAGATCCGCCACGAGGCGAAAGCCGTCGTCCTTCCAGGTGAGCTGGCCCTCGTGGATGACGACGCCCGCGTCGACGTCGCCGCGCTTCACCGCGCCGCCCACCCGGTCGAACGGCGTCACCACGGGAATCGAGAGAGGGGCGTAGATCCTGAGCGCGAGCGCGGCCGTCGTGAGCGTCCCCGGGATCGCGACGCGCCGTCCCGCGAGATCGGCGAGCGTCCGGGGCGCCCGCGCGTCTTCGCGCGCGACGACGCACGGGCCGTACCCGTCGCCGAACGACGCGCCATGCGGCAGGAGCACGTAGAGGTCCGCGAGATACGCGTACGCGTGAAACGACACGGCCGTGATCGCGAGCTCGCCCGAGAGAGCACGCCGGTTCAGGGTCTCGATGTCGGCGAGCTCGTGGCGATACACGACGCCTTCGGTGTCGACCGCGTTCTCGCGCAGGCCGTAGAACATGAAGGCGTCGTCGGAGTCGGGGGAGTGGGCGAGGACGAGCGTGGGGGGCATGCGATTTCTCCGGCGGAAAAAAACTTCGCACGTCAAGAAAAAAATTCTTGATTCGTGCTCGAAACTCTCTACAATTATCTTCAAGAAGAAAAAAGGACGGCGAAATGATCTTGAGTCACTTCACCGTCCTTCACGGAGACCCCGGGCTCTTTTGAAATCGATCGACGACGAAGAGTTTCGATTCTTTCGGCAGTCGGCAGATCCAGGAAACGCGAGGTGCCCGTCCTTCGAGGGGCGGCCAACCTAGCACGCGGCTTTCGGGACTGTCAATCAAATCTGCCAAGAGGAGGTGACAGTTCACATGCCAGCGAAGAAGAAGGCCGCCAAGAAGAGCACGAAGAAGGCGAAAAAGGGTAAGAAGTAAGTACCCTCCATCAAACTGTTCTATCCAAGGTATTTCCGGGATTCGGGGGCTGCACCAGCCCCCTTATTTTTTCCCTCCCCACCGCCGACACGGCCTCCGGGCTTCTGGATTTCCACAGGCGATTCCACCGCTTTTCCACGCCTGTATATAAAATCTCATATACTTGGGCCATGTCCCTTTCGCACGTCCTTCTCGGGCTCCTGGGGCGCGGTCCGGCGAGCGGATGGGACCTCGGGACGCGGCTCGCCGAGGATCCCGCTCTCGGCTGGAGTGCGGACCTCGCGCAGATCTACCCGGCGCTCCGCCGCCTCCTGCGCGGCGGGTTCGTCGCGCTCCGGAGGCGGCGCTCCCCGAAGGGCCCACCGCGGCGCGAGTACCGGATCACCGCCGCCGGCCGGCGCGAGTTCCGCGAATGGCTCGCCGAGCCGCTCGCCGTCCCGAAGCCGCACGCGGCGACGCTCGCCCGGCTCGCGTTCCTCGAAAAGCACCCGCCCGAGACGCGGCTCGGGTCGCTGCATCTCTATCGCGGTCTCCTCGCCGACGAGCTCAAGCGCGCCGCGGCCGGGTCGACCGCCGCGCGCCGCAGACGGCGCCGGCTGCTGGAGGCGGAGCTGAACTGGGCGGACGCCGAGGCAGCCGCGATCCTCGCCGGGCGTACGCTCTCCCCGGAAATCCGATGACGGCACGGGAAGCTCTCGCCTCTCTCGAGCGTCTGCGCCACACCCGCGGCGGCGAGGCCGCGGCGGCGAAGGCGGCCTGCCTCGCGGTTCTCGCGCGGCGCTCCCTCGGCGGCGCCCGCGCGGTGGAGCGCCTTCACGAGGCGCTCTGTTTCCTCCGCGCGTACCCCGATGACGCCGGAATCCTCGCTTTCGTCACGGGGATGCTCGCGCGCTTCGAGCGCCGGCCCGACCTCCGCCGCCACCGCCGCGCGCTCGAAGGCACCGGCATCGCCGGCACCGCGATCCGCTTCCCCTTTTTCGCCGGCACCGCGCGCTGGATCGCCGCGCGCTGGGGCGATCGCCTCACGGTCGACTGGAAGGCTTTCGCGAACCGCGAGGCTCTCGAGCGCATCTTTCCCCTCGTCTCCCTCTGGGCCGAGGCGCCCGGCCTCGACGAGCTGGATCTCGGCACGCGCGGCTGGGTGAAGCGCCTCAAGGGCCCTCGCGAGACGGACGGAGCCTTCCTCGTCCGCAGGCTCGCGACGCTCGGGCGCGACCGCTTCGAGAACGAGTGGGCGTACGAGGGGCTGGAGCTGCCGCTGGTCCTCGCGCCCGGTCCGGGCGGGCCGTCGCGCACGCGCGCCGCCGCCGAGGTGCCGGCCGTGAGCTTCCAGACAGCGCCGCTCGACGGCTCGAGGCCCGATGTCCGCCGCGAAGTCGCGCACCCTCCCCTTCGCGTCGTCCCCGCGTCTCATTCCGAAGGCCGGCGCCTCCTCGACCTCGCGCGCGAGGCCATGGTCACGCGCCAGCGCGATCTCGACGTCTTCCAGTGGGGCGACCCTCACGACATCCGCCTCGCGCACTTTCCCGACGGCCTCACGTTCGTCGCCATCGGCGCCGTGCCCGAGCGGCGGCTCCTCCTCGAGTCGGCGTACGGCTTCCTCACGCTGAAGAACGGGGTGCCGGTCGGATACGTCCTCGTGAGCGCTCTTTTCGGGTCGTCCGAGGTCGCCTACAACGTCTTCGAGACGTTCCGCGGCGGGGAGTCGGGCCGCATCTACGGAAAGGTCCTGTCTCTGACCCGGCATCTCTTCGGGTCGGACGTCTTCACGATCTTTCCGTACCAGCTCGGCGGATACGACAACCCCGAGGCGCTGGAGTCAGGCGCCTGGTGGTTCTACGAAAAGCTCGGCTTTCGCCCGCGCGCCCCGCGCATCGTGGCGCTGTGGAACGAGGAGCGGGCGCGGATGCGAAAGGACCGGGGGCACCGGTCGTCGATCGCGACGCTGAAGGCCCTCGCTTCTGAGAATCTGTACTTTCACCTCGGGAAGGACCGCGAAGACGCGCTCGGCCTCCTCGAGCTGCCGAACGTGGGCCTGAAGGTGACGGACACGCTGGCCCGGCGCTTCGGCTCGGACCGCGAGCGGGCGGAAGCGGTGCTCGTGCTCGAAGCGCGCGACCTCCTCGGGCTGCGCTCCCTCTCCGGCTGGAGCGCGTCCGAGCGCCTCGCCTTCCGCCGCTGGGCGCCCCTCGTCACGATCCTGCCGGGCCTCGAGCGCTGGACGGCCGCCGAAAAGCGCGCGCTCGCCGCCGTCATCCGGGCGAAGGGCGGCCGCCGCGAGTCGGACTTCGTCCGCCTCTTCGACGCGCACCGGAACCTGCGAGGGGCAGTCGCCCGACTCGCCGGGGAAGACCCTGCCTGAGACCGCTCAGCCCGGCGTTAGGTTCGCGAAGCGCGCGACGAACTTCTTGCGCCCCGCGCTGTCGAAGTAGACGGTCACTTTCTCCGCGTCGCCCGAGCCCTCGATCGTCAGGACGACGCCCGGGCCGTACTCCGGATGGCGCACCTTCGAGCCGCGCCTGAAGCCGGAGGCCGTGGGCGGCGGCGGCGTGCGCTTCATGTAGGACCGCACGGGCGACAGGTTGCGCCCCGGGAAACGCGAAGAGGAAATTGAAGATGAAGATGAAGATGAAGATGTCCTGGAAGGGTAAGACGGAAACGACCCCGGCTCCTGGGACTCGCTCTCGTAGTCGGGAAAGAGGGAGCTGCCGCGCCCGTCACCGAATCCGCGTCCCGGGCCGAAACCCCGGTCGCGCGCGCCGCCTTTCTCTCCACCTTCTAAGAAATCCCCGGTTCTTCTCCTTCCGAAACCAGAAGTCAGATCCTCCCGTTCGAGCACCGATTCCGGGATCGCGGAAAGGAACGGCGAGGGCTCGCGGCTGATCCACTCGCCCCGCACCATGCGCCGGAGGACGTACGAGAGCGTCAGCCTCTCCTTGGCGCGCGTCATCCCGACGTACGCGAGGCGGCGCTCCTCCTCGAACTGGTCCTCGTCGCCTTTCGAGGAGGCGTGGGGAAGCGAGCCGTCCTCGAAACCGGCGAGGAACACGTCGTCGAATTCGAGGCCCTTGGCGGCATGGAGCGTGATGAGGAGGATGCCCTTCCTCTCGTCCGCCTCGTCGGCGTCGGCCCGGAGCGTCACGGCGTCGAGGAAGCCGGCGACGGAGGGGTCGTCGCCCTCGCCTCCGAACGACGCCGCGCGCTCGTGCTCGCGCGCCGCGGCAAGGAGCTCGTCGAGGTTCTCGCGGCGCGCCTCGTCCTGCGGGTCGAGGGAGCCCTCATAGAGCTTCAGGAGGCCCGTCTCCTCCAGGGCGAGCGCCACCGAAGCGCCCGCGCCGTTCCCCTTCTCCGCGCCGAAGTCGCGCAGCTTCGCGACGAGGCCCCGGAACTCGCCCAGCGCCTTCTTTGCGCGCTCCGTGAGGTCCCCGGGCAGCGCGTCGAGCGCCAGGAAGAGCGGCACGCCGCGCGCTGTCGCCGCGGCCTCGACGGCCTCCAGCGTGGCTGCGCCCACGCCCCGCGCCGGCACGTTCACGACCCTTCTAAAGGACACGTCGTCGGCCGGGTTGTTGGCGAGCCTCAGGTACGCGAGCGCGTCCTTGATCTCGGCGCGCTCGTAGAACTTCGTGCCGCCGACGAGGACGTACGGCAGGTTCGAGCGCAGGAGCTCGTCCTCGAAAGGCCGGGACTGCGCGTTCGTCCGGAAGAGGACCGCGACCTCGGACCGCGGGCGCGCGCGGCGCGCGGCGGCGATGCGCGAGACGATCTCCTTCGCCTCGTCGCGCTCCTCGTCGAATACGGCCAGGCGCACGTTCTCGCCGCCCGTCTTCGTGGCCTTCAGCTTCTTGCCGAGGCGGCGGCGGTTCTCGGCCACAACGGCTCCCGCCGCCTTCAGAATCGGCGCCGTCGAGCGGTAGTTGCGCTCGAGGCGGACCGTCTTCGCCGAGGGAAACTCTCGCGCGAACTCGAGAATGTTGGACACGTCGGCGCCGCGCCAGCGATAGATCGACTGGTCCTCGTCGCCCACGACGAACAGGTTTCCGGCCTCGCCCGCGATGAGCCGCACGAGCTTCGCCTGGACGCGGTTCGTGTCCTGGTATTCGTCCACGAGGAGATGCCGGACGCTCCGGCGCAGGAGGTCGCGCACGCCGTCGTGCGTCGCCACGAGGCGCGTCGAGAGGAGGAGAAGGTCGTCGAAGTCGAGCGCCTTCGACGCCCGGAGCGATTTCTCGTAGGCGCGCGCGATGTCCGCGAGACGCGAGCCCAGGAAGTCCCCGAACCGCCGCGGGAAGTCGTCGGGCTGGATGCCCTCGTTCTTGGCCTGCGAGATCCGCGACTGGAGCTGCCGCGGAGTGGCGGACTTCTCGGGCAGGGCGACTTCCTTCATCGCGCGCTTCACGACGGCGAGTTGGTCGTCCGAGTCGAAGACGACGAAGCCCTTCGGCACGCCCGCCTCCTCCGGAAAACGCCTGAGCAGGCGCACGCCCCACGCATGGAACGTCCCGACGAACGAGCGCGGCCGCTCCGTGCCGAGGAGCGCGCCGACGCGCTCCTTCATCTCGCCGGCGGCCTTGTTCGTGAACGTGACGGCCACGACGGCCTCCTGCGGCACGCCGTGCGCCACGACCCAGGCGAGCCGGCGCGTCAGGACGCGCGTTTTCCCCGAGCCCGCGCCCGCGAGGACGAGGAGGGGCCCTTCTCCGTGGGACACGGCGGCGGCCTGTTCGGGGTTGAGGCCTTCGAGGAGATCTTCCGGGCGGGCGACCAAGGCGGGCGATGGTAGCGCAGAGAGCTTCACGGGCTGCCGGCTGAGGGGCCCTGTCTCGAGCTGCGGCATGATTCAAGGCGCCCCATGCCGTTCGTCCTCGCCCTCGACCAGGGCACGACCAGCTCGCGCGCGCTCGTTTTCGATGAGGCGGGCGCCGTGCGCGGGATGGCGCAGCTCGAACTCCGTCAGATCTATCCGGAGCCCGGCTGGGTCGAGCACGACCCGGCTGAAATCTGGGCGACGCAGTCGGCCGCCATGCACGAGGCGCTCGCGGCGGCGGGCATCACCGGCCGCGACGTCGCGGCCATCGGCATTGCAAACCAGCGCGAGACGACGCTCCTCTGGGAGCGCGCGACGGGGCGTCCCCTCGCGAACGCGATTGTCTGGCAGGACCGCCGCACCGCGCCTATGTGCGACGCGCTGCGCGCGGCCGGCCACGAGGCGACGTTCACGGCGAAGACGGGCCTCGTCCTCGACCCCTATTTCTCCGGCACGAAGCTGAAGTGGCTGCTCGACAACGTGCCGGGCGCGCGCAGGCGAGCCGCGCGGGGCGACCTCGCGTTCGGCACGGTCGATTCGTGGCTCCTCTGGCAGCTCACGAAGGGCGGCGTTCACGCGACCGACCCTTCGAATGCGAGCCGCACGCTCCTCTACGACATCCACACGGGCGCATGGGATGACGAGCTCCTGAGCCTCCTCGAGATCCCGCGGGAAGTGCTGCCGCGCGTCGTGCCTTCCTCGGGCGCTGTCGCGGCGGCGGCCCTCGGGGGCGTGTCCGTACCCATCGCGGGCATCGCCGGCGACCAGCAGGCGGCCCTGTTCGGCCAGGCATGCGACAGGCCGGGCCTCGCGAAGAACACTTACGGCACGGGCTGCTTTCTCCTCCTCAACACGGGGGCGCGGGCCGTCGCCTCGAGGAACCGGCTGATCACGACCGTCGCCTGGGACCTCGGGGCCGGCCGCACGTATGCCCTCGAGGGGAGCGTCTTCGTCGGGGGCGCCGCCGTGCAGTGGCTGAGGGACGGTCTGAAGCTCATCTCCAAAGCCGCCGACGTCGAGGCGCTCGCCGCGAGCGTGCCCGACAACGGGGGCGTCTTCTTCGTTCCGGCCTTCGCGGGGCTCGGCGCGCCGCACTGGGACGCGTACGCACGGGGAGCCATGTTCGGGCTGACGCGCGGATCGACCGGCGGCCATCTCGCGCGCGCCGCGCTCGAGTCGATCGCGTTTCAGAGCGCGGACGTGCTTTTCGCGATGGAGAGGGACACAGGCCGCGCGCTGACCGAGCTGCGCGTCGACGGCGGCGCGACGGCCAACGAGCTCCTCATGCGCTTCCAGGCCGACCTTCTCGGCGTGCCGGTCGTCCGGCCCGAGGTCCTCGAGACGACCGCCCTCGGCGCCGCGTATCTCGCCGGCCTCGCCGTCGGCACCTGGAATCCCGAAGAGATCCGCGCGAACTGGAGGGTCGCCAGGCGATTCGAGCCCTCGATGTCCCGCGACCGCGCGGCGGCTCTCCGCGCCGGTTGGGAGAAGGCCGTCAGCCGCGCGAAGGGCTGGGGTCGAGGGGTCCTGCCGGTCACTCCACCGTGACGGACTTCGCCAGATTGCGGGGCTGGTCCACGTCGCAGCCACGGCGCCGGGCGACGTGGTACGCGAGGAGCTGGAGGGGCACGACCGATACGATCGGCTGAAGCGCCGGGTGGATCTTCGGCATCGTCAGCACGGCGTCGGCGAACGTGGAGACGTCCGCGTCACCGGGGTTCACGAGCGCGATGACGATGCCGTCGCGCGCCTTGGCCTCGCGCAGGTTCGACGCGATCTTCTCGTAGAGGGCGTCTTCGGGGGCGAGGCCGATCACGGGCAGCGCGTCGTCGATGAGAGCGATCGGGCCGTGCTTCATCTCGCCGCCCGGATAGCCCTCCGCATGGAGATACGAGATCTCCTTGAGCTTGAGCGCGCCCTCGAGGGCGATCGGGTAGTGCGCGCCGCGCCCGAGAAAGAGGATGTCCCGTGCCTTTTCGAGGCGGCGGGCGAGCTTCTCGATCTCCGGCTCGAGGGCGAGCGCCTCGCGGAGCGCCGCCGGAAGCCGCGCGAGCCCCGCGAGAAACGCGGCGTCGACGGGCTTCTCCCCTTCCGCGCGCGCGGCCTTCACGTAATGCGCGAAGAGCGCGAGCGCCACGAGCTGCGTCGTGAACGCTTTCGTGGACGCGACGCCGATCTCGGGCCCGGCGTGCGTCGCGATCACGCCGTCCACCATCCGCGCGATCGCCGAACCGGGCACGTTCACGAGGCCGGTCGTGCGCGCGCCGAGGCGGCGGGCTTCCTTCAGCGCGGCCACGGTGTCGGCCGTCTCGCCGGACTGCGAGATGCCGAGGACGAGCGTCTTGTCGTCCACGAGCGGCGACCGATAGCGGAACTCGGAGGCATAGTCCACCTCCGCCCGCACGCGGGCGATCTCCTCGAGGAGGAATTTCCCGACGAGGCCCGCATGCCAGCTCGTGCCGCAGGCCACGATCTGCACGCGGTCGATCCCGCGGAGGAGCGGCCGCGGCACGCCCATCTCCTCCTCGTTGAAGAGGCCGGTCTCGAGGGAGAGCTTGTTGCCGATCGTCTCGATGACGACCGTGGGCTGCTCGGCGATCTCCTTCGCCATGAAATGCGAGTAGCCGCCTTTCTCAGCCGAGACCGCGTCCCAGGGGACGCGGCGGGCCGGCCGGTCGCGCGGCGTCCCGTCGAAGCCCGTCACGGTGACGCCGGTCGCCGTCACGCGAGCAAGGTCGCCGTCCTCGAGGAAGATCAGGTCGCGCGTGTACGCGAGGAGCGCCGCCGCGTCCGACGCGACGAAATTCTCGCCGGTTCCGAGCCCGAGAACGATGGGCGGCCCCCACTTGAGCGCGTAAAGGACGCCCGGCTCGTCCGCCGAGAAAAGGACGAGCGCGAACATCCCCTCGAAAGAAGCCACGGTCTTCCGCACGATCTCCGCGAAGGGCGCCTGAGGCTCGGCCCTTTGCGAGGCGCCGAGGGCCTGCGCGACGACTTCGGTGTCGGTCTCCGAGAGGAAGCGAACGCCCTGCTTCTGGAGCCGCTGCTTCATCGGAAGGAAGTTTTCGATGATGCCGTTGTGGATGACGACGACGCGGCCGGAGGCGTCGCGGTGCGGGTGGGCGTTCTCCTCGGAGGGGCGGCCGTGCGTGGCCCAGCGCGTGTGCCCGATGCCGAAGCGGCCGGGCGGCGGATTGAGCGCGATCTTCTCCGTGAGGTTGCCGAGCTTGCCCTCGCTGCGCGCGACGCGCACGACGCCGTCGTCTCCGACGACCGCGATGCCCGCCGAGTCGTAGCCCCGGTATTCGAGGCGCTTCAGGCCGTCGAGGAGAACCGGCGTCGCCTCGCGGCCCCCGACGTACCCGACGATGCCGCACATCTCAGGCTTTCTTCAAACCGCTCTTTTTCGCGCGGTATTTCGCCCCGCCTTCGGGCAGGTTCTTCTGCGGCTCGCGGGCGAGCGCGAGCGCGTCCTTCGGGACGTCCTCGGTCACGGTCGTGCCCGCCGCGATGATGGCCCCGTCGCCGATCGTGACCGGGGCGACGAGCTGCACGTCCGAGCCCACGAAGACGTCGCGGCCGATCGTCGTCCGGTGCTTGACGAATCCGTCGTAGTTGCACGTGATGACGCCCGCGCCCACGTTCGTGCGCTCGCCGATCTCCGTGTCGCCGAGGTACGTCAGGTGGTTCGCCTTGACGCCTTTCCTCAGGACGGCCTTCTTCGTCTCGACGAAGTTGCCGATGTGAACGCCCTCTGCGAGGTCGGTGCCCTCCCTCAGGCGCGCGAACGGGCCCACGCTCGCGCCGTCGCCGACGACCGCCGACTCGATCACGCAGTAGGGCCTCACCGTCACGTTCTTCCCGAAGACGGCGTCCTTCACGACGGCGCCCTGCCCGATGACGCTCCCCGAGCCCACGCGAGTCTTTCCGAGAAGAGTCACGAACGGTCCGATCACCGTGTCGGGCTCGAGAACGACCGTTTCGTCGAGCGTGACGGTCTCGGGGCGAAGGAGAGTCGCGCCCGCTGCCATCGCGGCGTCCGCGCTGCGGCGGCGCAGGATGGAATCCACGTGGGCGAGATCGGCGCGGGAATTCACGCCGAGTGCGGAAAGAGGATCGCCTTGAACGAGGACGACGCGGCGGCCGGCTTTCCGCGCGAGCAGGGGAACCTCAGTGAGATAGAGCTCGTTTTGGGAATTCCTGGACGTGAGGAGGGGAAGGGCCTTCTCGAGAAAGGCTCGATCGAACGCATAGGTGCCGGTGTTGATCTCGAGAATTTTCTTTTCTTTACTCGAAGAATCGTTCTCTTCGACTATCTTCACGAAGCGCCTGGCCCTGTCCCGTATGACGCGACCGTAGCCCGTCGGGTCCGGAAGCTCCGCGGTCAGGACGGCCACCGCCGTCTTCTTGTCCTGGCTCAGAGCGTCGACGAGGCCCTGGACGGCGTCCGCGGAGAGGAGGGGGACGTCGCCCGAGAGAACGACGACGGTCTTCGCCTTGCCGAACGCGCTCGCCGCGGCGCTCACCGCGTCGCCCGTTCCGCGAGGCGAGTCCTGCACCGCGACGTCGACGCCCGGGTGCGCCCTCAGATGCCCGCGGACCTCCGCGCTCTCCTTCGCCACGACGACGACGACCCGGCCCGCGCTTCCGGCCACCTTCTTCGCCGTGTCGAGGGATCGGTCCAGGAGCGTACGTCCCGCGACCTCGTGCAGGACCTTCGGCCGCTCGGACCTCATCCTCACGCCGCGGCCGGCGGCGAGGAGGACGACGACGGTCATGCGCCTCCCGAGACGAGCTCCGCGAAGCCCGGCGTCCCCCGGAGGGTGGCGAGGTCGGCTTCGAGTCGCGCCTGGATGCGGTTGTGATCGTCGGCGGCGATGGCCTTCTTCAGGCTCTGGAGCGCCTGCTCGGCCTCGCCCTGCAGCGCGAAGCAGCAGGCCATGAGGTAGTGCACGCGGCCGTCCCCGTCGCGGCGGCCCGGGGTCCTCCGGAGCAGCTCGAGCGCCTTCTCGACGTTGCCGCGGTTCTTCTCGAACACGGCGGCGTGGTACAGCTCCTCCGGCTCGGCCACCGTGGGGCCCTTCGTCTTTTTTTCGTTCCGGCAGGCCCCGAGGTACATCCGCGCGCGGTCGAGAAATTCCTTCTCGTCGGGGTGCTTCACGATGAGGTCCTCGAAGCGCCGCGCGGCCTCGTCGAAGTGCCGCTTGTGGAAGAGCTCGATGGCCTTCTCGTACTCCTTGCGCGCCGCCGAGGTTTCGCGCACGGCCTCCTTCAGCGAGGCCGGTGCCTTGCGCGCCCTCTCCGGCTCGGAGCCCGTGAGCTTCATCTGCCGGATCCTCTTCCCCAGCTCCTCGAGCGGCTGCCCGAGCTCCTTGGAAAGCGTTTGCAGGTCCATCCGGCCGAAGTTCGCCTTCAGCCAGCGGGTGTCGTCCTCGGTCCACTTCCTGACCATCATGGGGGGAGCCTCCCGGTAGGCACCGGGCCCTAAGGCACCCGGAGCAAACGGCGAATTCTGTTCACCTCTCTCGCCGACGTCAAGGAGGAGGAAAACACGAGGCCTGACGGGGTATGCCCGAGGCCTGCGCCCGGGACGGCCCGCGCGAAAACGCGGTAGCCTGACGCCGTGTACGAAGCCCCGATCTTCTGCACGCAGTGCGCGGCTCGTCTCGAGGAGCAGGTCGTGGGCGTCTCCTCGAAGAAGGTTCCGGTCTGCGTCCGGTGCGGCGCCGTGCACTGGATCGACCCGAAGGTCGCGGCCGGCATCCTCATCGTGCGGGACGACCGCGTCCTGCTCGTGAGGCGTGGCATCGAGCCCGGCCTCGGCCGCTGGACGTTCCCCGGGGGGCACGTGGACCGCGGTGAGACGCTCGAGGAGGCCGCCTTGCGCGAGACGCTCGAGGAGTGCGGCGCCACGGCCATCCTCGGAGACCTCCTCGGCGCCTTCTCCTATCCGGGGAGGCCCGTCGTGATCGTCGTCTACCGCGGCACGCTCGCGGACGGCAGCCGGGAGCCTCACGCGGGCGACGAGACGCTCGAGGTCGGCTGGTTCACGGCGGAGGAGGCGGCCGGCCTGTCCCTCGCCTTCCGCTCCGTGGCCGACGCGCTCGAGCGGCTCTTCGGCCGGTCCTATGAAGTCTGAGCGATGAGTCGTGTCGCGGTCGGTCTGCGCTCTCATTCCGGTTGGGCGGCGGCGGTCACGGTGGGCGGCGAGGCGACGGCGCCTGTCCTTCTCGATCGCCGGCGCCTCGCTCTCGCGGACGACGCGACGCCCCGGCCGGTCCAGCCCTATCACGCGTCGGAGGGCCTGCCGCTCGCGGTGGCGGAGCGGATCGTGGGGCACGCGGTCGAGCAGGCGCGGCGGTTCGGGGAGCGCGACCTGCGAGCGCTCGCCGGCGATCTGCTCGCTCTCGGCCACGAGGTCGACTGCTGTGCCGTTCTCTCGGGCTCCGGGCGAGCCCTTCCCGCGCTCGAGACAGTGCTCGCCTCCCACGCGCTCATCCACGCGGCCGAAGGGGAGATGTTCCGCGACGCTCTGAGACACGCGGGCAGGCGAGCCGGCCTTTCCGTCCTCGAGGTGAAGGAGAAGGAGCTGTTCCTCACGGCCATCGAGGTCCTCGGGATTCCCGAGACGAAGCTGAAACACCGCCTGGAGGCGCTCGGCCGCGCCGCGGGCCCGCCCTGGGCGGAGGACCAGAAGCTCGCCGCCCTCGCGGCCTGGCTCGCGCTTGCCTCGGGGAACAAACCGGGCCGCCCCGGTCATCCATGAGCCGCGGTCGTCCCGTAGGACAATCGCCGGAGATGCTTCACATGCGCCGCAGCACTCGTTTCCTCGTCCCGCTCCTCGCCCTCGTCCTCTTCGCCGCCCTCGCGCAGGGCGAGGAGCCGATCATCGCGACGGGCCCTCCGTCCGCGGGCCTCACGAAGGCCGCGTTCGCGGGCGGCTGCTTCTGGTGCATGCAGGGACCCTACGACAGCCTCCCGGGTGTCGTCTCGACGACCGTGGGGTACACGGGCGGCGGGAAGGCGAATCCCACGTACCACGAGGTCTCCGCCGGCGGCACCGGGCATCTCGAATCGATCGAGGTCGTGTACGACGCAAAGAAAGTCTCCTACGAGACACTTCTCGACGTCTTCTGGCACAACGTCGATCCCACGAACCCGTACGGCCAGTTCTGCGACAACGGCTCGCAGTACCGCACCGCGATCTTCATCGCCGACGACGCCCAGCGGAAGGCGGCCGAGGCCTCGAAGAAAGCGCTCGACGCTTCCGGCGCCCTCAAGCGCCCGGTCGTCACCGAGATCCTCAAGGCCGGGACGTTCTGGAAAGCCGAGGACTACCACCAGAGCTATTACAAGAAGAACCCGATCCGCTACAACTTCTACCGCTCGGGCTGCGGGCGCGACGCGCGCCTGAAGGAGCTCTGGGGCGACGCCGCGCCGAAGCACTAGCCTCTGAGTTCAGTTGATGCGCTGCCCCGCCGCGGCTTCTACAGCGGCCAGCAGGTCATTCAATGCCTTCCTATCAAGCAGACGGCCACCCACAACGACCGAGTTGATCTTTTCTGTGTTGCGAATGTCCCTCAGCGGATTGGCGTCTAGCACCACCACATCAGCCAGCTTGCCTTTCTCGATCGTTCCGAGTTCCTTCTCCTTGCCGAGAAAGCGGGCTGGGTTGAGCGTAGCCGTTTTTAGCGCCTCCATCGGCGTCAGCCCGGCCTCGACGAGCAATGCCAGTTCGGCATGCAGACTGAATCCTGGAAGCAGAAAGGGCTTCGGCATGTCAGTTCCGGCGAGCAGTTCCACTCCTGCGCGCTGCATTGCTGCGACCAGCGCGAATTGCTTTTGTACGTACTGTTTGTAGAGTGCTGAGTTCCCCTCTGCGATTAGCCTTTGAACACGAGGCTCCTCACTCCATTCCTTTCTCACAGCGAAGGGTATGAACTTCAGGCTCGATTCGGCGAAAGCGCTTTTGTCCGCCAGCGTCATGCCGTGGTGAAGCCACACAAGCGTAGGGCATTGCCAGGTGTGATTCCGTTTGAAGCGCGCCAGCAGAGCCTTTGCCTTGCCAGCGTTGTAAGTATCCAAGATGAGTCGCATCCACTGGGATGGAGGGGTGCCAGCCTTGATCTCTTCGCTGATGTCCTGTTCCCGTGAAGAACACGCAAGAAGAACCCCGGTGAGATGCTCAACACTGGCCTGGCCGGCATCTGATGCCTCGGTGACGCTGACGGACCTGGGCACGTGACCAAAGAACGGAATACCTTGCTTCGTCGCTTCATCAGCGATTGCAAAGTAGGCACCGCGGGGAAGCAGATTGTAGACCTTTACACAATCTGCGCCGTGTTGCTTAATAGCCGTTACCGCCAGACGACCTTCCCGTTCATTACTCACGGCAAGCGAATCCCGAAACGTCGGCTCGGGGCCATCGACCAGAGGACCAGCGGCGACAATGCGGGGCCCCAAAAGTGTTCCCTCCGCAATCTCCCTGCGCATGCGGCTGATCGCCTCTAGGAATTGCATCGAGGAGCCTGCATCACGAAGGCCGGTGACGCCATTGGCAATCAAGAGGGGAAGGTGTGGAATTCCCGGTAGGTAAGAGGAGGGACCATGTAAATGGCCATGCATATCCCACAGGCCGGGTATCAGAAACTTGCCCGTCGCATCGATCACGCGCGCGCCTGTCGGCGCTCGCACGTTGACACTTTTGCCCAGCTGGGCGATGTGGTCGCCTGTGATCACGACCGTCATATCAGACTTGGCTGGGGCGCTGGTGGCGTCAATCACCGTTGCGTGGGTGAAGACGATCGACGTCGGCTCAGAATGTGGTTGCGCTGGATGGATTGGCGTGGCAAGGAGCGTGAGGATTAGCGACGGCGAAATCAGTCTTCGCATATTGGTCTCTTCACGCTGATCTATTCCAGCGGCCTAACACTTCCCGGGCAGCCGCGTCCGCGAGAAGACGGCGGCGGCGAGCTTCACCGGCACCGAGCGCGGCACGAGACGCCCCGAGGCGATCCACGCGCGGTCGAGGAAGTGGGTCACGACATAGGCCATCTTTTTCTCGAGCGCTTCGAGGCCGAGCTTCGCGACGGCCTCCGCCGTCATCTCGGGAAACGGGGTCGCCTCGGCCCCGCGCATTCCGGCTACGCCGTGGAAGTTCGTCTTCGTGTAGCCCGGGCAGAGACACGTCACGGTGACGCCGTCCTTCTTCGCCTCCTCGTGCAGCGCATGCGAGAAGGACAGGACGAACGCCTTGCTCGCCGCGTACGCCGCGAAATAGGGCACGGGCAGGAAGGCGGCCGTGGAGGCGATGTTGAGGATGCCGCCGGCGCGCCGCGCGCGCATGGCCACGAGGAAACGGTGCGTGAGCTCGGCCGTCGCGACGACGTTGAGCTGAAGCATCCCGAGGACGCGGTCGAGCGGCAGCTCGGCTTCCGGGCCGTTCAGGCCGAAGCCGGCGCTGTTCACGAGCACCCTGACGGCCTTCCCCGCGCCCTCCGTCGCGGCGAAAACGGCCTCGCGCCCTTCCGGCCGCCCCAGGTCGGCGACGAGAAACCCGGCTTCGACTCCGTCTCCTTTCGCGAGCTCCTCGGCGAGCCGTGCGAGGCGGTCGCCCGAGCGCGCGACGAGGAGGAGGTCGTGGCCCGATTCCGCGAGGCCGCGGGCGAGCGCCTCACCGATTCCCGACGAAGCGCCGGTGACGACGGCGAGACCCTCGCCGGTCATGACGTCCCTCGGGGGAGGCGGGTCACTTCCGAGACGCGGTAGCCGAGCAGCGTCCGGAGGACGCCCGCGGGCGCGAAGAGGTCGAGGCCCCGCGACGGGGCGGGGCCCGGCAGGACGGACAGGACGAGCGGCGGCCCGCCCGCGGCGAGGACGGTGTAGACGCCGAACCAGTTGCGCGCGCCGAGGGCCGCCACACAGGCCTCCGCGCCGTCCACGCGCAGCGCGAAGTCGGTCTCGGCGTCACGTGTCCAGAGGTGCGGCGGGCCGGATGCGGCCTCGCTCGAGAGCTGCGAGGCGCGCTTCAGGAGCGACGCCGCAGGATCCCTCAGGGCGTTCGAGGAGAGCGAGAACGGCACCGTCGCGTGCCCCGCGGCCTTCAGCTCGGCGAACGCGTTCGGCGAAATCCAAAGGGCCGAAGAACCGGCGATCGTCGCGACGCCCTCCGGCCAGAGGCCGGGGAGCAGGAACTCGGTTGCGGTCGCGAAGTCGGGGAAGGAGAGCGTGCCGCCCACCTCCCGCGACTCGTACGCCGCGGGCGGCGCGGCCACGGGCGTGGCGCCCTTCGGCGCGTTCGAGATCACGCGCACCCACTCCTCGCGCCGGTGGGCGGACTCGCGCTTCTCGACGCGAACGCGCCCCGACCAGCGGAGCTTCAGCCCGCCCCTCCCGAACTCCAGAACCTCGACCTCGCGGCGCGCCGACTCCGGCACGTCGACACCGTCGACGCCCGGCAGGTTCGGGTCGAGCGCCAGGACGAGGCCCGGGACGAGGGGCAGCGCGCCGAGGCGAATGGGCGCCGTCGCCGGATTCGCCGCAGGGGGCCTCGATTCCGGAATCGCGCGGCCGCAGGAGAGGGTGACGACGGCGAGAAGAGCCGGGGCGGCAACGCGCGGAGAGCGCATCGGGCTACCGGTTGGACACGTCGTTGAGCCGCTCGTCCAGCGGAATCGCGTAGACCTCGGTCGCGTTGATCTTCTCGCGCTGTGCGCGAAAGCGGTTCAGCGACGTGACGAGGCGCGCGTCACCCGACACCGTCGACGGGACCTCCCGCTCGAACTCCGCCCGGAAGTCGAGGAGGATCCGCGAGAGGCCGGCCTTGAGCGCGGGAGGCTTCCAATCCACGTTGTGGGGGTCTGCGAGAAATGCGCGCGCCGCCGACTCGAGCCGTGCGTCGAGGTCGGCTGCCTCCCAGGGCTCCTTCTGGAGCGGCGGCCCGCCCCGCCGCGCTCTCACGAGAGCGAAGTGGACGCGGGCGTCCGTGAAGCGCCGGTACGCGATCGCGGTCATGGCGTTGAGCGACAGGTTCTTTCCGCCCACGACGTACGTGGTGCCCGAGTCGAAGCGCTGCGCGATGTCCCGGAGGTTCGCGGGCCGGTTGAAGCGCAGGATGCCGCGCAGGGCGCAGGCGTTGTGCGCGTCGATCCAGTAGGCGAGGCGGTCCGGCTCGGTCGGGAAGAGATGTGGGTGCGAATCCGGCGAGACGCGCGCGACCTCCGCGAGGTAGTCCTCCAGGAGCCGCTCGTCGACCGACACCGCCGCGTAGTCCACGAGACCGTCGATGACCGCCTTCTCGAGAAGGCGGCCCAAAAGACCGTGCGGAAACTTCCCGGCCGAGGGGACGTCCGAGACGGCCGGTACCGAGGGCTTGACGACCTCGCACGAGGCCCCGGGCAGAACGGCTGCGAAAACGGCAAGAAAGACGGTCGCGCGAAGGCGCGCGAGACGGGGTTCTTTCCTCATCGCGCTCAGCCGACGACGTCTTCCGCGCCGTCGACGCCGAGGACGTTCCCCGAGAGCCACACGGTCTGGGGGCACGACAGGGCGACGAGGACATTCGCGACGTCTTCCGGGGTCGTCAGCCGGCCCGCGGGGTTGATCGCGAGACAGCGCTCGATCATCTTGTCGTTCTCGGGGATCTTCCGGAGCGCCGGCGTGTCGGTGACACCCGCGCGCAGGGCGTTCACGGCGATCTTCCTCGGGGCGAGCTCGACGGCGAGCTGCCGGCAGTGGCTCTCGAGCGCCGCTTTCGCGCCTGAAACGGCGCCGTACGCCTTCCAGATGCGATGGCCGCCGGCCGACGTCATCGCGAAGACGTGCGCGCCCTCGGGCACGAACCCGCCCGCGACGAGGTCCTGCACCCAGTACACGAGCGAGTGCGCCATGACGTCGACCGTCATCTCCATCTGGGCCTTCGAGATCCGCTCCCCCGCTTCCGGCGCGAGAAAGGGCTTCAGGGTGCCGAAGGCGAGCGAATGCAGGACGACCTCGACGCCGGCCCTCCGCCCCTCCGCGTCGAGGACCTTCGCCATCTCGGCGAGGGCCTCCGCCCTCTTCCCGTCGTCGGCGGCGTTCATGTTGAAGAATACCGGGCGGCCGCCGGCCTCCTCGATTCCCCGCGTGATGCGCTCCACGTTCGGCTGCGTCGCCCGGCGGTCGAGATGAACGCCGAAGACGTTGCGGCCCGCGCGCGCGAGCGCGAGGGAAGCGGCTTCGCCGAAGCCGGACGAGGCGCCGAGGACGAGGGCCCACGAGCGGGTGGAGGGCATGGCTCGGAATCCTAGCAGGCTCGTCCCCGCTATCCTCGGCGGGGGTGAACCGCCGTGCCGCCCCTTTCTTTCCGCGAGAGACTGCGCTCGGGGCCGCCATTGGTCCTCGATGCCGCGCTCGGGACGGAGCTTCTGCTCCGCGGAGCGGAGCTTCCGCCTCCTCTTTGGAGCGCCCAGGCTCTGCTCGACCGCCCGGACCTCGTCGCGGCGATCCACCGCGAGAACGCCGAAGCGGGCGCCGACGTCCTCACGATCGCGAGCTTCCGGCTGCATGCGAGGAATATAAGAGAGAGCTCTTGCTCCCTCTCGCAGGGAGAGCTGCTCGCAATGGCGGTAGCTCTGGCGCGACAGGCGGCGTCCGGATTCTCTTCGAAGGTGAATGGGGCGCCTGCGCACCGAGCCACGCCACAGCAGGTGAGCCGGGAAGGGCGCCCGAGCGACGTCCTTACACCCCCTTCTAAGAAAATCCTCAGCGCCATTTCAGTAGCCGGATCGTTAGCCTCCTTGGAGGATTGCTACCAGCCTGCTCGGGTTCCGAAGCAAGAAAATATTCTCTTCTCCGAACACGCTGAGATGGCAGTTGCTCTCGCCGCCGCGGGCGTGGATCTCATCCTCGTCGAGACGATGAACACGATCCGCGAGGCGCTCGCCGCGGCGCGCGGGGCGGCGGCCACGGGGCTGCCCGTCGTCGTCTCCTGCGCCACGGACGGCAACGGGCGGCTCCTCTCCGGAGAGCCCATCGAGGACTTCGCGCGCGCGCTCCTCGCGATGCCTCGCCCGCCCGACGCCCTCGGGATCAACTGCGTCGCGGCTTCCGCGCTCGGGCCCGACCTCGCGGGCCTCGCCGCGGCGGCCCCGCGTGCACCGCTCGCCGCATATGGCAACACCTTCTCGGAGGCGGTCCCGCCGCAGGCTTACGCGGCGCTCGCCGGAGCCTGGACCGCCCTCGGCGCGCGCCTCGTCGGCGGCTGCTGCGGGACGACGGCAGCGCACACGCGGGCCTTGAGCTCGCTTCTCCATCCGCCGTAGGCCGTCCCCCGGATCCCGATCAGGAGTTTCTCGATCAGGGGAAGTAGCCGCGGATCGTCTTGGCGTGAAGCTTCGGATTCTTCAGCTTCACCTCGATCGCGCGGAACTGGTTCTCGCCCTTCGCCGAATTCGTGAGGTACCGCAGGAAATACTGCGAGCGGAGCTCCGTCTCGATCTTGCGGTAGACCTCCGCGAGCGCCGAGGCGTGGCCGATGTAGAACGCTTCGGCTCCCGTGTCGGCGGCAAGCTCGCTCAGCTTCGACTTGATGCCCATGTCGAGGAGCGAGAGCTTGAGACCGATGAAGTAGACCGGCACGCCGGCCGAGCGCGCGTAACGCCTCAGCGTCGCGTAGTCCGTCCACGAGCGGTTGTCGTCGCCGTCCGTAAGGACGACGATGGCCTTCCGGCCGGGCAGCGCGCGGAACTGGTAGAGCGCCATGACGACGGCGTCATAGAGCGCGGTGCCCCCGGAGGCGCGCGTCTCGGCGATGGCGCGCTCGAGATCCAGGGACTTGTGCGTGAGGGACGCGAGAAGCGTGGGGCGCTCGCGGAACTCGATGACGAAGCCCTGGTCCTTCTCCTTCGAGACGAGCTTCTGCGCGAACTCCGAGGCCGCCTGGTGGACGAGCGGCATCGCGTCCTTCATCGAGCCCGACCCGTCGATGACGATCCCGAGCGACAGGGGAAGCGATTCGGCGAACTCGAAGCTGGAGAGATCCTGTTTCACGCTGTCCTCGAGCACGGTGAATTCCTCCCGCGGGAGGTCCTTCACGAGGCGGCCGTCGGAATCGAGGACCGAGACCGGAAGCTCGACGAGGTTCACCTCGACCTTCGACATGAAGCGCGACTCGCCCTTCAGGATCTTGAGATCGGTGAATTCCTTTCCCTCCGCGTCCGTGGCGGTCGCCCGCATGAGCGTGGCCTTCTGGATCTTCCCCACCGGCACGGTGACGGTGAATGGCGGCTCGGTCCACTCCTTCAGCATCGTGTCGTCGAGCCAGAGCTGGAGCTTCTTCGCGGCGCCGCCCGCGATGGACTGCAGGGCGACCTTCAGCTCCACGGTGTCGCCGGCCGACTTCTGCTTCGGCAGCTCCAGGATGCGCACGGCGAGGCGCGCGTCCTTCTCGTTGATGGCCCACGCGTCCGCGTCCACGAAATTGCCCTGCGCGTCGAAGCCGAGGGCCTTGAGCGTCTGCTTCTTCGGGATCTTGCCGAGGTCGAGCTCGACGGTATAGGGCGGCCGATTCTTGACGAGGATCTTCTTGTCCTCGAGGAAGAACTCGACGCGCTTCACGGGCTCCTTCACCTCGCACTCGATCCGGAGGAGTCCGACCGGCACTTCGTGCTCCGGCGCGAGGATCTTCACGAACCCCGTGGTGTTCGGCGGGACGACGGGACGGTTCTCGGACTCCAGCACGACTGCCGCGGCGCTGGGCAGGCCCGCGGTGTCGCCTCCAGCGTCCTCGGCGCGAAACTCGGACGACATCGCGGGAACCGTCAGCGAGATCGCGCGTGTGCCGAGGAGCTTGCCCGCGACCCCCTCCAGCCGGAACTGGATGTTCAATGCGCCGGGCGGCAGTGCGCGAAGAAACGTGATGGCCACCGGCTTCCCGACGTTCGTCACGTCCGCGCTCGAGAGGTCGATGTCCACGGGAACGCGAAAGCTCTCGACGGCCTGGCCGCGGTCGTCCGTGACGTCGCCGGCGAGATAAAACGAGTACACCCGCGGCTGCGCGTTTCCCGCCCCGCGGATGTCCCCCTTGCTGACCGAAAGCACGAACTTGACCGCCGTCTTCCCTCCTGTCCGGCCGAGGTACTGCTCGCGTACGTCGATCGGAATCGAGATTCCGGGCGCGTCGAGCTGCGTCTTCTGGGCGTCTCCGGGGCGGCCCGACTGCGGCCGGGCCGCCGGGGCCGCGAGGAGAGCGGCGAGGGCGAGGAGCGCGAACGCGCGGGGCGTCTTCGTCATGGTCATGCGGTCATCGTATGCTGCTCTTGTCTTTCTCAAGCGACACTTCTCCCGTTCAGGAGGGCTCGATGCAATTTCCCTTCCGCCGCTCCGCCGGGGCGTTTCTCGGCCTCGCCCTTTTGGCG
>JBGPDK010000034.1:0-24522 GCA_041482235.1 Thermoanaerobaculia bacterium | reverse complement strand
TCCGACGCGGCAGCAACCACCGCCGCCGGAGCCTGCGCACGCGGTGCGGCCGCGGCGATCTCGTTCCGCGGCGCTTCCCTGGACTTGATCCTCGGGGCCTCCTGGGAGGCCGGCTTCGAGGCGTCCTTCTCATTGCTCTTCGCGCCTTCCGTGAAGAACACGTCGACCGGCCCCTCGACGCGAGGCGACGGCCTCAGCACGGTGATCCCGAGGACCACGACCCCGAGGAGGGCCATCGCGCCGACGGCCGTGCCGGGCGGCGGATAGAAGCCGAAGCGACGAGCGAGGAGCCCGCCGCGAGCGCCCTTTTCGGAGGCGTTCGAGTTCACGCGCGTGGCGAGCGCGAAGGGCGGCGCGGGCGCGGGGAGGGCGCTCGCCTCGGCGATGAGTCGCGCCAGCTCTTCTTTGCGCCGCGCGGCGGCCGCGTCGTGCGCGAGGACGGCTTCGAGGTCGCTCGCTTCCTCCGGGGAGAGGTCGCCGTCGAGGGACCGGGAAATGAGGAGGTCGAGATCCTCGTCGGCAAGGCGCGGGACGAAAGGACGTGCGCTCACGAGAGCTTCTCCTTGAGGAGCGCGCGGCCGCGCGCGAGCCGGCTTCGCACGGTTCCGATCGGAACCTCGAGCACCTCGGCGACCTCCTCGTACGAGAGGCCCTCGAGATCGCGCAGGAGGACGGCGGCGCGAAACTCATCCGGCAGCGCGCGAATCGCGGCGCGAAGCCGCGTGCGGCGCTCCTTGAGGACCGCGTTCTCCTCGGGGGAAAGCGCGGGGTCGACGGCGCCGTCCAGGCTCGCGAACGGATCGTCCTCCCGCGAGCGGCCCGGAGTGAAGATGGCCCGAAGCCGCCCGAGCGTGCCCATCCGGGCGCGCGCGCGATTCAGCGCGATCGCGTAAAGCCACGTCTTCAGGCTCGACTCGCCTCGGAACTTCCCGAGGCCGTGATAGGCGCGGAGAAACGTCTCCTGAACGACGTCCTCGGCTTCCGCGGGGCCCACGACCCGCGCCGCGAGCGAGAAGACCATCGCCGAGTAATGGCGCACGATCTGCTCGAATCCGAGGACGTCGCCGGAGAGGAAGCGGCCGAGGGCCATCTCGTCGCCGGGCCAGTCGCGCTCACCCGGATAGGGATACGCCGAGGCCGCCACGGGCGCCATTCTCCCACGCGGGGCCTCGCCCCGAGAGGTGTCGAACGCGAGAATCCGGGCCGGCATCGTGGTTTCTCCAAGAGGTTGGACCCCTCTCCATGCCGGAAGTTCCCGGCTACGAGAGGGGACGCAGCGCGGCGGCGGTGACCCGGTGCCGGTGCGCGAACATCCGCTCGAGGTCGGGCCTCACGAGGGCCCTCTCGGCGAGCCCTCCCCCGAAGCCGGCCAGCGGCACCCGGTACTCCACGCGGTCGAGGAGGCGGCCCTCGAAGAAGAGATGTTCGTGCCGCCACGAGGCGAACGGCCCCTTCTCCTGCACGTCCACGAACCGCGTCTCGGGCTCCCAGGCCTCGATGAGCGAGATCCACGTCAGCCAGAGGCCGAACTGCCTGACCTCGAGGACGACCCGGGCGCCCTTGAACATCTCCTTCGGCCGGGCGACGACCCGGATCTTCTTTTCGGGCGGCGTCAAACGCTCCAGCGCCGACGGATCGCGATGAAACTCCCAGAGGGCCGCGCGGGTCACTCCGGGAAGTTCGAGCGGAAACTCGAGGATCGGCATGCCCTGAAGGCTACGCCCGGCCGGCCGGGCCGATTTGACATGCCCCTTCGAGCGTGGTGTGATTCTCGTGTTCGCCCTCCCTCTCTCCCTTTCTCGACGTGAAGAAATCGGCGGAGCGGGCCGTGAACCCATAGGTCCCCGTCGTTCGATGTTTCGATCCCACCATCTCCCGAACCCGCTTTCCGCCCTGTAGACGCGGATCGCCCTACGATCGCTGAATTGCGAAGGATTCTCATTCCATGAAGCTCTACGTCGGAAATCTCTCGTACTCCGTCAACGACAACACGCTCCGCTCCATCTTCGAGGCGTACGGCGCCGTCGAATCGGCCCGCGTCATCTCGGACCGCGACACCGGCCAGTCCAAGGGATTCGGCTTCGTCGAGATGTCCGACGCCGACGGCCAGAAGGCCATGGGCGCCCTGAACGGCCAGGAGCTCGAGGGCCGCGCCCTCCGCGTCAACGAGGCGCGCCCGCAGGAGCCCCGCACGGGCGGCGGCGGCGGCGGCCGCGGCGGCTATGGCGGTGGCGGCGGCTACGGCCGCGGTCGCTGAGCGCGAACGACACGTTCGACCCCTTTTCCCTTGACTCATTGAAGAGACTTCTCTACAGTTCTCCGACCATGTCCGAACGTCTGGCCCCCGTCGTCTTCACCGCGATCCCGGTCGCGGCGGCCGGCATGTGCATGTGCTCGATGTCCGGCGCTCCCCTGCGGGAGACGGACGGAGGCTTCGCGAGGTCCAACACGTAGACCGCGCGGAACCAGGCGAACCGAGAGCACGACTCATCGGATTCCCAACCGGCCCTCTCACGCGAGAGGGCCGGTTTTTTTTGTGCCGAGAACCTGAAGAGGAAAGAGAAGAGGTAAGAGGAGACACGCCGATGACCACGACCGCCGCCGAACCGAAACCCCGATATCGCCCCGGCACGCTCGCCGTTCACGCCGCGCAGGAGACGGCCGATTCCGCCACGAACGCGCGGGCCGTGCCGATCTACGCGACGACGTCGTACGTGTTCAACGGCCCCGAGCACGCCGCGAGCCTCTTCGGTCTGCGCGAGTTCGGGAACATCTACACGCGCCTGATGAACCCCACGACCGACGTCTTCGAGAAGCGCCTCGCCGAGCTCGAGGGCGGCGTCGCGGCCGTCGCGACGTCGAGCGGACAGGCCGCGCAAACGCTCGCGCTCCTGAACCTCGCGCAGGCGGGCGACTCCATCGTCTCGTCGTCGGCGCTGTACGGAGGCACTTTCACGCTCTTCCAGCACACGCTTCCGCGCCTCGGCATCAAGACGACGTTCGTGGACGCGAACGACCCGCGGAAGGTCGCCGCCGCCATCGACGAAACCACGCGTGCCGTCTACGTCGAGACGATCGGCAACCCGAAGCTCGACGTGCCCGACTTCGAGGCGCTCGCGCGCGTCGCCCACGCGGCGGGCGTGCCGCTCGTCGTGGACAACACGTTCGCGACGCCGCTCCTCTGCCGGCCGATCGAGCACGGCGCCGACGTCGTGCTTCATTCGGCCACGAAGTGGATCGGCGGCCACGGCACCGCCATCGGCGGCGCCGTCGTGGACGGCGGGCGCTTCGAGTGGGGCAAGAACCCGCGCTTCGCCCCTTTCTTCACGGATCCGGAGCCCGCGTACCACGGCCTCTCGTTCGCCGAGTCGTTCGGTCCCGCCGCTTTCGCCGTGCGCCTGCGCGTCGTCCTCCTGCGCGACATCGGCGCGTCGCTGTCGCCCTTCAACTCGTTTCTCTTCCTGCAGGGCCTCGAGACGCTTCACCTGCGCATCCAGCGCCACTGTGAAAACGCGCTGGCCGTCGCGCGTTTCCTCGAGGCGCACCCGGCCGTGTCCTGGGTGCGGTATCCCGGCCTCCCGTCGCATCCGGCGCACGAGACCGCGACGCGCTACCTCACCGGCGGATACGGCGGCGTCCTGACCTTCGGCGTGAAGGGCGGCGAGGAGGAGGCGAAGAGCGTCATTGCGCACGCCAGGCTCTTCTCGCTCGTCGCGAACGTGGGCGACGCCAAGAGCCTCGTCATCCACCCGTGGTCCACGACGCACGAGCAGCTCACGCCCGAGGACCGCGTGCGCGCCGGGGTGACGCCGGATCTCGTGCGCCTCTCCGTCGGCATCGAAGACGCGCGCGACCTGACCGACGACCTCGACCAGGCGCTCCGCAAGGCGGCGCGAACGTGAGCGCGGTCCGCGTCCACGTCACGCCGCGCTTCGCGCTCGAGTCCGGAGAGATCCTCCGCGACGTCAAGCAGGCGTACGTCCTCGAGGGCGAGGTGAACGCGCGCCGCGACAACGTCGTCCTCGTCTTTCACTCTCTCACGGGCTCACCGGAGACGCTCGGCGGGTGGAAGGGAAGCGTCATCGGGCCGGGCAAGGCGATCGACACGAACAAGTGGGCGGTCTTGTGTCCCAACCTGTTGGGTTCGTGCTATGGGACGAGTTTCAAAAGACTGGCGAGGGGGGCTTCCGAGCCCCCCTCGACCCCCTCGGTGTCGACTCGCGACCAGTCCCATCTCGTAGAAATCCTTCTGAGTGCGTTGGGAATTGAGCAGCCGGCTCTCGTGACTGGAGGGTCCCTCGGCGGAATGGTCGCGCTGGAGTGGGTCGCTTCCTTTCCGGAGCGCGCGAGAGCAGCCGTCGTCTTCGGGGCGCCGGCGGCGCATTCCGCCTGGGCCCTCGGCTGGAACCACGTCCAGCGGCAGGCGATCGAGGCGGCGGGCCCGGCCGCCGGTCTCGCGATCGCGCGCATGGTCGGGATGCTGACCTACCGGTCGCCGGCGGAGCTCGAGAGCCGCTTCGCGCGCCTCCCGGGCGAGGGAGAGACGTTCGCGATTCAGTCGTATCTCACGCACCACGGCGCAAAGCTCGTGGCCCGCTTCGACGCGGAGAGCTATCTCACGCTCCTCGATTCGATGGACGCGCACGACATCGGCCGCGGCCGCGGGGGAGTCGCCGCCGCTCTCTCCGCGTTCCAGGGACGCCTCGTCGGCGTGGGGATCACGAGCGACGTGCTCTATCCCGAGGACGAAGTGCGCCGGTGGGTGCGGACCGCGGGCGCGGAATCGCGCACGCTCGTCTCCCCGCACGGGCACGACGCGTTTCTCCTGGAGTCGGGCCCCGTGGGAACGGTGCTCGCCGAGGCGCTCGAAACAGGAGGAGCGCTCGAGGCCGAACGGGCCGCGCTCAGTCCTGAGGCGGCGGAGGCGGAAGCGGAACGGGCGTCTTCTTCCTCGGCGGCCGCGCCGTGATGAGAAGGCCCGTGCCGGACATCCCGGTGTGCCCCGCGGACGCGAGATCGACGCCCTCGACGGCCGGCATCATCAGGAACGGCCCCGGCTCGCCGATCGTGAGGATCTCGTCTTCGTCGAGCTTCAGAACGGGGCGGGCTCTCGGCTCGGGTTTCTCGCCGCCCACCGGACGCGGGTCGGAATAGCCGAAGACGTCGATCGCCTCCTTGAGGCCGATGAGCTTCGGCGGCGCCGCGAGGGATGCGCCCGAAACGATGAAGGGGACCGCGCTCTTCGCGACGGTCTTGCCGCCGCTCACGATCTCGAGAAACGCGCCGCCCGAGATGCCCGGCGGCACGACGAAGGTCGAAATGCCGGCCGCCTCTTTCACGACGCCCACGGACCTGCCACCGAACAGCAGCTGCGCGCTCGCGGGAACGCCCGACTTCACGACGACGCGGCTTCCCACGGCTCCCACCTTCGGCTCGAACTCGAGGCGCTCCTGAGCGCGCGCGGCGAAGGCGGCGAGGAGGACCGCGGCGACCGAGAGAAAGAGGCGCCTCACGCGGGCACTCTACGCTCCGGCGGCGCACGCCGCAAACGCCCCGTGAGAGGATACGGCCCCGTGGCGGCTCTTCCGGTGGCCCTCGTGATGGGGTTTCTCGCCGGCTTCCTCGGCGCGATTCCACCCGGCCCCCTCGGCGTCACCTGTCTCAGGAAAAGCCTCCAGGGCGAGCGACGCGACGCCTACCACGTCGCGCTCGGCGGCGCGAGCGTGGACACGCTCATCTGCCTTCTCATCGGGCTCGGACTCGGCTGGATCCTCGAAAAGGTCGTAACGAACCCCTGGGTGCGCGGACCGCTCGCCCTGTTCCTCGTCGCCTACGGCGCGAAGCTGCTCCTCGTGGACGCTCGCCGCGACGCGGAAAAGAGCGATCCCGTGTCGTCGCGCCTGCAATTCACGCCCCGCCCGGCCGAAATACCGGAGGGCCGTTTCCGGTTCCCCGTCCTGACGGGCCTCCTGCAGGGCGCCGCGAATCCCGTGCTCTTCGTGAACTGGACGCTCTTCATCTCGTTCCTCGTCGGGCACCGGCTGTTCGTGCCGACCCCGGCCGGGGCCGGCGGCTTCGCGCTCGGCGTGGGTTTCGGCGTCTTCGCGTGGTTCGCGATTCTCATCGAGCTGGTGGACCGCTGGCGAAGCCGCTCGGGAGCGTGGGTTTCCCGCTCGACACGCGTGGCCGGCGCGCTTCTCGTCGTCTTCGGTCTCTATTTCACGTGGCGCTCCTTCACCGCGCCATGAGGCGACCATGATCGGCACCCGCATCCGGGGACTCCGGCTCTCCACGCGCCTCGGCGTGACCTGGGCGGGCATCCTCGTCCTCGCCGCCATCGCGCAGACGATCGTCTACCTGCAGACGCGCAACGAGACCGTGGAGGAGGCGGACGCTTCGTACCAGATGATCGCGAAGGCGATCGAGGTGGGTCAGACGCAGATCGGACCCGAAGGCTGGAAGGACCCGAAGGTGCTCGCGGACTACACGGCCGCGCTGGGCGCACGCGGGCTGCGCGACATCAAGGTCATGGACGAGAGCGGTAAGCCGGTCTTCCCCGAGCCCCCGGCCGACCCGAGCGCGAAGAAGAAGCCCAGGAAGCCCGAGATGCCGAAGGACGTCTTCATCTCCGGCTTCGTCGGCTCGGGACGCACGAACCGCAGCCTCGTCGTGCCGATCGTCATCGACGGCAAGCTGCGCGGACATGTCGAGATCGCCTACAACCTCGAGAACATCAGGGCGCAGCTCGCGGACAACTTCCGGAAGAGGTTCTTCGCTCTCCTTGGAGTGTTCGCGCTCGGCCTCGCCGTGATGCTCGTCCTCACGCAGAACGCGACGCGCCCCCTCGACGAGCTCGCCGACGGCGCGGCGCAGGTCGCCGAGGGGCGGCTCGACGTGACGGTACCCGTGGACCGCGACGACGAGATCGGCCGCCTCGCCTCCACCTTCAACTACATGACGGAGAAGCTGCGCGAGAGACAGGAGCTGGAGGTGCGCCTCGCGGGCGCCGAGAAACGCGCCGAAATCGGCCACCTCGCCTCCGGCCTCGCGCACGAGATCAAGAACCCGTTGTACGCGCTGTCCCTCGGGCTCGAGGTGCTGCGGCGCCGCCACCGCCCCGCCGACGAAGTCGCCGCCTCTGACTATGCCTCCCGCATCGAGGCGCTCCGCGAGGAGATCAGCCGGCTCGCGACCCTCATCAACAACTTCCTCGCGTACGGTCGGCCGCTCACTCTGTCGCGCGCGCCGATGGACGTCGGCAGCATCGTCCACCACACGCTCGCGGATCTCGCCGAGACCGCCGCCCAGGCCCACGTGACGATCGACGAACATGTCCCGGCCTCCAGCCTCGCCCTTTCAGGGGACGCGAACCTCCTCAAGTCCGCGGTCTGGAACCTCGTGCAAAACGGCATCCAATCCATGGAGAGAAACGGAGGGACTCTCACGGTGAGCATCTCCAACGAGAACCCGCCCGAGGAGTCCGGTCCGCGCCTCGTTCTCTCCTTCGAGGACGAAGGGCCGGGCATCCCGGAGGCCGACCTCCCGCGCCTCTTCGATCCCTATTTCTCGAAAAAGGAAGGCGGCGTGGGCCTCGGCCTCGCGATGGTCAAGCGCATCGTCGAGGAGCACGGCGGAAAGGTCACCGCCAGGAACCGCGCGGACGGCCGCGCCGGAGCGATCTTCCGGATCTCGCTGCCCGCGGGCGGCTGAGAGGTAATCTCCACTCGTGAGCGCGAAGGAGCCGAAGGCGTCCCTCCTCGTCGTCGACGACGAGAAGCACCAGCGCGAGTCGCTCGCCTTGATCCTCGAAGACGAGGGATACAAGGTCACCGCCGCCGCGGACGGGCGCGAGGCCCTCGCGAAGGCCGCCGAAATCCGGCCCGAGGTCGTCCTCACGGACCTCAAGATGCCGGGCCTCACCGGCATGGACGTGGTGAAGAGCCTGAGCTCGCTTGCCGACGGACCGCTCCCTCCGAAGGTCATCCTCGTCACGGCGCACGGCTCGGTCGAGCGCGCGCGCGAAGCGCACCAGATGGGCGCGTTCGACTACATGTCGAAGCCCGTCGTCGCCGACGAGCTGCTCTTCCGCGTGGAGCGCGCCGTCGAGGCGTTCCGCCTCTCCGAGAAGGCGCTCCGCCTCGAGCGGCGCCTGAAGAACGACGGGCTCGAGACCATCGTGGGCGAGAGCCCCTCGATGCGCGAGCTTTTCCGGCTCGTCGAAAAGGTCGCGCCCACGAATTCCACGATCCTCATCCGCGGCGAATCGGGCACGGGCAAGGAGCTCGTCGCGCGCGCCCTTCACGCGCGCTCGCACCGCTCCAGCAAGCCCTTCTTCGCCCTGAACTGCGCGGCCATCCCGGAAAACCTCCTCGAAAGCGAGCTCTTCGGTCACGAGAATGGATCGTTCACGGGCGCCGAGGCGCGAAAAATCGGACTCTTCGAGGCCGCGAGCGGATCCACGTTGTTCCTCGACGAGATCGGCGATCTTCCGCTGCCTCTTCAGGGCAAGATCCTGCGCGCGCTGCAGGAGAAGGAAGTCAAGCGCGTCGGCGGAACCGACACGGTGCCCGTGGACGTGCGCGTCGTGGCGGCCACGAACCGCGACCTCGAGGGCATGATGAAGGTCGGCCAGTTCCGCGAAGACCTCTTCTACCGCCTCAACGTGATTCCCGTCGACCTGCCTCCGCTCCGTGAGCGCGCCTCCGACATCAGGGCCCTCGTGGGGCGCTTTCTCGACAAGGCGAACGCCTCGCACGGCACCGCCGTGGGGGGCGTCTCGCCCGAGGCGATGGACCTTCTCGTGCGGCATCCGTGGCCGGGGAACGTCCGCCAGCTCGAGAGCCTCGTCGAGCGCGCCGTCCTCCTCTGCGAAGGAAACACCATCCGCCCCGAGGACCTTCCCGCCGACGTGCGGCTGCGCACGGCGCCGTCCGCGCGCCCCTACGGCTTCGACATCCCCGTCGAGGGCATCGACATCGAGGAATTCGAGCGCCAGCTCATCGTCCAGGCGATGGAAAAGTCGGGTTGGGTCATCGCGAAGGCGGCCCGCTTTCTCGGCCTGACGTACCGGACTCTCCAGTATCGCCTCGAGAAGCTCGGCCTCAAGAAGCCGCCCTGACGGGCCGCCGGGATTCGTTCCATTTGGGCGGAATCCCTCGACCGAATGGTGCGAGTTCTTTCTCGCCGCGACGAAAAGGGGACGGATGAGGGCCGCAAATTCCCAAACGACATGTTTTCCGCTCTGATGCGGGCCGAACGGCCCTCGGCCGGACCCGGCACGCCTCGTGCACGCAAAAGGCCAAATGAGCGTTCTCGTCCTCCTTCTCGCACTCCTCGTCGCGCCCGAGAACGCCCCGAAAGCGGCGGCGTCTTCTCCGACGCCGAAGGTCGCGCCGGCGGCCCTCTCGAAGACGATCGTGGGCGAGATCGTGTGGGTCGATTTCCCCTCGCGCCTCGTCCTCGTGCGCGAGTCGGTGAACTCCACGATCGTCAAGGGCAAGGCCGCGGCCCGCGAGACGGTCGCCATCGCCGTCGCGCCGAGCGTCCCCGTCATCCGGGGAAAGAAGCCTTCGACATTCGCCGAGCTGAAGCCGAAGGACCACGTCGTCGCGCGCTACCTGCCCACAGCGGACGGCGCCAAGGCCGTCTCGCTGCGCGTGGCCGAAGTCACGCCGCACGCGGTCCCGGACGCTCCCGCCGGAACGGCCGGCGGCGGCAGCGAGGCGAACTGATTCTTCGGGCGGACTAGACTCCCGGCATGAAATTCCCAGCCGCGCCGAAGGCCCCGTTCCGGACGCCGGAGGGCGCGTCCCTCTCGACGGCGGATGTCGTCGCGAAAGGACACGGGCTCCCGGTCCTCCTCGCGTTCTTCAAGACGAGCTGCCCCATCTGCCAGCTCACGTGGCCCTACCTCCAGCGCATTCACGAGGCCTACGGCGGCAAGGCCGTCCACCTCGTCGGAGTCTCGCAGAACGACGGCGGCCCGAGCCGTGCGTACTACGCGGAGTACGGCGGCGCGACGTTCGACCTCCTGCTCGATCCGGAGCCCGCCTTTGCCGCGTCGAACGCGTTCGAAGTCGACGCCGTGCCTCATCTCGTGCTCCTCTCGCCCCAGAGCACCATCCTCGACGTCTTCGCCGGCTGGTCGAAAAACCGCATGGTGGCTCTCGGCGCGCGGTTTGCGGCGAAGAACGTCCCGTTCATGGCGGTCATCCCGCCGGGCGATCCGGTGCGCGACTTCGCGGCCGGGTGACTGGGCCGAAACCGCTGACGAGTTCGTCAGCCCTCATCCCTTAAGCTTGGGCAAGGGAGCCTCATGTCCGAACGACCGACGACCCTGGGAGAGCTGATCGCCGAAGGTTACGGGCCGAAGACCGTCAAGGACGAGGTGCGCGACAACCTCGTCGCGAAGCTGAAGAAGGGCGAGAACGTCTTTCCCGGCATCCTCGGCTACGAAAAGACGGTCCTGCCCGCGCTCCACAACGCGATTCTCGCGCGGCACGACATCATCCTCCTCGGCCTGCGCGGACAGGCGAAGACGCGAATCCTGCGCGCGCTCGTGAACCTCCTCGACGAGGAGATCCCCGTCATCGTGGGCTCGGAGCTGAACGAATCGCCCTTCGCGCCGTTCACCGCCTTCGCCCGGCGGATGGCCGCGACCGCCGGAGACGACCTGCCCGTCGCCTGGCTGCCGCGCTCGGCCCGCTACCGCGAGAAGCTCGCGACGCCCGACGTCACGATCGCCGATCTCATCGGCGACGTCGATCCCGTGAAGGCGGCCACGCTCAGAAAGACATTTGCCGACGAGGACGTCATCCACTACGGCATCGTGCCGCGCACGAACCGCGGCATCTTCGCGATCAACGAGCTGCCGGACCTGCAGCCTCGCATCCAGGTGGGCCTTCTCAACATCCTCGAAGAGCGCGACCTGCAGATCCGGGGCTTTCCGCTGCGCATCCCGCTCGACATCCTCATGGTCTTTTCGGCGAACCCGGAGGACTACACGAACCGCGGCAACATCATCACGCCGCTCAAGGACCGCATCGCGTCGCAGATCCTCACGCACTACCCGCCTGACGCGAAGACGGCCTCTCTCATCACGGACCAGGAGGCCTGGACGGACCGCGAGACCGGCGGCGTGACCGTGCTCCTGGGCGACGAGGTCAAGCTCCTCGTCGAGGAGGTCGCGTTCGTGGCGCGCCGGAGCGAGCTCGTGGACCAGTCGTCGGGCGTGTCGGCGCGCCTCCCGATCGCGGCGCGCGAGCTCCTCGTGTCGAATCTCGAGCGCCGCGCGCTGAAGACGGGCGAGGCCGTGGTCGCCCCGCGCCTCGTGGACCTCTTCGCCGCGCTTCCCGCGATCACGGGAAAGGTCGAGATGGTGTTCGAGGGCGAGCAGCAGGGCGCCGAGATCGTCGCCAAGAAGCTCATCGGCGACGCGGTCAAGGGGCTCTTCGAGGCCAGGTTCCCGCCCGTGGAGGGCCCGCGCACGCGCGCCGAAAGCCGGCGCCGCCCCCGGGGCGGCGAGTTGGAGGACGACGACGTGAACGGGCCGACGACGCTCGAGCGCGCCGAAGCCCGCAGGGGCACGGCCGGAGCCGCGACCCCCGGGCCGTACGACGACATCGTGGCGGCGTTCGCCGACGAGAAGAAGATCGTCCTCTCCGACGACACGCCGTTTTCCGAGCATCTCCGGACTCTGGAGTCCGTGAAGGGCCTGTCGGACTTCGTCCTGAAGCACGCGAAGCCGCGGGACCACTACGAGCGCGCCTTCCTGATGGAGCTGGTCCTCGAGGGGCTCGTCCAGAACCTGCGCATCGCCCGCGAGGACCTCGACTCGACGGTCACGTACGCCGAGCTCGCGAAGTTCAACCTGATGCGCAGCCGCGGGTAAGGCGCGTGACCGAGGCGGGATGCCTCCCGACGCGCGCGCGTGCCGTTTGAGCGAAGCGAGTTCACGCGCGAAGGAGGAAGGTATCCCGCTCGGGAGACCGCCTCTTCTCGGGCCGTCCTTCGCCCCTTTCGCGCTTGCCTCCGCCCTCCTCGTGGCGATGCCGCTCGTCCCCCGCCTCACGCCCGGCTGGCCGCGCGGGTGGAGCGTTCTTTTCCCGCTCGTCGTGGGGGGTGCCCTTCTCGCAATCGCGCTCGTGCGCACCGTGTCGGGAGCGCGCCCGAGGATGCGGGACCTCCTCGTCGTCGGCGCGTTTCCCCTCTACGCCCTCTACACGGGGAACGGTCTCTCCCTCGGCTCGCTGGACAATGCCGCGACTCGCCGGATCGCGAGCCAGCTCGTGACGCGGGGGACGCTGGACCTTGCACACGACCCGCCCTACGAGGAGTCGTTCGCGTGGGCCGCCGTGACGGTCCGCGGGCGGCTTCTTCCGGCGTACCCGGTGGGAACCGGTCTTCTTCAGCTTCCGTATGCAGCCGTGGCTCTCGCGGGATCGCACGGCTCGATCACTCCTTCTCTCGTCGCGCGCTGGGAGAAGCACTTCGCCGCGCTCCTCACCGTGGCGTCGGTCGCGATCTTCTTCTTCGCGGTCGCGCGCTCGTTCGGCCGGAACGCGGCATGGGGAGCGTCCGGCGTCCTCGCCCTCGCGACGAGCCTTCCGACCTGCGCGGCGCAATCGATGTGGTCGACGACGGGCGAGCTCTTCTGCACGTCGCTCGCGCTCCTGTTCCTGATGTCCGGGGAGGGCGGACGTCGAAGCCCCGCCGTGGCGGGCGCGGCGATGGCGGGAGCTTTTCTGTGCCGGCCGACGGCCCTGGCCTCTCTCGCCGTGCTCGGCGTCGTCGCGTGGCGGCAGGACCGTCGCGAAGCGGCGCGCTTCGGTCTCGTGGCGGCCTTTGGAGTCGCCGCGATCCTGTTCTGGCAGTTCCGCTTCTTCGGAAACGCGCTCGGGGCCTACGGAACCCTGGGCACCGAGGCGGGGATGTGGGGCGGCACGATTCCCTCGAGCTTCGTGGGTACGCTCCTGAGCCCGAGCCGGGGAATCCTCGTCTGGCATCCCTGGCTCTTGCTCGTGCCTCTCGCGGCGATGAACGTGCGCCCCGGATCGCTTCGGGAATGGTGGCGGGGCTCTTTCGCCGTCCTGTTCCTGACGTGGCTCGTGGCCTCGCTCCTCACGCGCTGGTGGGGCGGCGGCTGCCTGGGTCCGAGGTACTTCACCGGAGTGGCGCCTTTCCTCGCGCTGCTCACCGCACCCCTCTGGCCGTCGCCTTCGAGGCGAATGCGCGCCGCGCTCGTCGCGGCGGTCACCTTCGCGTCGGCGACCCAGCTCCTGGCGGCTTACAACCCCAGGGCCGCCGACTGGAACAGTGTCGTGAACGTCGACGACCACCCGCGCGTCCTCTGGTCGGTTCGCGACAGCCAGCTCGCGGCTGCCTGGTGGCCGGGCTGGAGGATCAGCGACTCATACCTGTCCACGCTGCCGCGAATCCCGGGGCGAGAAGACGGGACGCTCTCCGGGTCCATCGACGAACCGAGGGAAGGTGCGACGGTCGAAGGCCCGTTTCGGGTGAAAGGGTGGGCGCGTGCGTCCGGTGAGGATCTCGACGTGCGGCTCTTTCTCGACGGCGCGATCGCCGGGACGCGGGTGGGTCGAGTACCGAGACTCGACGTTCAGGCGGCGATCCCCTCGCTTGGCGACTGTTCGCGAGCCGGCTGGGAATCCGTCGTCGAGTTTCCGACGCGCGGCGGCTCGTGGGGGGAGCACGAGCTGACCGCCGTCTTCTTCGCGCGCGATGGGCGTTTTCGCTCCTATCCGGTCCGGCACCTCACGTGGAGGCCGACACCGTGACGAACGAACGGGATCTTTCCTACCGCTTCACCGGGCCCAGGTACCTGTCGAGCCAGTCGAGGCTCTCGCGGATGAAATCCTTGCGGGGCGGCGCGTGGCCGGACTCGTAGATGACGTGCTTCTTGTCCTTCGCGGGCGTCCCGAGCATGCGGAAGAAAGGGAGCTGGGATGACTCGACCGGAAAGAAGTGGTCGTACCGTCCGTTCACCATCAGGACGGGAATCCTCACGCGGCTCACGAAGTTGATCCGATCGGCCTCGGGCAGCGCCCGCTGAAACTCGAGCCCCCCGGACATGAGTACCGCAACCTTGAAGCGGTTCTCCAGCGCGAGGACGATCGGCGCGACCGCACTCCCCCAGCTCAGACCGAGATACGCCAGTCTCCCCAGGTCGATGTCGTTCCGCGTCTCGAGGTAGTCGAGCGACCGGCCCACGTCTTTCGACCACGCGACGTTGTGGTCGCGCCAGAGGGCGGTCGGCTCGGGGGTGTCGGATCTCAACTCGTCGCGTCTTTCGAAGGTGCTCTTGTAGATCGGGGCCATCAGCGCCCGGCCGCTCTTCGGGATGAAGTCCGCGTACGGCGCGAGCGTGAACTTGTCCGCGTGAAGGGCATTCGAGCCGGGGAAGTAGACGACCGTCTGGTAGGGCGGGGCCGCGTTTCTCGGGAGGTAGAGATGGGCGATGACACGCTCGCCGCCATAGGCCGCGTTGAAGCTGACCTTCTCCCGCGTCCAGTCCTCGGTCGTCTCCGTCTCCTCGACCCGGGCGTTCAGCCCGCCCTTGTCGTACGCGTAAAGCCCCTTGTAGGCGCGGAAGACCTCATCTGAGACCGGCTTCTCCTTCGAGAAGTCTCGGAAAGGAGCTTCGATCCTCCCGGCCGCAGACGAAGGTGCTGGCGTGGAAAGCTTGACGCATCGGAACCCGTAGTTCGCCCTGCGGTCCCAGGGCGACTGCGCGTCCTGGTCGATGAACATGTACGTCGGCTCTCCGAACCCCCCGCCCAGAATGAACCGCTTCCCGCCGGCGCTCTCGTTCCAGCACCACTCCTTGACGTTGCCGGCCATGTCCGTCGTGCCGAAGCCGCTGACGCCGCCGTCCCCGCCGACCGGGACCGTTCCGGCACCCGAGAAGTTGCTGCCGGGAACGATGAGCTGGCTGGCCTTCGTTTGCGCGGCCCGATTCCAGTGGTAGACGGTGGGAAGGCTCTTTCCGGAGAACGCGGCGTAAGCGGCGGCCTCGTACCAGCTCACGCCGGCAACAGGGTGCTTCTCCAACCCCTTCGGAAAGTTGCCCAGCTCCCAGATAACGGGACCGGGGCGCCCCGTCGCGTCGCGAAAAAGAGCGACCGCCTCGTCCCATGGAATCGATCGCCCGTCACGCGCGAACGGCTCCTTCCAGAAGTCGCGCCTCTGGTAGCCCCCGCCGTCCACGAACTTCTTGTATTCCTCGTTCGTGACCTCGTGCCGGTCGATCAGATAGTCGTCGAGCGGGACCTCGGGAAGATGATCGAGCCCGGGGATCGCGAGCCCGATCTTTCCCCCCGGCACACGCACCATGCCGGCTGGGACGCTCCCCTCCGGGTCGAGCCGAAAGGACAGCCTTGGAGCAAAAACGGGGGCGATGAGCCAGGTCGGCGCGATCTCGTATGCGTTCTCGAATCCGCTCTTTCCAACCCGCCAGAGGCAGAAGCCCTTCGGGACGCGGACCTTCACGAGCGGCGTCGGCCCGAGGGTCTCCCAGCGCCGCGGGTCCCCTCGATAGGGGCGATACGACACGTCCGCGCCCGGCGGGGTGCTCTCGACGGAGACGTCCATCGTCGCCTGCGCAAAGAGCTTCTCCAGCATCGGGTCTTTCGGGAGGACGGCGATCGCCTCGCGAGCCAGCGTCACCGCGAGCGTGAAATCCTCTGCGGCCACGAGCCGCGCAACCTCGGGCGTCGCCACCTCGCGGGCCCACCGCGCCCGGGAGGCGCGGCGCCAGAGCCACCCGCCCGCGAGAGCGGCGACGACGGCCGCGGCCGCGAACAGGACGCGGGCTCTCCGCGAGAGCCCCGCGGATCGCGCCGGCAATCGCGAGGTCTCCAGGTCTTTCAACTCGCCGTGGACCTCTTCGGCGCTTGCATACCTTTTCGCCGGGTCCTTCTGGAGGAGCTTCCGGATCATCTCCTTCAGCCTCTCGGGGATGAGCCCCTCGCCGAAGTCCCGCGGGTCGGCGTGCAGGATGGCGTCGGCGACGGCGACCGCTGAGCTTCCCTGGAACGGCAACCGTCCCGTGACCATCTCGTAGAGCACGACGCCGAACGAAAAGAGGTCGCTCCGCCGGTCGACGGGCCTGCCGAGAAGCTGCTCCGGAGACATGTGGGTGATCGTCCCGAGGGATGTTCCTTCAGCCGTCAGCTTCTCGACCGTCGAGCCTTCGGGCGTTTCCTGCGCGGCGCTGAACAGCTTTGCAAGGCCGAAGTCGAGGATCTTCACCTGTCCACGAGACGTGAGCGCGATGTTGCCGCTCTTGATGTCGCGGTGGAGAATGCCCGCGCGGTGCGCATCGGCAAGCGCATCGGCGATCTGCAGCCCGATCGAGATCGCCTCTCCCGCGTTAAGCGGCCCTTGCGCGAGCAACGCATGGAGAGTCTTCCCCTCGACCAGTTCCATCACGATGAAGGACGTCTCGCCCGCCTCGATCAGGTCGTAGACGGTGCAGATGTTCGGGTGGTTCAGCGCCGACGCGGCCATCGCCTCCCGGCGGAAGCGTTCGCGACGTTCCGCGTCCCGGGCGAAGTCTTCCGGCAGCACCTTGACCGCCACCATCCGCCCGAGACGCATGTCACGCGCCCGGTAGACCTCGCCGAACCCTCCGGCGCCGAGGAGCTCGAGCACCTCGAAGTGATCCAGCGTCGTCCCGAACCCGATCGAAGGCATCAGGGAGAGCATACCGGCTGTAGACTTCGCGCCATGCCAATGAACAGACGCGACCTCCTCGGTGCGGCCGCCGCCACGGCCGCCGTGTCGTCCCTTCCCCGTTTTGCCTTCGCCGCCGACGATCGTGCGCGCGTTTACGCCGAGATCGAGAAACGCCACGGCGAGGCGGTCCTGCGCCTCCAGGACTGGGTCAGGAACCCGTCCATCGCCGCCGAGAACCGGGGGATGGAAGCGGGGTGCGCGCAGATGATGGCGCTCGCGAAGGACGCCGGCTTCCAGCAGGCGACGAAGATGCCGACGTCCGGCCACCCCGGCGTCTTCGCGACGCTCGACGCGGGCGCGCCGCGCACCGTCGGCGTCTACTTCATGTACGACGTCAAGCAGGCCGACCCCGCCGAATGGGCGTCGCCGCCCTTCGAGGCGCGCCTCGTCGACAAGCCTGGTTTCGGCAAGGCGCTCGTCGGCCGCGGCGCCGTCAACCAGAAGGGCCCCGAGTCCGCGTTTCTCGCGGCGCTCCATGCCTTCCAAGGGGCGGGCGCGAAGCTCCCCATCAACCTCGTCCTCGTCGCCGAAGGCGAAGAGGAGATCGGCTCGCCGCATTTCCCGGAGGTCGTTCGCAAGCCCGAGGTTCTCGCGGCGCTCGGCAAGACGATGGGCGTCTTCATGCCGTCCGCGAGCCAGGATCCGGACGGCTCGGTGGCGGTCTCACTCGGCGCCAAGGGCGTCGTCGAGCTCGAGCTCGTCTCGAGCGGAGCCAAGTGGGGCCGCGGCCCCACGAAGGACGTCCACTCCGCGAATCGCGCGCGCCTCGACAGCCCGGCGTTCCACCTCGTGCAGGCGCTCGCGACACTCGTCAACGCCGACGGCGACCCGGCGATCGACGGGCTGACGGCGGCCGCCAAGCCGCCGAGTCCCGCCCAGGCGGCGTTGCTCGACGCGGCCGCGAAGCGGCTCGATGAAGCGACGGCGAAGAAGATGCTCGGCGCCCGGCGCTGGGCCCACGACGACTCGTGGCGCGCTTCACTCGAGCGCCTCGCCTTCTCGCCGACCGTCAACATCGAGGGCCTCGTCGGCGGATACACGGGCCCCGGCGGCAAGACGATGCTCCCGAACAAGGCGGTCGCGAAGCTCGACCTGCGCCTGGTCCCCGACATGACCTTCGACGGCGCGATCGCGGCGCTGAAGGCTCACCTCCAAAAGCGCGGCTTCGGCGACATCGAGGTCAACGTCTCGGGCGGCTACGGCCCGACGGAGACGTCCGCCGAGACGCCGCTCATCCGCGCGCAGATCGCGCTCCTCAAGCGCGCGGGCCTCGACCCGCTCCTCTGGGTGAGGAACGCGGGCTCGTACCCCGGCTACGTCTTCACGGGCGAGCCGCTCAAGCTGGCCTCCGGCCACCACGGCCTCGGGCACGGCAGCGGCGCGCACGCTCCGGACGAGTACTACGTGATCGAGTCCTCGAACCCGAAGGTGTCGGGCTACGACGGCGCCGTCCGCTCGTTCGTCGACTACCTCTACGAGCTGGCCGCGATCCGCTGAGCGCGGACGTCAGCGCGCCGGGCCCCCGGGGCGACGCGCGGGAGTCGGCGTGGAGTCGTGCGCCACGATGTGAAACCCGTCGAGGATGGCCCGGCCGCGACGGGACGAAATCGTGAACAGCAGATCCGCCCCGTCGGGGACGGCGGCGAAGGACATGGCCTGCTCACGGTTCGCGACGACCTTCGCGAGCCGGGCGCCGGCGGCGGTCCTCATCTCGATTTCGGCCGCATCGCCCGTGGCGGTTGCCGTGAACGCGACGTCCGCCGGGCCCGCTCCACCCACGAAAAGCGTCGTCCCCTCCGGCAGGTCGACCCGGCCCTGGAGCTGCGAGCCCGGCGGCGTGACGGCCGGCACGAAGACCCCCGCCCCCGCACGCCCCTCGAAGACCTCGGTGCGGAGGTACCTGCCACGCGAGATCCGCGCGAGGCGCGGGGTCTCGAAGGCGAAGACGCTCTGCGGCATGACGCCGAAGGGCCGGTCGTCGGCGCCGACGAAGACGCCGCCCCGTGGAACGGCCACGGGCACCGTCTCGCTCACGACGTTGGCGGCACGCGCGAAGAACTCCCCGGCGTGTACGCGGAGCGGGCCCGTCACGAACACGTCGCGGGGCGCGAACCCCTCGGACTTCAGGGCCCTCATCACGGCGACCGGCGGGCTCTCACGCGACGCGACCTCGGCGACCGAGGGCGCGCCGAGCCACGCGAACGCGGCGAGGAGGAGCACGGCCGCCGCCGGCGCGGCGATTCGTCCGCCGCGGCGCCGCGACGCCCATTCGAAAGCGAATGCCGCGAGCGCGCACGGAGCCGCCCAGAACGCGAGGACGTAGCGCGGCGCCGAGTCGGTCGAGAGGACGCCGAGCGTGAGCACCGTGACGGGGACGAACAGAAGGAGGATCAGCCCGGCCTTACGCCGCTCGAGCGCGACGCCCGCGAGGCCCAACACGAGGAACCCCGCGGCGATCTTCCCGTGTCCGATCGGATCCAGCCACCAGCGCTTCCAGAACGGCAGCCTCACGACGTCGCGCGTCTTCGGGCTGTCGAACCGCGTCACGTACTGCATCTGCGCGTCGAGGCGCTGCTTCCACACCCGGAAACCGCCTGAGGTGCGGAAGACGGGAATCCAGATCGCGGCCGAGAGGAGGACGCCGGCGAGCGCCGCGAGGAGCACGGGAGCGGCGCGGCGCTCTCGCCGGAGCACGAGCGCCGCCGCGACGGCCGCCGCCGGCAGGAGCGCGAGGCCCACCTGCGGACGCACGCCCGCCGCAAGCGCCGCGAAGGTCGCGGCCCAGGCGAGGCTGTGGCGGCCTTTCCCCGCGATCGCGCGGACGAGAAATACCGCCGCGAAGAGCGCCGCCGCCGCCCCGGGACCGTCCGAGAGGGGCCGTACGCCGTGCAGCCAGACGGACGGCGTGAGCGCGTAGAAGAGCGCGCCGGCAAGCGCCCACTCCCGCCGCGACCCAAGCTCGCGGAGGAGGAGGTAGAGCGCGAGGACCGAGAGATACCCGCCGAGCGCGCCGGCGAGCACCGTCGCGCGGAACGGCTCGACGCCGAGCGCGCGGATCCCCTGTCCGAGCCGGATGAAGACCGGGTAGCCCGGGGAGTGCGGGTGGTTCATGCGAACGTCGAGGCCGTCGCGCACGCCTTGCATGAAGAGGACCTCGTCCCACTCCCACGGGTCCGGCGCGAGCGTCGCGAGGCGCAGGAGCGCGAGCACCGTGAAAGCGGCGACGACGAGAGCGACGCTGAGTCGGTCCCGGCTCGTGGACATCGCGCGGGAGCATAACCGGCGTGGCCACGTGCGCCGCTATGATGCGGCCCGATGCGCGTACCACTTCTCGGGCCCCTCTCGCCATCGTCCGCGCCGCGCCTTCCCAGGACATGAACCGCGGACGCGCCTTCCGGCGCGAGTCGCTCGTCTTCCTCGCCTTCCTGGGTCTCACCGCCCTCATGACCTGGCCGTGGGTTCTCCATCTGCGCGACCACTGCTCGGACGCCGGCGATCCTTACCTGAACTCGTGGATCATGTGGTGGGACTTCTTCCAGACGTTCCACGACCCCCTCCACTTGTTCCACGGAAACATCTTCTTTCCCCTGAAATACAGCCTCGCCTTCAGCGAGCACAACTACGGCATCGCGGTGCTGTTCTTCCCGCTCTACGCGCTCGGCATCCGCCCGCTCACCGTGCAGGGGCTCGCGACTCTCCTCGGCTTCGCGTCCTCCGGGTACGGCGCGTTCCGGCTCGGCCGCACTCTCACGGGCTCGAGCGGCGCGGCGTGGGTGACGGGAATCGCCTTCGCGTTCGTGCCGTACCGCTTCGGCCAGATGCCCCACGTCAACTACCTCTTCTCCGGCTGGATTCCGCTGCTCCTCGAGGCGCTCGTCCTCTTCGTGCGCGAAAGGAGCCGGAAGCGCGCCGCGTGGCTCGGCGTCGCGTTCTTCATGAACGGGCTTTCCGTCATCCACTGGCTCGTCCTCACGCTGATTCCCCTCGCGGCGACGGGCCTCGTCCTCGCCTTTCGCCAGGGCGCCGAGCGGGACCGCGCCGGACTGAGGCGCGGCCCCCTCGCTCTCGGAATCGCCGGAATCGCGCTTCTGCCGTTCCTGATCCCCTACCAGAGGGCGGCGACGCTCTACGGCTTCACGCGCACGCCCGAAGACGCGATGGCGTATTCCGCCACCCTGAAAGACTGGCTGACCGCGGACGGGTGGAACCGCGTCTGGCGGGGCCTCGGCGCGCCTGCGGCAGGCGAGCGCGGCCTCTTCCCGGGCCTTCTCCTGCTCCTTCTCCCGCTCGCCGCCGTCCTCCTTTCGCGCGGGACGCCCGGCGACACGGCGCCGCCCCGCCCCGCGACTCCGCCCGGCCCGGGCGCTCCCCGCCTCCTCGCCTGGCTGGACGGGGTTTCAGTCGTCGCCGGAACGCTCGCGCTCCTGGCCTCGAGCTCGACCGGCCTCCATGTCCGCCTCGGAGGCAAGGAGGTCTTCAGGGCCACGGACCCTTCGCGTGCGCTCGCGCTTCTCGCGGTCGCGCTCTTCGCGCGGTGGTGGATCGCCTATCCGAGCGCGCTGTCCTTCATGCGCGGGCGAAATCTCCCGGAGAGCCTGCGCCTCCTCCGCCGGCCCGACGCGATTCTCGTCGGCGGCGTCTGGGCCGTCCTCGGCTTTTTCGGCTCGCTCGGCATGAACTTCCCGTTTCACCGCGTGCTGTTCGAGACGGTGTTTCTCTTCCGCAGCATCCGGGTGCCCGCGCGCTGGGCCATGGTGGCGTACCTCGGTCTCTCCCTACTCGCGGGCGTCGGGGCGCAGGCCCTCGCGGAAGCGTGGGGCCGGCGTCGTAACGGAACGCGTACCGGGCGTCCGGTCTTCGTCCTCGTCGCTCTCCTTCTCCTCGCCGAGGAAAGGGCCGCGCCGCTCGGGCTCGTCCGCGGTGAAGCCGACCCGGACGAGGCCACGCGCTTCCTCGCGGAGACGCCCATGACGGGCGGCCTCGTCGAGCTGCCGTCGAGCACGGCCGAGCACGGGAACTACCGCGCCGTCCTGCGGGCCGCAGACCACCGCAAGCCCCTCGTCACGGCCGTCTCCGGGTTCGGGTCTCCGATCGTCGAGACGATCGACGTGAAGGAGTACGCGAGCCCGATCCCGGACGACCTTTTCGACTTTTTCGAGAAGCTCCCGGTGTCTTACATCCTCGTGCGCGACTCGTGGCTTTCGCCGGAGACGCGCGGCCCGCACCGCGAGTGGCTCGCGCGCGGGCTCGCCACGGGGCGCCTGCTCTTCGTGAGGCGCTTCGACGGCCACGTGAAGAACGACCTCTACGCGGTCGTGAAAAACGAGCCGGAGGCAAGAGCGCTCGACCCGCTGCCCTGGACTCCGTCCGGAGGGCCCTCGCCTCCCCGGACGCTGTACCGCGAGGACGCGACGCTCATCGGCTCCATCGACGAGCCCCTCGAGAACGTCGTCGTGACCGGCCCGTTGAGGGTGCGGGGCTGGGCCCGTCTTCCCGGAGAGGACCTCCACGTCACCGTGTTGATCGACGGCGTCCAAAGTCCCCCCCTCGCGGGAGCGCGCGTGGCGCGCCCCGACGTCGAAGCCGCCATTCCGTCTCTCGGCGACTGCCGGGCCGCGGGCTATGAAGCGACCTACGCCCTCGAAGTCGGCGACGAGGGACCACACGAGATTCAGGTGATCTTCCGCGCCGCCGACGGCCGGCAGCGGCACTACCCGCCCCGGAGGTTCACCTGGACCCGGTGAAGCAGGCCGCCAGGGGCGCCGGCGTCCTCGCCGTCTTCATCCTGCTGACGGTCGGGATGACGTGGCCGTGGGCGGCCCACATGCGCGACACGTCCTTCGACCCGGGTGACTCGTATCTGGCGTCGTGGATTCTCGCGTGGGACTTCCACCAGACTTTCCGCGATCCGCTTCACCTCTTCGACGCGAACATCTTCTTCCCGTACCGGTACACCCTCGCGTTCTCCGAGCACCAGTGGGGCATCGCGCTCCTGTTCTTCCCCGCCTTCGCGGCAGGCCTTCCGCCGCTCACCGTGCACGGCCTCGCGATGCTCTTCGGGTTCGCTTTCTGCGGCTTCGGGGCGTTCCGCCTGTCGCGCACGCTCACCGGGTCGACACCCGCCGCGTGGGTCGCCGGAGTCGCCTTCGCGTTCGTCCCGTATCGCTTCCACCACATTCCGCACCTCCCCTACGTCTTCGCGGGCTGGATGCCGCTTCTCGCCGAGGCCGTGATCCTCTTTCGGCGCCGGCGATCCTGGCCCCGCGCCGCCTGGCTCGGCGTCGCTTTCTTCATGAGCGGCGTCTCGAGCATTCACTGGTTCCTGCTCGGCTCCGTTCCCGCGGCCGTCCTGTCGTTGATCCTCATCCTGCGCGACGAGCCCGCTGCGCGCCGCGCATGGGGACGGGCCGCGGCGGCCCTCGCCGTCGCTTCGCTCCTCCTCGTCCCGTTCCTCCTTCCCTATCAGCGGGTCGGCGCGCTCTACGGCATCCAGCGCGATCCGGGCGAGGCGGCGTTCTATTCGGCGAAGCTCATCCATTGGCTGACCCCCGACTTCAACCTGAGGCTCTGGCGCGGGATGGGGCAGAGTCCGGCGCGCGGCGAATTCTGTCTCTTCCCCGGCTTCGTGCTTCTCGCCCTCGCGCTCATCGGAGCTCTCGTCTTCTTTCGGAAGCGCACGGAAGACGGAGCGGCCGCCCTTCTCTTCGCCGGGCTCGGCTTCGTCGGGTCCTTCGGGATGTCGACGCCGTTCCACCGCCTGCTCTTCGACCTCGTCCCGCCGTTCCGGGCGATCCGGGTCCCCGTGCGCTGGGCCATGGTGGCCGATCTGGGCCTCGCGCTCCTCGCGGGCGTCGCGACGGCGGCGCTCGTTCGGACATGGTCCGACCGGCGTTCCCGGGCATTCGCGCTCGGCATCGCGGCGTGTCTGTGCGCCGCCCTCCTCTTCGAGGACCGGGTCGCGCCGCTCTACGTCCACCGCGGGGAACCCGATCCGGATCCCCTCACGCGGTTCCTCGGAGAGACGTCGATGGCGGGGGGCCTCTGGGAGCTCCCCGACGAGTTCGGCGAGACGAACGCCCTCCACGTGCTCCGCGCCGCCGACCACTGGAAACCCCTCGTGAACGGCTATTCCGGCTTCCAGACACCGCTCGCGCGGAACCTGCACGACCTGCTCCTGGCAGGAAAGACGAGCGATCTCCTCGACGCTCTCGAAGCCGTGCCGGTCTCGTACGTGACCGTGCGGCCGCTTCGCATGACGCCGGAGCACCGGGCCTTCTCGGCGAAGCTCGTCGCGGCCGGTCTGGCGTCGCGCCGGCTGCTCTACGTCCGCCGTTTCCTTCCGGGCGACGAGCTGTACGCGGTCGTGAGGACCGAGCCGGGCGCGAAGCCCCTCGAAAACGTCCCCGTGGCGAGCGCGCCCGCGGATTCCGCTGGCACGGAGTGGGCCGAGCTGACGGGCTCGATCGACGAGCCGAGAGAGGACGCGGTCGTGACCGGAAGCCTGGCCGTGCGCGGCTGGGCGCGCGTTCCTGGCCGCGACCTCGGAGTGACCGTTCTCATCGACCGCGCGCCGCGCGTCCCGCTCCGCGAGGCCCGCCTCCCGCGTCCGGACGTCCAGGCGGCGGCCCCGTCACTCGGAGACTGCTCGACGGCAGGTTATGAGAGCTCCTTCGCTTTTCAGCCCGGCGACGAGGGCGAGCACGAGCTCTCCGTGGTCTTCCGCGGTCCGGACGACCGCGAGCGCCACTACCCGTGGCGGAAGTTCAC
>JBGPDK010000033.1:0-25339 GCA_041482235.1 Thermoanaerobaculia bacterium | reverse complement strand
GCCTCCTCGATGCCGCCGGGAAGCCGGTGGAGAAGGCTGCCGCGTGACGCGCGAGGAGATCTTCGCGCTTCTCGAGGCGCTCGAGAGGGGGGAGGTCCGCGCCGCCGCGCCGAACGCGAACGGCGACTGGGTCGCGAACGCAGTGGTGAAGGAGGGCATCCTCGCGGCCTTCCGGCTCGGCGTCGAGGTGGCCAGCGAGGCGGGCCCGCTCCTCTTTCGCGACCGGGACACTCTTCCGCCGCGCCGGCCGCTTCCCGAAGGCGTGCGGGTCGTCCCGGGCGGTACGGCTCTCCGCCGCGGCGCGTTTCTCGCGAGAGGCGTCGTCGTCATGCCGCCCGCCTACGTGAACGTGGGCGCGTACGTCGACGAAGGATCGATGATCGACAGCCACGCGCTCGTGGGCTCGTGCGCGCAGATCGGGAAAAAGGTCCATCTCTCCGCGGCGGCCCAGGTGGGCGGCGTCCTCGAACCGGTCGGCGCGGTCCCCGTCGTGATCGAGGACGAGGTCTTCGTGGGCGGCGGCGCTGGCGTCTATGAAGGCGTCCGCGTGAGGAAGCGCGCCGTCCTCGCGGCGGGCGTCATCCTGACGGCTTCGAGCGTGCTTTTCGATCTCGTCCGCGAGGTCGAGCTGCGCTCGGCGCCGGACCGCCCGCTCGTCATCCCCGAGGGCGCCGTCGTCGTCCCGGGCTCGCGACGGGCCGCCGGTGTCTGGGCCGAGGCCCGCGGGCTTTCGCTCTCGGCTCCCGTCATCGTCAAATACCGCGACGCGAAAACCGACGCCCGCACCGCGCTTGAGGGCGCGCTGCGTTGAATTTTTGCTTCAGAATACGCGCGGCCTGCGGCCGCGCCTGCTTAGAAGGGTAATTAGGTTTGGGAGACTCGGTGCTTCTGCGTGCAGCGGCGCGGTTTGGGACGCCGCTGTATGTATATGACTTCGATGTGATCGAGCGCCAGGTCGCGCGCCTCCGGCGCGCCCTTGGCCCGCGCTTTGAGGTCGCCTATGCGGTCAAGGCCAACCCGTCGCTCGGGGTTCTCACCTTTCTAAGCAATCTTGGTCTCTCTTCGGACGTTGCATCCCGAGGCGAGCTGCTCGCGGCGCGCCGCGCCGGATGTCCACCTTCGAAGATCCTCTCGACCGGCCCCGCGAAAACCGATGCCGACCTCGAAGCGCTCGTGATGGCGCGCGTGTCGATCATCCATGCAGAGGGGGAATGGGAGCTGGACGAGCTGGAGAGGATTGGCACACGACTTCGGCGGCGCGTGGCCGTCGGCCTTCGCCTGAATCCGCCCTGGGGAATCGCGGAGAAGCGGACGATGATCGGCGGTCCCGGAGCGAAGAAGTTCGGTTTCGATTTGTCGAGCGCCCGGAAGATTCTTCGAGTGAAAGAGAAATTCCCGCACCTCGACATGTGCGGCTTCCAGGTGTTCAACGCCTCGAACGTTCTCGACGCGGAGTTGCTCGTCGAAAACACGCGCCGCGTCTTGGCTCTCGCTCTTTCACTCGCGAAGAAATACGACGTCCCACTCCGCTCCGTTGATTTCGGCGGCGGCTTCGGGGTTCCATATGAGGACGGGGAAAGACCCCTGGATCTCGGAATTCTTAGAAAGGGGCTTGCGGCTCTGGCCCATGGCGCGGCGCTCGAGCCGCGCCTCGCGGGCACTCGCCTCGTCTTCGAACCGGGGCGTTTTCTCGTGGCCGAAGCCGGGACGTACGTCGTGAAGGTCCTCGGGAAGAAGAGGAGTCGCGGCACGGACTACGTTCTCGTGGACGGCGGCATCCACCACTTCCTCCGGCCGGTCCTCTTCGGCGCGCCACACAACGTGAGGCTGATCCCCGGCGAGTCCGGACGCCGCCCCAAGCCCTCTTCACCTTCTAAGAAATCCCTCGTTCTCTCCGGCCCTCTCTGCACGAGCCTCGACATCCTGCACCCCGCTGCGCGCCTGCCGGCCCCGGTTCGCGGCGATCTCGTCGCCTTCGAAAACGCGGGAGCGTATGGCTATACGGAGTCGATGCCGCTGTTCCTCTCACACGAGTGGCCTGCAGAGGTGGGGACGCGCGCGGGAAGGCTCGAGCTGCTCCGGCGGCCGCCGACGGTGACCGAGATTCAACGTCGGCAGCGTGCTCCGTTCTGAGGTCCTGCACGAGCGCTCCGCCGCAGCGCTACGATCCAGCCGCCATCAGGAGGTGCTCATGAACAAGACGGCGATTCCCGTTTCCGCTCTCCTCGTGCTCGCGCTCGGCTCCGCCTCTCCCGTGGCGGCCGCCGACCTCGGCAAGCTCCAGAAGGCCTACTTCTCCGGGACGAAGCCGGGCAGCTTCGCGAAGTACGAGCAGACCACCACCGATGCCAAGGGGAAGGTTTCCGTGTCGATCTCGACGATCTCCCGCCCCGAGAACGAGGGGAACAGGATCTGGTTCGAGGTCCGGGTTGAGCCGAAGAGCGGCGGCAAGCAGAAGGCCTCGACGATGAAGTACCTCCTGAAGGAGGACTTCAAGGTGGAGAAAAACGCGCTCAATTACTTCAACTACATCGACCGGATCATCATGCAGGAGGATGGTGGCCAGGCTCAGGAGCTCCCGATGGAGACGTTCCGAACGCTCGGCTCGGCCTTCGTCAGCAACGTCGACTACGGCTCGGACGTGACGCCGAAAGGGACGGATACCGTGGACGGGAAGAGCTGCGACCGGTACGGCCTCTCGGGGAAGTTCGAGTTCAAGGTCGTCTTCATGACCATCAAGGGGACTTACGAAGGCGACCTCTGGCTGAACGACTCCGTCCCCTTCGGCCGCGTGAAGGAGTCGACGGTCACGAAGGACGACAAGGGGAACCTCATGTCGAAAAGCGAGTCGAAGCTCCTCGAGACCGGGACCGGGGCGACGCTGCTGATCAAGGGTCCGGTCCAGAAGGTGGATCTTCCGAAGATGTTCAACTGAGGAGCCGTCGCGGGCGTGGGGATGCGCCCCGCCGTGAGACGCGTTCTCACGCGTGGTCTCCATCGAATAGAATCCCCGACATGAGCGTCAAGGTTCCGGAGACCACCGCCCTTCCCCTGACCCAGGAGCAGGAGCGCATCCGCGCCGCGAAAGAGGAATGGCGCCGGAAGGCCGCCGCGGCCTTCGCGAAGACGCCCGCGTGGCGGAAGGACTTCACGACGGTCTCCTCGGCCGAGGTGAATACGCTCGCGACGCCGGACGACCTGCCGGGGTTCGACTTCGACCGCGACCTCGGCTGGCCGGGCGAGTTCCCGTTCACCCGCGGCGTGCAGCCCACGATGTACCGCGGCAAGCCGTGGACGATCCGGCAGTTCGCGGGCTTCGGCACCGCGCAGCAGACGAACGGGCGCTTCAAGGCGCTCCTCGCGCACGGGCAGACGGGCCTCTCCACCGCGTTCCACCTGCCGACGCTCTACGGGTACGACTCCGACCATCCGATGTCCGCCGGCGAAGTGGGGAAGTGCGGCGTCGCGATCGACACGCTACGCGACTTCGAGGCGCTCTTCGACGGCATCGACCTCGGCGCCGTGACGACCTCCATGACGATCAACTCCACCGCGCCCATCGCGCTCGCGATGTATCTCGCGGTCGCCGAGCAGCACGGCACGCCGTGGACGAAGGTCGGCGGGACGCTTCAGAACGACATCCTCAAGGAGTACATCGCCCAGAAGGAGTACATCTTTCCGCCGCGGCCCTCGATGCGCCTCGTGACGGATCAGTTCGCGTTCTGCGCGAAGCACGTCCCGAAGTGGAATACCGTCTCGATCTCGGGGTATCACATCCGCGAGGCGGGCTCGACGGCGCTGCAGGAGCTGGCGTTCACGCTGCGCGACGGGATGGAATACGTGAAGTACGGCGTCGACGCGGGCCTCGACGTGGACACTTTCGCGCCGCGCCTGTCGTTCTTCTTCAACGCGCACAACGACTTCTTCGAGGAGATCGCGAAGTACCGCGCGGCGCGCCGCATCTGGGCGAAGGTCATGCGGGATCGCTACGCCGCGAAGAAGCCCGCGAGCTGGAAGATGCGTTTTCACTCGCAGACGGCGGGCGTCACGCTCACGGCGCAGCAGCCGTACAACAATGTGGCGCGCGTCGCGATCCAGTCCCTCGCCGCCGTCCTCGGGGGCACGAGCTCGCTCCACGCGAACGCGCTCGACGAGACGCTCGCGCTGCCGACGGAGTTCGCCGCGAAGATCGCCGTGAGGACGCAGCAGATCCTCCTCCACGAGACCGGTGTCGTCAACACGGTCGATCCGCTCGGCGGCTCGTACTTCGTGGAAGAGCTGACGAACCGGATGGAGGCGGGCGCGCTCGATTACTTCCGTCGAATCGACGCCTTCGGCGGCATGGTGGAGGCCATCGAGGCCGGTTTCCCGCAGAGGGAGATCATGGACGCCGCATACCGCTTCCAGCGCGCGTTCGACGCGAAAGAGAAGCTCATGGTGGGCGTCAACGCGTTCACGGAGTCCGTTCCGGGGGACGAGGTTTCGACTCTGACGATCTCCGAGGAGACCGCCGCCGAGCAGGTGAAGACGCTCAACGAGGTCCGCCGGACGCGTGACTCACGCGCGGCGATGCAGAAGCTCTCCGACCTCAAGGCCGCCTGTGCGGGCGGGGCGAACGTGATGCCGCCTCTCGTCGAGGCCGTCAAGGCGTATGCAACGGTGGGCGAGATCTCGGACGTCATGCGCGAAGTCTTCGCGACGTATGAGGAACCAGCGGTCTTCTAGACCCGAAGCGGCCCGGTTCTTGCGATGTAAACTGCATGTCGATGCCGGATAAGCGCTTTCTTTCTGCCTTCGCCGCCTCGTTCGCGCTACTCGCGGGGCCGCTCGCGGCCCAGACCGGCGGCACCGAGGTCGGGAAGACGTCCGCCAAGGAGGCTCTCAGCCAGAAGGAAAGTCGCCGCCGCGAGGCGGTCGAGCATTACCTGCGCGCGAAGCTGTACGCGCAGGAGAGCGAGTTCGAGGCGGCAGTCCGGGAGTTCAAGAAGGCCGTCGAGCTGGATCCCACGGATAGCGCGCTGAGGCGTGAGTATGGCGAGCTCCTGCGTGACCTTCCCGTTTATCCCGAGGCCGAGGCCCAGGCTCGCAAGGCCGTCGAGCTCGCGCCAAAGAGCGCGGGAGCGCACCGGCTCCTGGGCCAGGTCCTTCTGGCGACCGCGAAGGACAAGGCGCGCCTCGAGGCGGCCGCAACCGAGCTGAAGGCCGCGAACGAGCTGGCACCCGGCGATCCGCAGGGCGCCGTCGCATACGCGCAGGTCCTCCTGCGCCTCGAGAAGCCGAAGGAGGCCTCGACCGTCCTGGAAGGAGTCCTCGAGCGCGCGAACGGGCCCGCCGTGATGCTCCTCTATGGCGAGACGCTCGAGCGCAGCGATCAGCTTCCACAGGCCGAGGAGGTCTACCAGGGACTCGCGAAGCTCGATCCGGAGAACAGGGCGGCCCTCCTGGGCCTCCTGCGCGTGTACGACCGCGGCCGGCAGTTCGACAAGGCCGCGCCCATTCTCCAGAACTTCCTCAAGCTGCAGCCCGGCAATCTCGGGCTCAAGTCGCAGTACGCCGGCCTCCTCCTTCGGGGCCGCCGATTCGGAGAGGCCCGGAAGGTCTTCGAAGAGGTGCTCGCCGCCGATCCTGGAAACCGCGACGCCCTGCGTGTCTACGCGGCGCTCCTGTCGGAGACGCGCGAGCCCGACAAGGCCGATGAGATGCTCCGGAAGCTCCAGTCGCTCGAGCCGGACGACCTCGAAATCCCGTATCGCCGCGCGGTGAACTTCCTCGAAGCCCGCCGGATTCCCGAGGCCGAGGCCGTGCTTTTCGAGCTGCGGGCGACTCTCGTCGCGAAGAAGCCGAACGCTCCCGAGATCGCGCAGATCGACGGCCAGATCGGCTATGCCGCCTACCTGCGGAAGGACTACACGGCGGCAGCGGCCCGGCTCGAGCCGCACCTCAGGGGTGAGGAAGGCCTCAACCTGCAGGCCTACAACCTCCTCCTGCAGATCGCCCGCGACCGCGAGGACTGGACCCTCGGCCTTCGCCTTGCGAGGGACGCATTCGACAAGGCGCCGAAGAAGACTCCGATGCTTCGCGCGAGCTACGCGGAGTTCCGGCTCCGCTCGCCGTCGGCCGAGGAACAGGCCGAGGGCGAGAAGATGCTCGATGTCCTCGCCGCCGAGGACAAGGCGGGAACGCTCGCGGCCGTCGACGCCTGGCAGCGCCTCGACAAGTACGGGCGCGCGGCCGCGGCCGCGCGCGCGGGTCTCGAGCGCGACAAGGAAGATCCGGACCTCCTCTTCCGGCTGGCGGCTTCTCTCGAGCGGGAGAAGAAGGTCGCCGAGTCGGTGGACGCGTTCGAGAAGCTGCTCAAACTGAGGAGCGATCACGCGCCGGGTCTCAACTACCTCGGCTACATGTGGGCTGACCGCGGCGAGAACCTGCCGCGCGCCCTCGAGCTCATCCGCAAGGCGGTCGAGCTGGAGCCCGGTAACGGGGCGTACCTCGACTCGCTCGGCTGGGTTTACTACCGGCTCAACAAGCTCGACAAGGCCGAGGAGAACCTGCGCGCCGCGGCGGTCCTGAATCCCGACGACGCCACGGTCGAAGAGCATCTCGGCGACCTTTTCGAGAAGAAGGGCGATCTCCCGGGCGCGCGCGCGAGCTGGAAGCGCGCCCTCACGCTCAAGCCCGACGAAGACGTCAAGCGCCGCCTCGACGAAAGGCTTCAGAAGACCGAAGGCAGCGACGCGCGGAAGTGACGAGGACCCGTGCGATTCGGGTTGGCGGATCGGCTCTCGTCTCGGTTTTCTTTTGCTTGGGAAGTGGATTGTCCTCCCCCTCTTCCCCTTTCAAAGAAAAATCCGAAGCGGCCATTCCCGGCGCGCCGACGTTGGAGGCGTACGAACGGGCGCGTGCGCGCGCGTGGGATCCCTCGCGGCGTTTCAAGGCTCTCTTCAAGGCCGAGGTGTCGCCGAAGGTCGGCGCGATCGGACGCGGCTACCTGTCGGTCTGGTGGGACGGCGCCGCCGGCGTTCTCTCTTGGCGGTCCTCGGCGCCGATTGCGGGCTCAGGAAGAGGGGGATTTCTTAGAAAGGGGAAGAATGGCGGTGTGGATGCCGATGGCGGCGCGCAGGCCAAGCGTCAGTCGATGCTCCCCGGACGGCTGACATCGGACGACATCCTCGCGTGCGTGCTTGGTGTCCCCGATTCCGCGCTTTCGTCCTCTGCACCATTCGAAGAAACATCGAAAGGCGTACGGCTGCGCATCGATGCCTCGAAGCGCACCGCCCTGCTGGACGGCGAAGGAAGGCCGATCGAATACTCCTTCCCGAACGGCGAGACCGTGAAGCTGCAGCCGGGAGAAGGCGTGCCGCGCCGCATCGAGGCGAACGGCCCGGACGGCCGGGCCATCCTCACGCTCGAGTCGTATTCGTCGTGGCCCGAGGGCGAGGAGGTTCCACCCCCGTGAGCGCGTTCGCCGTCGAAGCGTTCGCGAAGGTGAACCGCTCGCTGCGGGTGCTCGGGAGGAGGCCCGATGGCTACCACGAGCTGGACACCATCTTCCAGACGGTGGATCTCACCGACGAAATACATTTCTTCGAAAGTGAAGAGGGCTGCCGGGACGTCTCGCTGACGATCGAGGGCGCCGATCTTCCCGTGGAGGGAAGCAACCTGGTCCTTCGCGCCGCCGCCTCGCTGCGAGAGCGGTTCGGGCTGCGCCACGGCGCCCGCATTCACCTTTCCAAGAAAATCCCTGTCGGCGGTGGACTCGGCGGAGGCAGTTCGAACGCCGCTGCGACCCTTCGTGGGCTGTCCCGACTGTGGAATCTCCCTGCCACCGACGCCGACCTGCATCTTCTCGCCGCCGAAATCGGGTCGGACGTGCCCTTTTTTCTCGTCGGCGGGCGCGTGCGAGGCACCGGCAGGGGAGAGATCCTGCGCCCCCTGCCGGACGGACCCGAAGAGTGGCTCGTCCTCGTCTTTCCGCCGTTTTCCCTGTCGACGGCAGCGGTTTACGGGGCCCTTTCAGCCCCCGCGTTGACAGATCCCGCCGCTCCAACTAACCTTCGCGGTTCTGATTCCGATGGCGGGCCGGATCGGAACGACCTGGAACCGGCGGCGGAGTCTCTCCGGGGAGAGTTGAAGAGGTTCCGAGCGGCCCTTTCGGACCACGGCGCGACGAGCGCGCGCCTGTCCGGGAGCGGCTCGACGGTGTTCGGGGTATTCGGAGACGAGGAAAGCGCCCGGCGCGCCCTCGAAGGGCTCGCGGGGCTTCGGGAAGAAGCGAAGGCGACGATGACGATCGTGAGGACCGTTTCCCGGGCCGCATTCGCGCGGCGCGCGCTGCCGCCGACGCCGGGGCAACGCGGATGATCCCGGTCTGCGCGAGAATCCATGCGGGACCTCCGGATGGGGAGTCGACAAGTGGTAAGTCAGCGGTCTTTGGAACCGCCTACCGGAGGTTCGAATCCTCCCTCCCCAGCCAAGCTCCGCATCGCTACCTGAAGGCATGATGGAACGCTTCCCGTACGGTGATCTGAAAGTCTTCGGAGGACGGTCGCACCTGGCCCTCACGGGTGAGATCTGCCGCAACCTCGGCCGGGAGGCCGGCCGCGTCACCCTCTACAACTTCTCCGACGGGGAGAACTATTGCCAGATCGAGGAGAACGTCCGGGGCGCGGACGTGTTCATCGTGCAGCCCACGGGCCCGCCGGCGAACTCCAACATCATGGAGCTCCTCATCATGCTCGACGCATTCAAGCGCTCCTCGGCGTCTCGCGTGACGGCCGTGCTCCCGTACTACGGTTACGCGCGGCAGGACCGCAAGGACAAACCGCGTGTCCCGATCACGGCGAAGCTCGTGGCCGACCTCATCGTGGCGGCGGGCGCCGACCGCGTCCTCTGCGTCGACCTCCATGCCGCGCAGATCCAGGGCTTCTTCAACATCCCCGTGGACCACCTCTTCGCGGCGCCCGTTCTCCTCGACGCCATCCGCGACGCGAACCTCGACCCGCTCACGGTCGTTTCGCCGGACGCGGGCGGAGTCGAGCGCGCCCGCGCGTTCGCCAAGCGCCTTGGCGCGGGCCTCGCCATCGTGGACAAGCGGAGGAAGGGCAAGAACGAGGTCGAGGTCCTGCACGTCATCGGCGACGTGAGAGACCGCAACGTCGTCGTCGTGGACGACATCATCGACACGGCCGGCACGCTCATCAACACGGTCATCGCGCTCCGGGACGCCGGCGCGCGCCGGATGTTCGCGGGCTGCGTGCATCCCGTCCTGTCCGGCCCCGCCATCGACCGCGTCAACGCGAGCCCCATCGAGCGCCTGTTCTGCACGAACACGCTTCCGCTCGACGAGAAGCTCAGCCGCTGCCCGCTCCTCACGCCCCTTTCCATCGCGCCTCTCCTCGCCGAGGCGATCCAGCGCATTCACCAGGGGGCGAGCGTCTCGTCCCTCTTCGTCTAGACAGGACCGCCCGCCCGGGGAATCCCGGACCGGACGCCCAAGAAAGGAAGCCATGCTCCAGGAACACATCGTCGTCGAGGTCGAGAAGCGGCTGACCACGGGAAAGAACGCCGCGAACCGTCTGCGCGCCCAGGACCAGATCCCGGCCGTCCTCTACGGGGGCGGCAAGGACATGGAAACGTGGTCGCTGCAGGTGCCGCGCAAGACCCTGGCGACTCTTCTCAACAAGGGCCTGCATGGGAACGCGATCTTCAAGCTCAACCTGAAGGGCACGGACCAGACGCGTCACGTCATGATCCGCGACCTCGCGCTCGATCCGGTGTCGCGGAGGATGCTCCACGTCGACTTCGTGCGCGTTCTTCTCGACCGCAAGCTCCGCGTCAAGAGCGAGATCGAAGTCGTGGGTGTGCCGAACGGCGTCAAGACCGGGGGCATCCTGAACATCGTCACCCACGAGATCCTCATCGAGTGCCTTCCCGCGGACATTCCGGAGTCCGTGAAGGTGGACGTTTCCGCGATGGAGATCCACGCCTCGCTCCGCGTGTCGGACCTCAAGCTCGGCGACAAGATCAAGGTCCTCGAAAACGCGGACCGCGTCCTCGCGCACGTCGGCGTGCCGAAGGCCGAGGAAGTGGTCGCTCCGGCCGCCGCCGAGGTCGTGGGCGTCGAGGGTGCCGCCGTCCCGGGTGCCGAGCCCGAGGTGATCAAGAAGGGCAAGAAGGAAGAGGAAGGCGCCGAACCCGCCCCGCCAGCGAAAGGCGCAGTGCCGGCAAAGGCCGAGGGCAGGGCCGAGAAGAAGGAAAAGAAATAGGCACAGACGGACTTTTCCTCGTGGTGGGACTCGGCAACCCCGGCGACCGGTATACCGGAACGCGTCACAACGTCGGCTTCGACGTCGTGCAGGCGTTCGCCCGGAAGGCGGCCGGCGGCCCGCCTCGTCTCGACCGCCTCGATTGCCGCGCGCTCACCGGGCGCGTCAAGCTGGGCGAACTTCCCGTGATCGTGGCCCGGCCCCAGACGTACATGAACGCTTCCGGCGAGTCCGTGAAGGGCCTGACTGCGAAGTACGACGTCCCGCTCGAGCGGCTCATCGTCGTCTCCGACGACGCAGCCCTGCCCGTTGGAACGATCCGCCTTCGGCGATCGGGCTCGTCAGGCGGCCAGAAGGGGCTGCAGTCGGTGATCGACTGTTTCGGGACGAACGCGATCCCGCGCCTGCGCCTCGGCGTGCGCGGGGAGAACTTCCAGCCGGGCGAGCCCCTCGACACGTACGTTCTCTCGCGCTTTTCGAAGAAGGAACGCCCCGTCGTGGACGAAGCGATCGCGTCCGCGTGCGACGCGCTCGGCGTATTCGTCACGGAGGGAATCGGCGCCGCCATGAACCGTTTCAACCGTCCGCCGGAGGAAGATCCGGCGAGCTGATCGTCAACCCCCGTTCGCCGGCGTGCCGGCGAACCACAGCCTTGGCCCGGCACCGGACAGAAGTCCAAAGCCGCGCCTCGCGACCGGCGGACGCCGGCGCGATCCAGAAGGAGGAGACCCCGTGACCACCCCGAACCCGCAACGCCAGTACGACATGGTCTTTCTCGTCGTCCCCGAAAAGGACGACGCGGGAACCCTCGCCGTCATCGACGAGTTCCGAAAGCTCCTCGTCGACAACGGCGCGACGATCGAAAAGGACGAGTCGATGGGCCGCCGCCGCCTCGCCTACACAGTCAAGAAGAGAACCGAGGCCACGTACCACAACTTCCTGTTCCGGGCGCCCACGGCCTGCGTCGCCGAGGTCCAGCGAAAGCTGCGCCTGTCGGAGAGCATCCTGCGGTTCCTCTCCGTCCGGATCGACGAGGAGGTCAAGCACGGCCTGAAAGTGGCGCGCAACACGAAGCCGCGCCGGCCCCGTCCCGAGGCGACCGACACCCCGTCCGCTCCGTCCTCCACGCCCGCGAGCGAACATCTCGCCGGCGATTCCCGCGCCGAGTGACGCGGGAAGCAGCAAAGGAGACACGCGATGGCCCAGCCCGTTCGCAAACCCATCAAGAAGAAGTTCTTCGTCCGCCGCAAGCGCGTCTGCAAGTTCACGGTCGAGAAGATCGGCTACATCGACTTCAAGGACGTGAAGCTGCTCGCGGGATTCGTCCCCGAGCGCGCCAAGATCCTCCCGCGCCGCATCAGCGGGACATCGGCCTTCTACCAGCGCAAGCTCGCGACCGCGATCAAGCGCGCGCGCTATCTGGCGCTTCTGCCCTACGTCTCCGATTAAGCGAGCCTTCGCCGTTCTCGGGGCGGCGCTCGCCGCGGCGCTGACCGCGGCCGCGCCGCCCTTCGGCCTCGTTCTGGCGCCGCATGCGGCCGCGCGCCTGGGCCGCGCGGCGCTGGAGTCGCAGCGCCTCGCCACCGGCTTTTTCCTGCCGGCCCTGGCGGTCCCCGTCGCGCTCGTCCTCGGCGCCCTCTTCGTGCCGGACGGCGCCGTGGTCGCGGCGGTTCTCGCCATCATCCTCGTCGCCCTTCCCGCCGTGGCGCTGTTCGCTGCGGCGCGGGACGGCCGCCGGCGGGACCGCGTCCTGCTCGCGGTCGTCGCCCTCACGGGGATCGGTGGCCTCGCGGTCCTCCTCGGATCGGCCGTCGCCACAGGCCGCGACCCGGGCGCCGAGCTCGCGGGGCGGTGGGCCGCGCTCATCCCCGAAATGCTCGCCAACTACCGCTCGAGCGGCTGGAGCGAGTCCTCGATCGCGACCGTCGCGCGCCTGTTCGAGTTCGGCCGGAGCCTGATCGAGCAGCAGCTGCCGGGCCTCGTGCTCGCGACCGCCGTGATCCACGCGGCGCTCGTCGTCTACGGTTTCGCGCGCGGCGCGGGCCTCGCCGAGGCGGACTGGTCGGAGGCGTCCTTCAGCCGCTTCCGGACTCCGCTCGCTCTTGCCGTGGCTTTCGTTCCCGTCGGCCTGCTCGCGGCCGTCGCGAGCACGGACCTTCGCCGCGCTGCGCTCGACCTCCTGCTTCCGCTCGGCGTCTTGTTTTTCCTGAGGGGTCTCGCCATAATCCGCGCTCTTCTCGACAGGGGAAAAGCCGGTCTCGTGGGCCGGGCCCTCGTCTACGTGCTGGTCTTTCAGATGCCGTTTCCTTTTCTTCTCGCTCTCTCGGGCCTCTTCGACGAGTTCGTCGACGTGAGGACGCGGCTCGAGAAGAGGGGAGTTGGCGCAAATCCGGGTCCGGACGGCCCAGGCGGATTCTGACCGGCGGCATCAACCGTCGAACCTGAGGAGCTCGCGATGAAATTGGTCCTGACCGACGACGTGAAGGGGCTGGGGCACCGGGGCGACGTGGTGAACGTCGCCGAGGGTTACGGCCGGAATTTCCTGCTGCCCAGGGAGCTCGCGTTTCCGGCCACGGCCGGCAACCTCAAGCGGCTCGAGCAGGAACGCAAACGATACGACGCGCGCATCTCCCACGAGAAGGACGAGGCCCAGAAGGTCGCCAAATCCATCGAGGGCATCAAGATCGTCCTCCATAAGAAAGCGGGCGAGAACGACGCGCTCTACGGTTCCGTCACCTCGTCCGAGCTCGCCGACGCGCTCGCCGCCAAGGGCGTGACCGTCGACAAGCGGAAGATCGACCTCGAGGAGCCCATCAAGAGGCTCGGCGAGCACACGGTCCACGTGAAGCTTCACCGCGAAGTGGCGGTCTCCCTCACGGTCGAGGTCAAGCCGATCGCCGTCTGATTCCTCATGCCGCCGGCAGCAGGCTCGCCCGTGAGGTCACGCCGCGCGGCAGTCTGGCGGTGGGTACCGGGCGTCACGGCTTTCCTGTGCGCCACGGCGGCGTGGACCGTCCCGGTCTCGTCGGATGGCCTTGCCATCCTCCGGACCTCGTTTTCGCTCCTCCTCACGGGTTCGTTCCGTCTGCCTCCGCCGCCCCCGGGCGCATGGCTCGATCCGTACCTTTTCCGGACGCTGCCGGGCGGCGCGCCGGGCGTCGACTTCGGCTATCAGCCTCTCGGTTCGCTCGCTCGCGCGGCTCTCCTCGCGCCCGTCGGCCTCGTGCCGGCGGGGCTGCTTCGCGGGCGCGTCGCCGACGGCGTTCTTCAATTCCTGCCGCTGGTGCTCACCGCGCTCTCGATCGTGCCCCTCGCTCGCGTGGCCCGCCTCGCCGGTTGCGCGCGGCGCACGGCGCCCGCGCTCGCGTCGGCGCTCGTCCTCGCGACGTTCCTCGGGCCGCTGGGCCGGAGCGACTTCCAGGAGCCGTTCGTCGTCTTCCTGTCGGTCTGGTCCCTCGAGCGGGTCCTCGTCGCGCGCCGGCTGGCGCGCCCCCGCCGGCTGGGGACTCTGGCGACCGCTGGCGGCCTTGCGGCGCTCGCTCTTCTCGCGAAGCCCACGGCCTTCGTCGTATGGCCGGCGCTCCTCCTCGCCGCGTCGCGGCCTCTGCGGCGGCCCGCGCGGGCGCGCGATTTCGAGGCGCTCGCGGCCGGGGCCGTTCCGGGTCTCGCCGCGTTCTTCATCCTGAACGCCGTCCGCTTCGGGAGCCCGCTGGATTTCGGATACCGGTTCGGCCATTTCCTGCCGGGGGCCGAGCGCGTCTCGCTCGTCTGGACGACGCTGCGCCTCACGATCCTCCCGAACCGCGGGGTGCTCTGGTTCGCGCCGCTCCTGCTTCTCGCCTTTTTCGTGCCGATGAAGCGGCGGCTCGCGGAGCCCCTGCGCACCGATTGCGGCGCGGCGCTCATCGCCGCGGGCGGCTTTTTCGCGGCGAATCTCTGGTGGTGGGCGTGGGAGGGGGGATTCGGGTGGGGCCCGCGTCTCCTGGCTCCCGCCGTCGCCCTTTCCATGCCGTGGCTCGCGGGACAAGGGCGAACGTGGCGGCGCGCCGCGTTCCTGCTGGCACTCGCCGGGTTCGTGCTCAACCTGCCCGCCTATCTCATCGACGAGGGCCGGATCTATGAGGTCGTGAAGACACGGCCCTCCCCGGGGATACCGTTCGGCCCCGTGATGCCGCGTCACAGAGATCCCGGAGCGCCGGCGCGCGTTCATCCGTATCAGCGTCTGCACTACCTTCCCGCCGAGACGACGTGGCTCGAAGGTCCGAGGGTCCTGTACGCGCTCGTCACCTCTGGCGACGGGAGGGAGGCGGGCGGCGCCGCCGGCGATGAAAGGAAGGACTCCGTGCTGCTCCGGATCCTGCTCGGGAAGGCGGTCCTGCACGCCATCCCGGGAGTGGGACGTCTTCTCCTCGACGACGCCGAAGTCGCGGCCGGAGTCGACCCGGAGCGCGCGCTGAGATTCGCGCGGGCGGCGATCGACTTCGGGGGCCCGCCGGTGGATGCGCGGGCCTTTTCCTCGATGCTGCTCCTGCGCAGCGGGCGGGCGGCCGAGGCCGCGCGCATGTGCCGCGAAGCTCTCGCTCTGGATCCGGGACGAGCCGATGTGCGCTCGAACCTCGCGCTCGCCGAGAAAATTCTCGGGGACGAGAGCGTGAAATAACGGCTCAGCCGGGCGGACCGCCGTCCTTGCCCGCCTTCGGCAGCGGGGCCGCGAGCTTGGGGGCGTCCGTCACGGTGACTTCGTCGCCCTTCGTCTCGCCGCGTTTCGGCGAGTACATCGCGCGCTGGAGGTACTGAGGCAGGCTCGCCACCGCGTGCGGCTGGTCGCCGCACAGCTCGGTGGGCTGCGTGCCGTTCATGAACGCCATGAGCACGATCTTTCCGCAGGAAGGCGTGGCCCGGTAACCGGTGGACTCGTCCACGGCCACGAGGACGACGCCCTGGGGCGTCTCGAAGTCCTCGGTCTGGGTCACGAGGCCCGCCTCCTTCAGCTTTTCGACGATTCTCACGAAGATCGGCAGGGCCACGTCGGCGCCCGCGGACTTCGGCCCGAGTGTCTTCTTCGTGTCGTGGCCCACCCACACTGCGATCGTGTGGCGCGGCGTCATGCCCACGAACCACGCGTCCGTGAAGTCGTTCGTCGTGCCCGTCTTGCCCGCGAGGGGAAGCTTGAGCCGCGCCGCCGACGCCGCCGTGCCCCGCGCCACGACGCCCTTCATCATGTTCAGGAGGACGTAGGCCGCCGCGGGCGACGTGGCCTCCTTCGGCTCCGGAGCGTTCTGCTCGAGCGTGACGCCGTCCGCGTTCCGGATCCGCTCGACGAGGTAGGGCTTGTAAGACACGCCGCCGCTCGCGATCGCGGAATAGGCCGAGGCCATCTCCAGGGGGGTCACCTCGAAAGAGCCGAGGGCGAGCGAGGGATACGCCAGGAGGTTCTGGCGGATTCCGAGGCGGCGCGCCGTTTCGACGACCTTCTTCGTGCCGACGAGCAGGTCGACGCGCACGGCCGCGACGTTCAGCGAATGCTCGAGCGCGTACTGGTACGTCACGATGCCGTTGTACTTCCGCTCGTAGTTCTGCGGCTCCCAGGGCGGCTCTCTCGGGTCGATGACGATGGAGAGAGGCTCGTCGAGCACCGTGTCCGCGGGCGTGAAGCCCTGCTCGATGGCCGTCAGGTAGACGGCCGGCTTGAACGCGGAGCCCACCTGCCGGAGGGCCTGCACGGCCCGGTCGAATTTCGAGCGGTTGAAGTCGTATCCGCCCGTCAGAGCCCGCACCGCGCCGGTGCCGTTCTCGAGGATGACGACCGCCCCTTCGACGCGCGGATCCTGCGCGACGAGCGTCGCTTCCTTGCCGGCGTCGTTCACGGACGTCTCGATCTGGATCAGGTCGCCCCGCTGGACGGCCTTCGCGGGGCTGTCGGCGCGCGTCCACCGAAAAGCCGCGGCCGGAAGCGTGAACCGCCTGGTGCCGACCCGGACCTCGGCGCCCGTCTTCGACGTCGCGAGGACGAGGGCCGTGAGCGTGTCCGATGCGGGGACGCCCTCGGCCCACGACGGGTCGCGGTATTTCTCGAGGTCGATTCCCTCGGCGACGAGGTTGCGCGGCTTGCGGAAGCCGGCGCGGCGGTCGACGCGCCGAAGTCCTTGGCGCAGGGCGTCCTCCGCCCATGTCTCGAGCCGGGGGTCGAGCGTCGTGTCGACGCGCAGGCCCTCGCGGTAGAGGTCCCCTTCGCCGTACTGCTTTTCGAGGTACTGGCGGACCTCCTCGCAGAAATAGAGGCCGAGGGTCGACTCGCGCGACGAACGGACGACCTCGACGGGGATGGCCTGTGCGGCCGCGCGCTGCGCGTCGGTGAGGAAGCCCTCCTCGGCCATGCGGCGAAGGACGAGGTCGCGCCGGTTCTTCGCGGCGACCGGGTTGTTGAAGGGCGAGTAGTACGCGGGCCGCTGGATGATGCCCGCGAGGAGCGCCGCCTCGGGCAACGTGAGCGCCTTCGCCCCGTGGCCGAAGTACCAGCGTGACGCGGCCTCGACCCCGTACGTGCCGTGTCCGAACGGGATCTTGTTGAGGTACATCGTGAGGATCTGGTCCTTCGAGAACTGCTTCTCGATCTCGACCGTGAGGAACACCTCGTTGATCTTCCGGGCCCACGTCTTCTCGGGCGTGAGAAAGACGGCGCGCGCGAGCTGCTGCGTGAGCGTGGAGGCGCCCTGCGACATCCGGCGCGTCGCGATGTCGCGCAGCGCCGCGCCGCCGATGCGGATGAGGTCGATGCCGCTGTGGTCGAAAAACCGCGCGTCCTCGGCGGCGAGAAGCGCCTTGACCATCACCTCGGGGATCTCGGGGCGCTCGACGAGAATCCGGCGCTCGATGGCGTAGCGCGCGATGACCGAGCCGTCCGCCCCGCGCAGCTCCGTGATGATGTCCGGGCGGTACGTCGCGAGCTCCGAGACCTTCGGGATGCGGATCACGCGCGAAAGGGCGTATCCGGCGCCGGCGCCGAGGCCGGCCGTGAGGAGGACCGGCAGGAAAAGGACGGCCAATGCCGCCGCGCGGCGCGCGCTCACGTCTCATTCTCTCACGTGGTAATTTCGCCGCGATGACGGAGACCCCGCCTCCCGCTCCGCCCGCCCCGGGCCTGCCTCAACTGCCCGTCACGTTGCCGTTCGAGGACGCCGCCCAGAGCGCCCGCCGGCAGGGCTGTCTGAAATGGGGCCTCGTCGGATGCGCCGGCGCCTCCGTGGCGGTGATCATCGGCCTCCTCTTCCTCATGAGCAACGCGAAGAAGCTGATGGACTTCGCGTTCGAGCAGATGGGCGATCAGATCGTCGCCGCCTGCGTGCCCGAAGTGACTCCGGCGGAGAAGGACGAGTTCCGCGCGGCCATGAAAGCGTTCTCGGAAAAGGTGAAGAACCGCGGCGCGACGCCGGGACAGGTGACGTCCTTCCAGAGCCGGACCCGCGCGGCCCTCGCCGACAACCGGGTGACGGCGGAAGAGCTGCGCGCCCTCACGGCTTTCCTGAAGGACCCGCCGCGCTGACTCCGTGCCGGACTTCGAGTTCCTCTCCCCCCTGACCCCGCAGGGTGACCAGCCCCGTGCGATCGAGCAGCTCGTCGCGGCGTATCGGGAGGGCCGCGAGAAACAGGTGCTGCTGGGCGTCACGGGCTCGGGAAAGACGTTCACCATCGCGAAGGTCGTCGAGGCGCTGAACCGCCCGGCGCTCGTCCTGTCGCACAATAAGACGCTCGCCGCGCAGCTTTACCAGGAGTTCAAGGGGTTCTTCCCGAAAAACCGCGTCGAGTACTTCGTCTCGTACTACGACTACTACCAGCCGGAGGCGTACGTGCCGCAGTCGGACACGTACATCGAGAAGGAAACCCAGATCAACGACGAGATCGACAAGATGCGCATCGCGGCCACGGCCTCGCTCTTCGAGCGGCGCGACGTCCTGATCGTGGCGTCGGTCTCGTGCATCTACGGCCTCGGCAGCCCGGAGTCGTTCGGCAAGATGGCGATCGAGTTCACGAGGGGGGCGCGCTACGGGATGACGTGGTACCTGAAGCGCCTCGTCGAGGCGCAGTACGAGCGCACGAGCCTCGACCTCGAGCGCGGCGGCTTCCGCGTGCGCGGGGACGTCCTCGAGATCCAGCCGTCCTACGAGGACCTCGGGCTCAGGATCGAGTTCTTCGGCGACGAGATCGACCGCCTCACCCGATTCGAGCTCCTGACGGGGAAGACGCTCGGGGACATCGAGCGCTTCGAGCTGTTCCCGAAATCCCACTACGTCACGCCCGAAGAGACGCGGAAACGGGCGCTCGGCTCGATCGAGGCGGAGCTCGTCGTGCGGCTCGCGGACCTTCAGGCCCAGAACAAGCTCCTCGAGGCCCAGCGCCTCGAGCAACGGACCCGCTTCGACCTCGAGATGATGCGCGAGATCGGCTACTGCGCCGGCATCGAGAACTACTCGCGCCATCTTTCGGGGCGCAGGCCGGGGGAGCCGCCGCCCACGCTCCTGGACTACTTCCCGTCGGACTACCTCACGATCGTCGACGAAAGCCACCAGACGATCCCGCAGCTCCGCGCGATGTACCACGGCGATCAGTCCCGCAAGGGCACGCTCGTGGAGTACGGCTTCCGGCTCCCGTCCGCGCTCGACAACCGGCCGCTCCAGTTCGAGGAGTGGTTGGCGCGGACGGGCCAGCGTCTCTTCGTCTCGGCCACGCCCGCCGCCTACGAGCTCGCCGAGACGGGCGGAGAGGTCGTCGAGCAGCTCCTTCGGCCGACGGGTCTCCTCGACCCGCCCATCGAGGTGAGGCCCGTGAAGGGCCAGGTGGACGACCTGCTCTCGCGCGTGAAGGAGCGGACGGCAAAGGGGGAGCGAACGCTCGTCACGACGCTCACGAAGCGCATGGCCGAGGACCTGACGAACTACTACCTCGAGCTCGGCGTGCGCGTGCGTTACCTCCACAGCGACATCGAGACGCTCGAACGCGTCCAGATCATCGGGGACTTCCGCCGCGGGGTCTTCGACGTCCTGGTAGGCGTGAACCTGCTGCGCGAGGGACTCGACCTCCCGGAGGTCTCGCTCGTGGCGGTCCTCGACGCCGACAAGGAAGGCTTCCTCAGGTCCGAGACGTCGCTCATCCAGACCGCCGGCCGGGCGGCGCGAAACGTGAACGGAATCGCCGTGTTCTACGCGGACCGCATCACGGACTCCATGCGCCGGGCCATTGGGGAGACGGAGCGGCGCCGGAAGCTCCAGGGGGACTGGAACGAGGAGCACGGCATCGTGCCCGAGTCGATCGTCAAGTCCCTGGACTCGCCGCTTCTCGCCATGTCGAATCTCGACTACCTCGAGCCGCAGCGCCTCGACGGCCGGCGCAAGCCGAAGGACGCCCCGTCCCTGGACCGCGAGATCACCGACCTCGAGAAGGAGATGAAGACGGCCGCCAAGGAGCTGGAGTTCGAGACGGCGGCCCAGCTCCGCGACCGCATCCGCGAGCTTAGAGCGATGAAGCTGTTCTGAGCCTCGGGGGACCATCGCCCCGGGATTCGATCTTTTCCACTCGCCGGGCTTCCTTTTTTCAGCAGTCGAGCGATACGATCGCCCGCGGGGCGGCACCTCGATCCCACCGGGGGTGTCGAGTTCGTGTCACCCGAAATCGGACGCGTGCCGTCCATCGGCTGCGGAGGGAACTCATCGCCACTCGAATCCTCCTTGCCGACGACCATGAAGTCGTTCGTCAGGGAGTCCGGGCCCTCCTCGAGAGGGAGGGATACGACGTCGTCGCCGAGGCGGGCGACGGCCGTGAAGCGATTCGCCTGGCGCAGGAGCACCGGCCCGATCTGGCGGTGCTCGAGCTGACGATGCCGGTCCTGAACGGGATCGACGCGGGCCGCGCCATTCACCACGAGTGCCCGGACGTGAAGCTCGTCGCGCTCACCGAGCACGCCGAGGATCAGTTCGTGCTCGATGCGCTGGAGGCGGGCTTCCGCGGCTACGTGTCGAAGCTCCAGGCCGTCGCGGAGCTCGTGCGGGCCCTCGAGGACGTGAGCCGCGGGTCTGTCTTCCTGAGCGCCGGCATCTCGGACGTGGTCGTCGAGAGCTATCTCGGGAAGGTCCAGCCCGCGAAGGACTGCCTCACGCCGCGCGAGCGGGAGGTGCTGCAGCTCGTCGCCGAGGGGAAGACGACGAAGGAAATCGCTCGCCTGCTCGGCATCGGGGCCAAGACGGGGGAGTCGCACCGGACGCGGATCATGACCAAGCTCGGGATCCATGAGATCGCGGGGCTCGTGAGGTACGCGATTCGGCGCGGCCTGATCAAGGCGTGATCGGGCCCCACGGACCTCAGGGATTATTCGTCCTCAATGACGGGATTCTCCCCATGTGCGCGAAGCGCACGCGAGCCTAGCTTTGCGGTCGGCACCGGTGAAGACCCGATCCAGGCGAATCCCGAAACAAGAAAAGGAGACGATTCATGGAAACAGCGAAAGTTGAAATCAAGAAACTTCAACTCCTGAACGACCGCATCAACCAGTGCATCGATGCGCTGAATCAGGTTCGGCTCTCGGTCCACGGGCTCTCCCATACCCCGGGGGTCCCGGCGTCCGCGGGAGCCCCGCCGTTCACGCAGAGCCCCTACGCCGCTGCCGGGTTGGGGACCCCCTACGCGCCTGGATTCGCCCAGCAGGGCGGTGGCATTCCGTCCCCGTTCGGTCCGCAGCCGGGCGTCGCTCCCCAGTTCGGCCTCGGCCAGGCCTTCAATCCCGTGCTCGGCCTGAGCCACACGAGCCTGGAGGGCATCGACTCGCGTCCCGTGTGGACCGACCCCGTGATGGCTGCGCGCATCGCCCAGACCTTCCCGTACCTCTACCTCTCGGTTTCGCCGGCCGTCGGAACGATCTATTAACCGTCTGATCGACTCGGGTCCCTCCGGCGCCGAGAGGAACGGGAGTCAGGGCAGAGAGGCGGGGCCGTGGACCGGCCCCGTCCCTTTTCACGAAACCGCGAGACCGGATTGCCGCGGGTGCGCTGCGGCCCGGCCTCGTCATGAAGCCGAGCAAGGAGCGGGAATGAACAAGAGCGAACAGACCATCCCGATCACCGGAATCGACGAGACGATCGGACGCATCGAGGACCTCTACCACAAGATGACGGGCACGGCGGTCCCGACGGGCGACACCGTCTACGCGCCCATTCCGGTTGAAAGGGACCCCGCCGAGCACGTCGAAGAGCAGCTCAACCGCCTGCTGGGGATGCTGGATCAATGGGCGACGCCCTACGCGATGAGCCCGGCGTGGATTCCGCGGATATCGGTCTCGGAGAGGGAGTCGGAGATCGTCATCGAAGCCGACCTGCCCGGCGTCGGCCGGGACCACGTGACCGTGACGGTGCAGGGAAACGCGCTCGTCTTGAGCGGCTCACGGCCGGCGCCGCACGAAACCGGGATGCAGCACTGGCAGAATGAACGCCCACTCGGGCCATTCCGCCGCGTCGTGATGATCCCCGGCATGCGGACCGGCGAGCCGGCCGCGCAGATGAAGGACGGAGTCCTCGAGATCCGCGTCCAGAAGGACACCCAGGCCGTCAAACCCCGACAGATCGTCGTGAATCACGTGAACTGAAAGGCGGGTTCCCGGTCCTCGAAGTCCGTTCGGCCGGCTAGCTCAGCCAGACGTCCTTCCCGAAGGCGTGCACGACCGCCTCGTCGAGATTCGAGACGAACGAGACGATCTCACGGCAGATGGCGCTCGGCACGAGCGAGCTTTCTTCGACCTCCCGGCGGTTCCCCGCCGGGAGGAGGATCTTGGCGAGGTTGCGGTTGTACGCCCCTCTCACCTTGTACTCGGGCTCTCCGATCGGTCTCACGACGAGGACATCGTGGGCGTCCGCGACGAGGGCGCCCGTCGAGGCGATCGTCTGCGGCACGGGCCTGTCGAGAAAGACCGAGAGGAAGGCCAGCGCCGTCGGGAGACCGGCCGACAGGCCGCCCGAAGGCTCGTCCTCCTTCGTGACCTTGTATGTGTAGCTGTAATCGAGGATGTCGCGCGTCCTCTCCGGCCACTTGGCGCGCGCGTATTCCCGCACGGAAAGAAACGTGTTTCGGACGGCCTGCGTCAACTCGGGGGTGAGGTTCCCGAGGATCTCCTCGAGGAAGCCCGCTCGGCCGCGCTCGGCCGGACGGCGAGCGGCCCACACCTCGTGCACGAGACCTCGCGGCTTTCCGACGAGGTTATAAACCGCGGCGGCGAGCACGCGTCCCACCGGATTCCGGGCACGTTCGGCTGCCTGCTCGAGAGCCGAGGCTCTCTGGGTGCAGCGGTCCGCCTCCGTGGAATGGCCCAGGATCCGCTGGAGCGCCGCCGTCTGCCGCCAGAGCGTCGGCCGGAGCGGAGAGGCGTGCAGCGCGGCCTCGAGCCGCTCGAGCGTCGGCCGCGCCCTCTCGGGCCGGCGGAAATAATCCACCACGGCCCTCGAAGGCGGACGCCCGTGATGCGCGAGAAGCCGGCCGATGACGCGGATGTCGTCCGGCGACTTCTGGAGGCTCTTCAGGTAGAGCGGAACCGCTTCGTCGAAGGAGCCCTCGAGCACCGCGAGGTCGCCGTGATACTTGATCCCGAGGGCGTCACCGTCAACGCGCAGGAGGTCGCCGGCCCCCTTCCGGTCGCCGGCGAGAGCAAGAGCGATCGCCCGTTCCCGTGTCGCCTGGGGCGCCGTCATCTCGGCGTTCGGGAAGCGGATGGCGCTCAGCTTGTCGAGCGGGAGATAGTGCTGCGCGGCCGTTCGCACGACGTCCTCGAACGAGGGCCGGTGCATCCGGCGCCGGAAAAGCTCGAGGAAGCGGCGCTCGTAGCCGGCGGCTTCCTCCGTTCTTCCGAGGAGCCGGCAAAGCGACGCCAGATGCCCCAGGACGGAGACCTTCTCGTAGCTCCTCTCGAAGTGCTGGTAGACGTTCACCGCCTTCTCGAGAAGCTCGTTCGTTCCGATCCGCTCGTAGAGCCGCGCAAGCGCCAGCACCCGGTCGCTGTCCGATTCGAAGCCGCGGTCCTTTCCGAGCGATTCCAGGATCGATCGGGCGGAATCGAAGTCGCCGGAGAGCTCGGCGATCCAGGCGTTCGCGAGGACGGCGAGCTTATAGACGTCGACGTCCGTCGCGCGGTACTTGTGCGCGAGCTCCTCGCAGCGCTTTCGCGCGTCGTCCGGACGTTGCTCGACGAAGAGCCGGAACGCGCTCTCGAGGTCCAGCAGCGCCACGGGCTTGCGCCAGAACTGGGACGGTCCGAGGGCGATGAATGTTCCGGGACCGCGCCCGCTCTCCCGTGCGAATTGCAGCAGGGAGTTCAGGCGGATCAGCGCCGACTGCTCCCGCGGGGCCTTCTCGTGCACCTGCGCCCACCAGGCGATCGCCTCGGAGAGCTCTCCGCGCATGTGCTTGATCTTCGCGAAGAGGTCGATCGCCGTCAGATCCTCCGATTGCTCCTCGAGGTACCAGACGACTTCGATCTCCGCGTCGTAAAGCTCGCCGAGCTCGACGAGGACGGTGGCGTACCTCAGGCGGTCGCCTATGGTGTCCGAGATCGCGGTTTGCCCGGGCGCCGCCCCGTCCCTGTCGCCCATGACCCGCATTTTAGTTGGCGCGCGGGTCCTCCAGACGGGATTCGAACCTCCTGATCGCCGGCCCGCAAGACGCCGAAGGCGTGATAACTTAGAATGAGTCTCAATGATCACGAACGAGGGGCGGGATCGCCCTCGCCTCGAGGGCACGGCGCGGCGCCGGGTCGCGAGCGCGTCGGTCTTGGGCTGGCATCTTCGGGCTGAAGGGAAAGGGCTATGACACATCGCATCAAGGGCACGCTCGTTGCCAGCTTCGCATTTTGTGCGCTCCCGATCGCCGGTCTCGTCGCATTTCAGTCTTCGGCTCTCCACACTCTCGAGCGCCTCTTCCAGCAGAGCCTGAAGCGTTCCGTCGAGATGGAAGTGGCGACGGACGCCCAGCACATCGGCGAAGAGCTGGCCCTCGTGATCGACAACGCCATCATCAACCGCGATCTGGTCACGTCGGCGCGCCGGTGGAACGCCGCGAAGCGCGAGAGCCTGGCCACGTTGCAGAAGGTGGACGACGCCGTCGATATCCCCGGGGAGGAGGCCCGGGTCAAACAGGCGAAGGAAGCCTTCAAGGACATCGTGGCCGCTTACGAGCAGGAGCTTCTTCACCTCCTTCAGAGGGGGGGCGCCGTGGCGGGGCCCATCGCGGACCTGGACGCCCTCATCGACAGGAGAGTTCTGGACATCGACGCGGCTCTGCAATGGGTGGCGAAGTCGATGTCGGATGACAATCAGCGGGCGGCGGACGAGTTTCATGCCGTCATGTCGAGGACCAACAGGCTCGGCCAGGTCGTTTCTCTGGTCGCGATCGGCGCCGCGCTCGCGGGCTTCGCCGCGACATTCCGAGTCATCGCCCGTCCCCTTGCGGAATTGACCCGGGCGGCAACGGAGGTGGCCGGAGGGAACTACCTCGTTGAACTGCAACACCGATCCGATGACGAGACCGGACTTCTGTCCGCCGCTTTCGAGGCGATGGTTCGACAGGTGAGGAGACGAACGGCCGAGATGGAACAGTCGAACGAGCACCTCCAGCGCGAGATCGGCGATCGCAAACTGGCGGAAGAACAACTGCAACAGGCTTATGAGGAGCTCCGGGACTCCGCGCACGCCGCTGCATCAGTCAGGAACGGCCGAATCGGCGAGAGGATGTCGGACGAGGACCTCGAGGAGGTTGCCCTCGTCCTCAAGATGACGCGAAGCGCCACGAACGCCAGGGAATGCGGCCTTCGTCTCCTCGTCGAGGCGCGCCGCGCCCGCGAGGTGGAGGACGGCCTGACGGGGTAAGGCGTGAACGTCGGGGATGAGAATGGTGGGCCCGACAGGGATCGAACCTGCGACAAGCGGTTTAGGAAACCGCTGCTCTATCCAACTGAGCTACGGGCCCGGTAACGGGCAGGGAGTTGATTCTCGCATGCCGGATTCGACAGAATCGCCCCCATGAGAGTGAAGAAGCACCCGGGCGGC
>JBGPDK010000032.1:0-25381 GCA_041482235.1 Thermoanaerobaculia bacterium | reverse complement strand
GACATCACGATCGGGGTCGACACGGCGCTCAACATCGCGCTGGAAGCGATCGACCGCCTGAAGGTGACCGCCTCGTCGCACGAGCGCGCGTTTCTCGTCGAAGTCATGGGACGCGACTGCGGATACCTTGCTCTCATGGCGGGAATCGCGGGAGGCGCCGAGGCGATCGTCATCCCCGAAGTGGAGACCGACCCCGAGGGTCTCGCGAAGGAGCTTTACGCCGCGCGGGAGCGGGGCAAGATGCACGCGATCGTCGTCGTGGCCGAAGGGGCGCACCACAACGCGCGGGCTCTCGGCCAGTACTTTCGGGAGAACGAGAAGCGCCTCGGGTTCGACCTGCGCGTCACGCAGCTCGGGCACGTGCAGCGCGGCGGCTCGCCGGGCGCTTTCGACCGGCTCCTCGCGACGCGGCTCGGCGCGGCTGCGGTCGAGCGTCTCGCGGCGGGGGAGTCCGGCGTCCTCGTCGGCCAGCTCAAGGGAGCCGTCGCGGTGACGCCCCTCGCGGACGTCGCGGGCAAGAAGAAGCCCCTCGACCCCTCGCTCTTCGCGCTCGCGCGCACGATGTCGAGCTGACGCGGGGTCCTGTTAACATCCCGCCTTCGAACGGGACGGCGACGTACCCAAGTGGTTAAGGGAAGGCTCTGCAAAAGCCTCATTCGTCGGTTCGACTCCGACCGTCGCCTCCACTCCCGCCCCTCCCGCCCGCCTCGGCCCCCGGCGTAAGCTTCGTTCCGCCGGAGTGGCGAAATGGCAGACGCAGGGGACTTAAAATCCCCAGGCTCGAAAGGGCCGTGAGGGTTCGAGTCCCTCCTCCGGTACCACAAGAGCACGAGCGCCGAAGAGCGATGGAAACCGCAGACGATTCCCCCGCGGATGCACCGGCCTCCCTCGAGGTCGCCCTCGGACATCGCTTTCGCGATCCCATGCTGCTCCTGCGCGCCCTCACGCACGCCTCCTTCGCGAACGAGAGCGAGGACGCGGAGGACAACGAAACGCTGGAGTTCCTGGGCGACAGCGTCCTGAACTTCCTCGTGACGGAAAAGCTCTTCGCGGCTTTTCCGCTCGAAGGCGAAGGCGCGCTCTCCAAGGCGCGGTCGCTCCTCGTCTCGGAAGAGCACTTCGCCGCGCTTGCGCGGCGCATCGGCCTCGGCTCTGCGCTGCGCCTTTCGCCCGGCGAGGAGCGCGCGGGCGGCCGCGACCGCGACGCGCGCCTCGCGGATGCGTTCGAGGCCATGTTCGCGGCTCTGCTCCTCGACGGCGGCATCGAGGCGGCTCGCGCAGCGGCGGGACGCCTCTTCGACGCCGACGTGGCCTCGCTGGACTTCGGGGCGCTGCACCGCCGCGACCCGAAGACGGCGCTTCAGGAGCGCGCGCAGGCGGAGAGCAAACCGCTGCCCGCCTATCGCCTCGTCGAGGAGAGCGGCCCTCCGCACGACCGGCGGTTCGTGTACGAGGTTTCCTACGGCGAGGGAATGAGCGCGCGAGGCGAGGGCAACTCGAAGAAGGACGCCCAGGTCGACGCCGCGGATGCCCTGCTGAAGCGGCTCGATCAGGAAGAATTTCTTAGAAAGTGATTCGGGCGTTTCGTGGCGCCGCGGCCTCGAGTGCGGCCACCGCGACAGTCACCCTTCCAAGAATCTCCTTCTTCTACCGCGTCATGTCGGCCTTCAGGAGCACCCAGCCCCTCGCCGCCGCGATCACGCGCGCGTCGCGGAACGTCTTGTGGTCGAGCTCCTTGCACGGCAGGCACCAGTCTGCGTAGAAGTCGATCATCACGGGCTTGCCGGCTGCCTTCGCCGCCGCGACGGCCGCGTCGGAGTACGGCTGGAACACGAGCTCGTTTTCGGCCTTCTGGGGCATCGCGAACACTGCGCCCGCCGCGAGAAGCGCGACGGCGATGGCGACCTTCACGGCGGTAAAGCCGCGCAGGCCGGCCCCGCTCTTCTCGAAGAAGAGGATCCACACGCCTCCGGCGAGCAGCGGGAGCGCGAGGCCGAGCTCATAGACGCGCGCGGGCAGGAGCGGGCGCAGGAAGTACACCGCGAGCGCGACGAGCGCGAAGCCGAAGACGCGGCGCACGGCTGTCATCCACTCGCCCGAGCGCGGGAGCGCCTTCAGGCTGCCGGACACGGTGCCGAGGACGAGATAAGGGAGGCCGAGGCCCATCGCGAGCGTGAAGAAGAGACCGAAGCCGAGGGGCGCCGAGCCCTTCGCTGCGACGTACGTCAGCAGCGAGAGGACGAACGGGCCGATGCAGGGCGCGGCCACGAATCCCACGAAGAGGCCCATCGTGAGCGCGCCCAGAGCGCCCGATTTCGAGCCTGTGCGGTCTGTGATGAAGTGGGGCGCCTGGATCTCGAACAGGCCGAACATCGAGAGCGCGAGGGCGACCACGATCGCCGCGATCGCGAGCAGCACGGCCGGCTTCTGCAACCAGGCCCCGAAGAGAGAGCCCGAGAACGCGGCGAAGACCCCGAGCGCCGAATACGTGGCGCTCATTCCGAGGACGTAGGCGAGCGCGAGGCCGAACGTGCCTCCCTTGCTCCCGCCGGTCTGCCGGCTGAAGAAGCCGAGCGTGATGGGGATGAGGGGATACACGCAGGGCGTGAGGTTGAGCGCGAGGCCCGACAGAAAGACGAGGCCGAGGAGCAGCGGGAGCGACTTTCCCGCGAGCCCGCCTTCGGCGGCGTTCGGCCCACCTCCGCCGAAGCGCGGCGCGAAGGCTTCCGGCGGCTCGAAGCCCACGACGCGAGGCCCGGTCTCCTTACCGTCCGGACCGAGGAAGAGGAGCGTCGGGACTCCCAGCACGTTCCACTTCCTCTGCAGTGCCGCCGCGCCGAGCGGCGTGCCGCCAGCGGTGCCGGCGTCCGCAGCCGGGCCGTACCCCGGGGGAGATCCACCGGAGCCGCCGCCTGTCGCTGAAGCAGCGGCGCCGAAGAGGTCCGCGTTCTTCGGCTTCGCTTCGGTGCCGGCCGTCGCGACGTCGATCGTGAGCGACGCCGTCAACTCGGCCGGGGGCAGGCACTGGTTGTCGTTGCATGGCTGGTAGGAAATCCGGGCCATGAGCGTGCGCGGGCCCGCGGCGGCCTTCTCGTCAACCGTGCCGGACACGAGGAATACCGCCCTGCCCTCGTAGACGGCGAGCGGCTGGTCGGAGAACGAGAACTTCGTCTCCTTGTGCTTCGGATACTGCACGGGCGAGAGCGGGATGCCTCGCTCCGGCTTGAACAGGACCTCCGTTGGGATGAGGAAGTCCTCCTTCGGCGTGTGGCTGTTGACGTGCCAGCCGGCCTTGATCTCGGCCACGAATGCGAGCCGGAAGGGCCTTCCTTGGACGAGCCGGTCCGAGTCGGCGGCGAGGCGGGGCGCTACGATCGTGTTCGAGGCCGGGGCGGGCTGGGCGAGACCCGGTGCGGCCGCGGCGAGCGCCAGCGCGGCGAGAAAGGACCGAACGGACATCAACGCTCCTTCGGGGTGGAATCGGGGGCCGGGATCTTCCCCTGCAGCGCGTCGAGCAGCGCCTGCGCCTCGGCGTCGAGAGTGGAACCCGGATGGGCCTTTCGGAATTCCCTCAGGCGCCAGGCCGCGAGGTCCTTGCGGCCGCGGGCGATCTCGACGTCCGCCCTGCGAAGCTCGGCCCGTTGCCTGAGGGCAGGGTCCTGCGCGGTGGCGATGAGGGTGTCGAGGTGGGAGACCGCGTCGTCGAACCGGCCGGATTCCATCTCCAGCGAGGTCAGGTAGCCCAGGGATTGCTCGCGGATCGCGGCCGGCGCTTTCGCATCGCTCGCGAGCCGCCGGAACCGGGGCTCCGACTGCGCGCCGCCGCCGCGCTGATAGGTCTGGCGCGCCGCATCGAAGACGAGCTGCAGGTTGCCGGGCTCCGCGGTCTCCGCGGCGAGCGCCCTTCGGTAACCGGCCCAGCCGCGCTCGACCTGAATGAAGGCGTCTACCCAGCCCTGCTGGGTCGTCGGGCCTTCCTGGCGCCCGCATTCGAGAAGCTCGGGCGTGACGACGATCCACGTCGGTGTGCCGCGGACGCGCAGCCGGCGCGCGAGGTCTTTGCCCTCGGGGGTCGAGACGTCCTCGCGGAGAGGCACTTTGTCGCGCGTGAAGGCGTAGAACGACGTGGACGGGGCGACGAGCGCCGCCATGCGATCGCACTGGCCGCAGTCGGGCTCCACGAAGAAGATCAGGATGCGCCCGTCCTTCATGCTCTTCGCGCCTTCGGTCGCTTCGGCGAGGGTGCTCGCCCATATCACCCCGAGGCCGGCCGCTCCCGCCGCCGCGCTGCCTTTTTCGGCGCTTACGGGTGCCGGGGAGGGCGTCGCGGCGGAAGCCGACGCTGGCTGCTGGGCGAGGGCGGGAAGGAGGGTCAGAAGAGCGAGCATCGTTCCCCTTCGGTTGACTATTCTAGGCGCGCCACTTATAACGCGCAGGCGCTTCGCGGTCCGTCCTCCGCAAGGGGCGTGCCCGGGGCGCGTGGGTCGTACGGCCTGCCCAGGTAGCTCAGTTGGTAGAGCACGCGCCTGAAAAGCGCGGTGTCGACGGTTCAATTCCGCCCCTGGGCACCATCCTCTTCCCAGTTCCCGATCACGCGCAGCGCGCGCGGATGCATCCGGAAGACGAGCGGCTCGGGATGTCCCGCTCCGAAGATGAGATTGCCGTCGATGTGCGCGGTGAGCGGCCGGTCAGACGCCAGAGTGACCTCGCGCGCGCGCCGGATCGTCACCCAGGGCAGGCCCACGTGCGAGCCGTCGAGCGCCTTCGGCAGGTGACGCAGCGCCTCGAGCTTGCCGAGGTCGCCGAGCCGGCACACGTCGAAGAGGCCGTCATCGGGCCGAGCATCGGGCGCGAGGAGAAAGCCGCCGCCGCTGCGCGGCCCGTTCGCGACGGCCGTGAGGAAAGCGCGTCCCTCGAGGATGCGGCCGTCGGCCGTGAGCGTCAGCTCGAAGTTCGTCCACTCCACGAGGACCGTGAAGACCGACCAGAGGTAAGCCGGAAAGCCTTTCAGGTAGCGCACTTTCGACGCTGCCTCGGCCACCGCGCCGTCGAATCCGAGGCCGACGCTGTTCGCGAAAAAACGCCCATTCATCTCGCCGACGTCGAGAACGCGCGCCGATCCGGCCTGAAGGACGCGCGTCGCGCCGGTGAGATCGCCGGGCCGCAGTCCGAGCGCGAACCCGTAGTCGTTTCCCGTACCGTCGGGCACGAGACCGAAGACGGGGCGCCTCGCCTCGGGGAGCCGCATGAGGCCATTCACCGCCTCGTTCACCGTGCCATCCCCGCCGATCGCGACGACGGCGTCGACGCCGCTTTTTCCGGCCCCTTCCGCGAGGTCGGCGGCGTGGCCGGGGCGCTCGGTGTCGAGGAAGTCGCCCGCAAGGCCGGCGGCATCGAGCGCGGCGCGGATGCGGCCTTTATCGCGCAGGGTGCGGCCCTTCCCGGCGGCGGGATTGAAGAGGAAGGCGTACCGGATGAGACGGATTCTAAGGCCGCCTAGAATGGGCGCGCGGAGCAGGGCGACCCGCCCTCCGGGAGAACACGTGGCCATTCTCAAAGTCGCGAAGCTGGGCTCGCCCATCCTGAGGAAGCGCGCGTCGGAGATCGAGACACTCGACCTCAGGAAGGGCCGGTTCCGGACTTTCTTCGAGGACATGATGGAGACCATGGTCGAGTACCACGGCACGGGCCTCGCCGCGCCGCAGGTGTCGACGGGCCTGCGCGTCGTGCTGTACGAGGTCCACGGCGAAAAGCGCGGCAAGGACGTCCTCGAGATCCCGCCCACGCTCCTCGTGAACCCGTCGTTCGAGGTACTCGACGGGACTGAAGAAGAGGAGTTCGAGGCCTGTCTCTCCGTCCCCTTCCTCGCGGCGAAGGTGCCGCGACCGAAGAGAATACGGGTGAGCGCGCTCGACATCGCGGGCAAAGCGCTCTCGTTCGTCGCGGACGACTTTCATGCGCGCGTCGTCCTCCACGAGAGCGACCACCTCGACGGCGTCGTGTACCTGGATCGCGTCCGCGATCGGGCCTCCATCCGCTACACCGTGGATTTCTGAGGTGTCGCTTACCACAGAGGAAAAGCGCCAGCTCATGCTGCTGAAATTCCGGCCCGTCTGCATCTGCAACACGATCCGGTATCCGCGCGTGAAAGAAGCGATCGACCGCGGTGCGAGGACGACCGAGGCCGTCGCCCGCGCGACGGGCTGCACGACGGGCGAGTGCGCCGGTGAGCGCTGCCGGCCGGTGATCGCCGCGATGCTGGCGGAGGCTCAGGCGAAGCTGTAGGTGCCCGCGACGAGCTTCTTGAGGACGTCTTCGGTCTCCGCCTTGCCGGGCACGCACAGGGAGATGTCCTTCTCGGTTCCGTCGGCGATGGCCTTCGCGTAGCCTTCGCAGTCGTAGCCGCAGGCCGTGCAGTCGGTCTGCGCCATGGCCGCATAGAGCTTGAGCGCGAGGTCGCCCTCTTTCGCCATCTCCATGCGCTTCGCCAGCGGGATGGTCTCGTCGTGGAACGCGGGCGCGTCTTTCCTCACCGCCGGCGTCGCGACGACATCGTCCTTCTTGTCGGTGTGCTGCCAGCTTCCGAACGAGAAGCACTTCGGGCAGTTGAAACGCCAGTCCCACTCGTTCGGAAAGCGCACGGCTGGGGTCCGCCAGACGACGAGGGGCTCGAAGTCCTGCGGGCAGACCGGATTCTCGCGCTCCTTGGCGTCGCGCACCATGGACTTGAGGTGGCCGGCCGAGAAGGCGATCTGACGCGGCTTCTGGTCGAAGCGGAAGTGCTCGCCCGCGCCGCCGATCATGACGACCTGCGGGTTGAAGCTGCGGTCCACGAAGAAGGCGCGCATCGGGCGGCCGGTCTTCGGGGAGGGGACGGGCTGGCCGGACCAGAACGTGCTCAGGAGCGCCGCGCTTTGCTCGTACGTCAGCTTCATCTTGGCGGGAATTATAGGGGTCGATAATCCGGATCTCCTACGAACGGATTCCTCTTTCCTTCGTCCGCGATGGTCGTCTCCGGCCCGTGGCCGGGGATGACGCGGAGGCTGCCCGGAAGGGTCAGGAGGCGCTCCTTGATCGAGTCCAGGATCTGCGGCATCGAGCCGCCCCAGAGGTCCGTCCGCCCGATCGAGCGCCGGAAGAGGGTGTCCCCGGAGAAGAGCACGTCGCCGTTCTCGCCGGGCATGCGGAAGCAGAGGCTGCCCGGCGTGTGGCCTGGCGTGTGGATGACCTGAAGCTCCTCCCTGCCGCAGACGATGCGGTCCCCGTCCGCGAGGAGCCGGTCGATGATGCCGGGCGCCTCGAACGTGAGGCCGAAGGTCTTCCCCTGATCCGCGAGGTTCTGGTAGAGCGGCCGATCGCCCGCATGCATGAAGATCGGCGCGCCGGTGATGCGTTTCAGCAGCGCCGAGCAGCCGACGTGATCGAAGTGCGCGTGCGTGTGGACGAGCGCCACGGGCCGAAAGCCGCTGCCCGCGAGCGCGTCGAGAATCCGGTCGGGCTCGTCGCCGGGGTCCACGACGACGGCCTCGCGGCGGGCCGGGTCACCCACGATCGTGCAGTTGCAGCCGAGCGGGCCCACCGCAAAGGAGTCGATGACGTGGAGGCTCATGCGGCGCCGATTATCTCGCTAGACTCGCCCGAATGTCGCTGCCTGACTTCCTGCTCGAGGCGTCGCGGGTCCTGATCGGCCTGGGGCTCGCCGTGTTCATCGGGGTGCCGCTGGCCCGTCTGCTCGGGAAAAGGGCGCCGGGGGAGGCGCGCGACGAGCGGACGGGTGCTCACCGGGCTGCGGCGCCCGAGATTTTCTTAGAGAGGGAAGAGGGGGAAGGCCTCGGCCGGGCGCGGTTCGTGGCGGCCGGGCTCCTTCTCGTCGGTGTTCTCCTGGAAACGCAGGTACTCGGCAGCGCGATGGCCGCCCGGCATGTTGCGCGCTCGATCCTCGTCTTTCTGCTCGTCGCCCTTCTCGTCTATTCCGTGATGGTCATTCAACCGAGAGCCCACTACTACGACGAAAGGTCACTCACCCTAGAAGAAAATCTTCGAGCGCCGTGGCGGTTACGCCGGGACGCTGCTCGTGCGCGCGGGAGCAGAATCGATTTTTTCGGCTTCCTCCTCGCCCTCCTCGCCCTCGCTCTGGGATGATCTCCCCATGACGACTCCCGCTTCCGATTTCCGTTCCGACACCGTCACGAAGCCCACCGCGAAGATGCGGCGCGCCATGGCCGAGGCGGAGGTCGGCGATGACGTCTACGGCGAGGATCCGACGATCCGGCGCCTCGAGGAGAGGACGGCCGAGGTCCTCGGCAAGGAGGCGGCCCTCTTCGTCCCGACCGGCTCGATGGGCAACCAGGTCTCGCTGCGCGTCCACGCGCGCTCGGGGACCGAGGTCATCCTCGAGGGGAGGAGCCACATCTTCCACTACGAGATGGCGGGGATGGCCTCGCTCTCGGGCCTCCTGCCGCGCCCGGTTGACGCGCCGCGCGGCCGGATGACGAAAGAGCAGGTGGCGGCGTGGATCAGGCCCGCCTCCGTCTACTACCTGCCGCGCACGTCCGCCCTCGCTCTCGAGAACACGCACAACTTCGCCGGCGGAGCCGTGGTCCCGCGCTCCGTCATCGACCCTCTCCTCGCCCTCGCGAAAGAGAAGGGCCTCGCGGCGCATCTCGATGGCGCACGCCTGTGGAACGCGGCGGCGGCTCTCGGCGTGTCCGAGGCCTCGCTCGCCGAGGGCTTCGACTCGGTCATGGCGTGCTTCTCGAAGGGCCTGCGCGCGCCGGTGGGCAGCGCCGTCGCGGGCTCGAAGGCTTTCATCGCCGAGGCGCGGCGCGTGCGCAAGCTCTTCGGCGGCGGCATGCGCCAGGCAGGTGTCATCGCGGCGGCCGCCCTCGTCGCACTCGAGGACGAGCGCCAACGCCTGCCCGAGGATCATGCGCGGGCGAAAAAGCTCGCGGAGGGGTTGGCGGGGATCCCCGGCATTCGAGTGAGCCCATCGGATGTTGAAACGAACATCATAATTCTCTTCTTAGAAGGAAAATGGGCGCCAGCCTCGGATGTCGTGGCGAGGCTCGGCGCGCTCGGCGTCCTCGCGGGAGCGGCGGGAGCGGACTCGATCCGCATGGTCACGCACGCCGACGTCGGCGACGCCGACGTCGACCGGGCGCTTCGCGCGTTCGAGGAGATCAGCCCAGCGCGACCAGCCGGTCGATGAGGTCCACGACGCGGTTCGAGTAGCCCCACTCGTTGTCGTACCAGGCCACGACCTTGAGCCATCCATCGCCATCGGTGCGGGTGGAGAGGGCGTCGAAGATCGACGAGTGCGGGTTGCCGATGATGTCGGAGGAGACGAGCGGCACCTCGCTGTACTCGACGATCCGCTTCATCGGCCCCTCGGCCGCGGCCTTGACGGCGGCGTTGACGTCCCTGACGGACGGCGTTTTCGCGAGCCGGCACGAGAGGTCCACGATCGAGCCGTCCGGCACGGGCACGCGGATCGCGGTGCCGTCCAGCTTGCCCTTCAGCCGCGGCAGGACCTTCCCCACGGCACGGGCGGCGCCCGTCGTCGTCGGGATGATGTTCTCCGCGGCCGCGCGCGCGCGTCGGAGGTCCTTGTGAGCCACGTCCGCGAGGCGCTGGTCATTCGTGTAGGCGTGAACCGTCGTCATGAAGCCGTCCTCGATGCCGAAGGCGTCGTCCAGGATCTTCGCCAGGGGCGCGAGGCAGTTCGTCGTGCAGGAGGCGTTCGAGACGATGCGGTGCTCCCTGCGCAGGGCGTCGTCGTTCACGCCCACGACGATCATCGCGTCGATCTCGTCCTTCGGCGGCACGGTCAGGACGACCCTTTTCGCTCCCGCGTCCAGGTGCTTCTGCAGCATCTCGCGTGTGACGAGCTTCCCCGTGGCCTCCACGACGACGTCCACGCCCAGCTTTCCCCAGGGGAGCTTCGCGGGGTCCTTCTCCTCCGTCATCAGGACGCGGCGGCCGTCCACGGTCATGGCGTCACCGTCGACCCTCACGTCTTTCTCGAAGACGCCCATCACCGTGTCGTACTTCAGGAGGTAAGCGAGCTGGTCGTTGTCGAAGAGGTCGTTGATGGCGGCCACCTCGATGTCCTTCCGGTCGCTGACGATGCGGTAGACGGTCCGGCCGATGCGGCCGAATCCGTTGATCGCGATGCGGCTCATCGCGAAGCCACGCGGTCCAGGGCGACGAAGCGCTCGAGGAGGTCCACGACGCGGTGGGCATAGCCCCAGCCCGCGTCGTACCACGAGAGCGTCTTGGACACGTTCTCGCCGAGAACCATCGTGGCCCGCGAGTCGAACGTGGAGGAGTAGCTGCTGCGGATGATGTCGCTGGAGACGATGGGCTCGGTCTCGTACGCCATGTTTCCCTTCCGCTGCGCCGCGATGGCGGTGCGGACGACTTCGTTGATCGCGGTGACCGTCACTTTCCTCTCGTGCCAGCACACGAGGTCGACCGCCGAGCCGTTCGGCACGGGCACGTTCATGGCGGCGCCGACGACTTTCCCCGCGAGCTCCGGGATCAGCTCCTGCAGCATCCCCGGGGAGCGCGATTCCTGGGGGATGATGTTCTCCGCCGCGGCACGGCCGCGACGCATGTCCTCGGCCGGCACGTCCGCGAGCCGGTGCTGGTTCGTGTAGGAGTGGATGGTCGTGAAAAGCAGCTTCCGGATGCCGAACGCGTCGAGCAGGATCTTCGCGAGCGGCGCCAGGCAGTGAACGGTGGAGGACGCGCACGAAAGGATGCGGTGCTCTTTCCGCACGAGATGGTCGTTGATCCCGTTCACGACCGTCAGGTCGAGCGGATCCACCGGCGGCTCGCAGAGAATGACCCGCTTGGCTCCCGCCCGAAGGTGCTTCTCCAGCTCGGCCCGCGTCTCCTTGCGCGCGGTCGCTTCGACGACGATGTCCACGCCGAGGTCGCCCCAGGGTGGAATGGCGCCCTTCTCCTGTCCCGCGAGAAGGGCGATCTGACGCCCGACGACGTAGAGATGTCCGTCCCGGGCGCTGATCTCGTCCGGGAAGCGGCCGAAGAGCGTGTCGAACTTCAGCAGATACTCGACGGACGCCGCGTCGCCGAGGTCGCTCACGGCGCCGATGCGGAGGTCGTCTCTCTTGTAGAGGATCCGGAAGACATTTCGTCCGATCCTTCCGAATCCCACGATGCCTACGTTCATGGCCATGCAGGTGTCACGTCTTTCTCTCGAACGCTCTACGGGAGGACCGTTCTCGGGTCGTTCGTCTTCTGGTCGATGATCGCCGCGTACGTCGCGACGCGGGCTCCCGGCGTCGGCGTCGAAACGAGGAGCGACGCGTTGGACGTGCCGTTCGGGGCGCCGAGGGCCGTGACGACCTTCGAGATCTGCCGCATCTCGAACGGTTGCAAGTCCAGGCCGGAGCTCCCGAGCGTCGCGCCGTTCTCCGACTTCAGCGTGAGATCGACGTGCGCCGGCTGATCCGTCGCGTTCGCGATGATCGCGTTCGTCCGGAACGCTGAGTCCTGCCTCAGGCCGACGAGCCAGCGCGGCGCGAAGGACGTGACGAAGTCGGAAGGGCCGAGCGCGGGCACCGCCTGCCCGAACGTGCCGACGCCGGAGGGCGGCGGGGTGGACGTCTGGCTGACGATCTTGAGAGCCTTCGTGTCGGCCGAGATGCGGATCGCGCCGAAGTTTTGTGCGTCGGTGGCGCTCACGCCGAAGAACGATCCGAGCACGTCCTGGTAGGCAGCGGACTTGCCGGCCGCGAGCGTGCGTACGGTCTCGGGGCCGTTCCGCCCGTCCTGGTCGTGCCCGAGGAAGGTGAACGTGATCGCGGCGTCCGTCGTGCCCTGATTCGAAACCGTGAGATCCGTCGAGAAGAAGGCGCCGTTCTGGCCGCCGGCGTGGGCGCTAGAAGGCAGGAGATACGTGGAGGACACGCCCGTGGCGAAAGGTCCGAGCGCGTCACCGAGAATCGTGCGAGGATCGTTGGTCGTCTGGTCGATCACGGCGGCGTACGTCGCGATCCGGGCTCCGCCGGTGGGCGTGGAGACGACGAGAACCGCGTCGGACGTGCCGGGAGGCGCACCGAGCCCGGTGACGACGGCTCCGATTTGCCGCATCTCGAGAGGCTGGAGGTCGATTCCGGTCGAGCCCAGGGGCGCACCCGATTCGGAAATGAGCGCGAGGTCGACGTGGGCCGGCTGATCCGTCGCGTTCGCGATGACCGCGTTCGTCCGGAAGGCGGAATCCTGGCGCAGCCCCAGGAGGGCGCGGGGGAAAGCGGCCGTCACGAAGTCGTCCCCGGTCTGCGCGGGAACCGCCTGGCCGAACGTGCCGATGCCGGAGGGCGGCGGCGTGGACGTCTGGCTCACGATCCGGAGCGCGTTCGTGTCCGCGTTGATGCGGATCGCGCCGAAGTTCTGGAAATCGGCGGCGTTGACGCCGAAAACCGACCCGAGGACGTCCGGGTACGTGACCGTGCGCCCGGCGGCAACCGTGCGCACGGCCTCGGCGCCCGCGCTCCCGTCCCGTTCGTGTCCGAGGAACTTGAGCGTGAAGGTTGCGTCCGCTGTGCCCGTGTTCGTGACCGTCAGGTCCGTCGAGAAAAAGGCGCTGTTCTGGCCCGGGGCGTGGGCGCTCGAGGGCAGGATCCAGGTCGTCGGAAGAGTCGTCGAGCCGAGGAACCAACCGATGTCCTGAAAGAGCGCCAGCGTCGCGTCCACCGTCGATCCGAGGTCGCTCGAGATGTTCGGCTCCATGAGGAGATTCGGCGAGGCCGTCGTGTCCCAGTGCGAGACGGAAGAGCCGCGCTCCAACGGGTTCGGCGCATACATGAGGAGGCGCCCCGAAACGTCGGCTCCGGCGTATTGCGCCGCGTCCAAGCCGAGGCTCGCGGTCGCGGGTAAGGTCGCGCGCAGCTTCGTGCCGTCCGAGAGCGTGACGCGGACCGACGGGATCGTGATCGTGGCGTCGGTCCCGGACATCCCGGTGAGGCCTTGCGCCTTGTTGTCCACGATGACCACACCAATCGCCCCCGCATTCTGGGCGTTCTTGACCTTCACCGTGAAGTTGCAGGTGCCGCGATCAATGAGGGCGATTTTCCCGCTGACATTCGACGTGATTGCGTTACAACCGTCCGTCGTCGCCGAGACCGAGAGGCCCGCCACGACCTGTCCGTTCACGTTTTGCAGCGAAAGCGGCGGACCGAAATCGGCGCTTCCGATTGCGTAGGCCCCTGCGGCGCTCGCGGGCGCGGTCACGAGGAGGCGAGGTCGCTTGCCCATGTATGCGTTCGCGTACGCGGCCCCGTTCGAGCCGTTCCACCGGAGGTTCCCGGTGTTCACCGCCGAAGCCACGCGCTCCAAGGCCGTCATCTGGGTCCAGGTCTTGCCGGCCGTCGTGTCGAGAAGGTAGTCGTCCCAGATCGACGGAACCCCGCCGAGCTGACCGCCGGTCGAGCCACTCGTGAACGTCTGGAAACCCAGCCCGTGCCCGAACTCATGAAGCACGACCGAAAGGAGATTGATGTCGTTGGGCCCCTGGTTGTTGTCGAGGCCGAGGTAGAAAAAACTGCCGCTGAAGCAGCCGGTCTTGGCGTCACCGGCCGGCGCGGGGCGGCCGAGGTCGCTGTTGAACGTGGCATCGATGGCCCTGCTGCTCGAGTCGATCTCGAAGCCCGCGAGCTTGTCGGCGAGGGCCTTCGGGTAGAACCTTCCCGCGACCGGCGCGTTCTGGAAGTCCGAGAAGACCGTCGTGGCCCCGGCCGAGCCGAGAACCGCGGTGGTTGGATCGCAACTGAGCGGCTGAAAGCTCGAGGTGATCTGGATATCGACGTTGCTCGGGAGGAGGCCGCCCCAGATGCGGGCCGCCTCCTTGAAGACGTTCAAGCGCTGGTCTCCCACCGTTGTGCCGGCGTTGCCGCCGACGGGCGCGGCGGCCGTCGTGTCGTTGAACCCCTGGCCGGCGGCGTCCGTCACGACGACGACGAGATTCGCGGCGGCGAGGGGAAAGGACGCGAGACCGAGGACGACGACGAGGAGGACGGAAAAGACCGGGCGGCGCGACACCGGCGCTCCTCAGCGCTCTTCCGCCCGCGGCGCGGGCGTGGCGGCCTTCGGCTTCCGGGCGGTGGACGCGGCGTCGGGGCCCTCGACGCATGTCCGCGTGACCGTGCCGTCCGGGTTCCGGCGGCCGACCGCGTAGCTCATGTTCTCCTCACCCAGCTCGACCATCTTCGTTCCGTCCGGCAGGACGACGACCCGGGGCGCGACCGCCGAGGCTTGCGGACGGCGGCTGCCGAGGAGCTTCTCGCGCTCGGCCGCTGTCGCGTTGCGCAGTTCACCCGTCTCCGGGTCGCGCGTGACCACCATGTTGGCCGCGCCCGGGGCCGCGGGCTTCGCCGTCACCGCCGGGGCAGCGGGGGCCGTCTTCGCGGCGGGCTTCTTGGACGAAGCCGCGGCCTTCGCTTTCGGGCACATCACTTTTTCCTCGCCCCGGCAGCAGCTCGCCTGTTCTCCAGTCTTCTTGCCGTCGGCCGATGCCGGTGCCTTGGAGACCGCGCTCTCGTCGGCGAAGGCCGGAAGGAAGAGAAGAAGGGCGAGGGCAGGAAGACAGTGATTTGCGCGCATGGGGGCTCCTTCGCGTCCGGAGTGTCCGGACGGGTCCCCTATCCTACGCGGACAACGAGGTCTATCTCCACCCGGGCCCCGGCTGGCAGGGCCGCGACGGCGACGGTCGTGCGGGCGGGGCGGTGCGGACCGAAGCGCGATCCGAAGACCTCGTTCATTTCCGCGAAATCGCCCATGTCGACCAGGAACACGCCCGCGCGGACGACGTCCTGAAGCGTGGCGCCCGCGCCCCTGAGCACGGCCTCGAGATTGTCGAAGACACGCCGCGTCTGGGCGGCGACGTCGCCTTCGACGAGTTTCATCGTGGCGGGATCGAGGGCGACCTGGCCGGCAGTGAAGAGGAAACCTCCCGCCACGATGCCCTGCGCGTAAGGGCCTATGGCCTTCGGGGCGTTTTCGACGGAGATGGTCTTCATGCTCATCGCGTTGGATCCCATACCGCCACGTGCGGCAGATTGCGGTACTTCTCGTCGAGGTCGAGTCCATAGCCCACGACGAACTCGGGGCCGATCTCGAACCCGAGGAAGTCCGTGCGAATGTCCCGGTTCTCGGGGAGTTTCTTCTTGAGGAGGGCGGCGACGCGGAGCGAGCGGGGCCTGCGCGAGCCGAGGAGCTCGAGGATCTTCCGGAGGGTGAGCCCCGAATCGATCACGTCCTCGAAGAGGAGCACGTCCCTGCCCTGCACGTCCATCGAGAGGTCGTGGACGATGTTGATGTTGCCCGAGGAGCTCGTTCCGGCATAGGAACGCACCTGGAGGAAGTCGACGGCGACCGGCACCTTGAGGCGCTTCAGGAGGTCGGTCAGGAAGAAGACCGAGCCTTTCAGGATGCCGACGGCGAGGAGATCCTTGCCCGCATAGACGGAGTCGATCTCCTTCGCGAGAACGTCGAGGCGCCTCGCGATCGTGTCTTCGGAAAGCAGAATGCGGTCGATCACACCGGTCAGATTATCATTCGAAAAACCGGGGCGGCCGGGCACTTCCCCGAGCAAGGGGCCGCCAGCCTTCGAGTTACAGGATTCGTCAGAAGATCTTCCTTCGGGCAATCTCGGGGAGATAAACTCCCGCCTTTCGCCACCGGCTCAGGATCGCGTCGGCGGAAAGCCTCGAGCCCGCGAGGCCCGTCTCCATCGACACCTGGAGCCACGAAGCGGCTTCTTCGAATTTCCCGTCGGAGGCGTCACGCAGTCCGAGGATCCAGCCGGCGTTGCCAACGTTTTCCTTGTCCTTCATTCGCGCGAAGACCGCTTCGCGGTCCGCCGCGCCCATCAAGAACAGTCCGTAGACGACCCAGTCCTGCCGGGGCCGGGATTCGAAGTAGGCGATGACCCTCGCGCGTCGGGGGTCATTCGGGGGGGCGTGCTCGTGAAGAAGGGCGGCAGCCCTGAGGAGATTCAATCTGTCGTTCAGGTTTCCGTCCGACTGGTCTGGCAGGTCCCAGACGATGGCGTACTCGCCACCTTCGACGGCCTGGCGGGCGGCGATATCCCGGTCCCTGGCGCTCATGTGCTCGAGGATCCACTGCCGGCCTGCCTCCGGGCCTGAAGATGCGCGAATCGCGTGGAACGTCATCCATTGCACCCAGGGTCGGTGTCCCAGGTTCTTGAGTGAGTCGCACAGCTTCAAGGCCAGCCCGGGATTCCCGTTCTCCTCGACCCGCTTCACGATGCACAGCAAATGCTCGAGGGGCATCGGATGTGTCGCGAGCTCACGGAGGTCGGTCTCGCTCTCCGTGTCGGGTCGCCCGGCATGCGCCTCCTGGAACGCAGGTGCGACTTCGTTGATCCAGTCCCAGTAGGTATTCGTCGTGTGCGACTTCGTGACGGCGTTCGCCGCCTCGACAGGTTCCTTCCGCAGCCAGTGAATCCGCGCCAGGGTGGCGGCGGCATGCGCGTTCTGATACCGATTCATGGCCGCCTCTGCCATGCGCAACGCCTCGTCGGGTCGGCCGAGGTCCGCCAGGAGAAGGGCGCCGAGGTCGAGGGCATCTTGGACCCAGGTCGGCAGGACAGGCTGGAGCACCAGCCAGGCACGCTCGAACTTGCCGGACATTCGGAGCACGGCCGCCTTCTTCGTCACGACGTGGGCTCCGTCCAGCCCTTGCGGATCGGGATGTCCTTCGAGCCAACGATCGAGGAGTTGCTGCGCTTCGGCGAAGTCGCGCGTCTTCACGAGAAAGTCTACAGCGCTGAAGAGCGCGTTGTAAGTACGCGTCTCCGCGGCAATGAGTGCCAGGTAGAGCGGCAGGATCATCGCCCGGTTCAATGGGTCGATCTTCGCGACGCGGTTGAGAGCAGCGAGACGAATGGAAACCGACCGGGCGGGGTCGCTCGCGACCGCTAGAAGAGTCCCCGGGTCGCCGATCGATCCATCGACGCTGCTCAACTGGTCGCCGGCCCACTGCGGCGCCCGCACGATTGCCGCCCGGGCGCAGGCTTCGGTGAGCACGATGTCGTCGAGACTGTCCGCGGCCCATGCCGCAAGAATGAGATTCTGAGGGCGGTTGTCCAGGCGATCGAAGTAGGCCCGCATGGGTTTTCGCCGAAGCCCATCCTCTACCGCCCCGCCGGTGGTGGCGAGCGTGTAGCGAAGTGCATCCAGGGTCCTGACGCCGATGTTCCGCAGGGTCGAAAGGTCCGCGGCAACGTCCTGACCTCCATTCGGGGACCGCCGGAGCGCGACGCGGTGTTCGATCCACTGGCGAAGCTCGGCGGCTGTTCCTTCGGGCGGTTCGCGCAGGCTGGCCGCATATCCGAGCGCGGCCTCGTTCGACCAGAGATTGTCGAGATAGAACCTCGCCCGGACGTGGATCGCGGAATAGAAGTTCGCCCGGTAGTAGGCGCTCACCGTCCAGCGGTCGAGAAGCGGGCCATCGAGGCGGCCCGATTCGAGCTCGACGGCCTTCTCGAAAGCACCGAGGTTGGACTCCGGGTTGCCACCGTCGGGTTCCCCTGCGCCGCGGGCGAGATCGTAGGTTCGGGAGGCGAGGGCGGCGGAAAGCGTCTCGGTCTTGCCGAAGTGTCCGGGCGCGAGCGCCAGCCGGAGGTTCGGTATATCTCTTTTGTGACTCCATATCGACTGCTCGAAAGCCGCTTGCCAGACGTTCTCATCTTCGCCGCGCCCCGCCTCTCGGATAAGCCAAAGGTACTGCGTGCGCGGGGGCGCGTCGGGCCGCGTGGCGATGCGCCGCAGGTTGTCCGGGTTTCGGGAGTAAGTCAGCCGGATGGGGTCATCCTCCGGCAACCCCCTCGCAGCCGCTTCGGCGGCGTCATCGTAGACCATCAGTTGCGCGAGCAGAGCCTCCTCCCGGGGTAGGGAGGCGCCCCAGCTCTCCGCAAGGGCGAGGATCGCGAGCGCCTTGCCGACGAGGGAATCCGATAGCTGCAGTGTGTCCAGGGTTTGCAGCTTCAGCCAGAGGAGGCCACGAAGAAAGTGGGTCAGGGTCTTCGGATCCCTCGCTCCGCTCTTCCAGGCGCGATCAATGCGGGCGAGAGCGGGCAACAGGGTCTTGGGGCCGCCATTCTCGAGGGCCTCCGCGTCTTCCGGACTGAGGGTGGGTACAGGGGCTGACGCGCCCGGCGCGACGTTGGCCGACTTCCGCCGAAGCCAGGCCGCCAACAGCCGCTTCGCGTCGTCGAATCCCGCGAAATCCGGCAATTCTCCAGCGGGTTCGCCGTCGAGCGCGATCGCCCAGCGTTTTCCGTCGTGTCGAAGCGTGAGCGTGGCGGGGCGAGTCGCACCGGTCGCGAGGCGTTTGAGCTCGGCGAGGGCGCAAAGGAAGCGCCTGTCGGGCCGGATCCGGTAGAGGCTTCGAACATGGTTCGGAAGATCCGTGGGCGCGACCTTCATGAGGTCGTCGGTCGGAACGCCCTCCTCGCGGAGGATGAGCCAACCCAAACGCTCCTCCGAGGGACCGTGTGTCGCGATGACACGCGGTCCGGCTTGCGCCTGAGGCGCCGGCTTTACCGGCGACGCGCGCTTGCAGGCCGGAAGAAGGAAGATGGCCGCGAGAAGGAAGGGAATCCTCCCCCGAGCGATCGTGCACATCCAACGCCTCCCGACAGCATCCACGATCTTAGACGGAGATTCCGAACGGCTGGCGAAATCGTCGGAGCCGGGGCTCGCTTATCATTCGAAAAACGTGACCAGCACGGCACCAGATCCCGAAGCGATCTCGCAGGCCTACGAGCGGCTCTCCGAGAAGTTCAAGGCCCTCTGGACGTTTCATCAGTTTCTCGAGGGCGTGCATCGCACGAGCCTTCACGGGGCCACGAGGCCGGTCGTCTCGTTCGCCCCCCTCTACGAGCAGATCAAGCGCATCAAGGAGACGAAGGGGGTCGAGCCCGCTGCCGACACGCGCGCCGCGATGGCGCGCCTCGATGCGCAGCTCGACACGCTCCGTGAGACGCTGGCCGAGGACGACCGCCAGTTCTCCCCGAGCACGATGCGCCAGTTCTTCGAGCGGGTGAAGGCCGGGGACGAGGACCTTCTCCTCTCGATCCTGAAGTTCTATTACTACGCCGCCGCGCTTTCACCCGACGAGATGGACAAGGTGGACTTCCTCCTGACGCGCCTCGGCACGGCGCCGGGGAAAGAGGGCGAGGCGGAGCTGAAGTCCGCCGCGGAGCTTCAGAAGCTCAGCGAAGCGCTTCTCTCCCTGATGGTGCGGCCGCGGGCAGACGTCGCCGAGGTGAACTCCGTCGTCTCCCTCCTCGAGATTCTCCGGCGCGACCTCGAGGCGTGCGAACGGTTCGAGGATCTTTCCGAGCGAAAGTCGCTCGAAAACATCCGCACGCTGAAGCACCGCATGGGGAAGGTGTTCTACGACGCCGCGATCATGCAGGCGATCCTGTCGTCGAACGTCGCGGTGAAGAAGAAATTCCAGCTCCTCTACAAGGAGGAGGAAAAGCGCATTCTGTCGGCATCCCGCGAGGTCCTCGAGAAAGAGAAGGACCTCGAGCAGGACGCGCGCTTCATGAGTCCCGAATTCCACGAGGATCTCGAGCGCTTCCGCAAGGACAAGGACGAGTTCGAGAAGGCAAGCCGCCGTCGCGGCGTGCGCCCGCGCGACGTCAAGCGTCTCAAGGAATCGCTCCACAGCCTTCTCTCGCGCCTCAGCCCGGAGGCCGCCGAGGAGTTCGACCTGGGCTCGGAGTCCACGGCCGGAAGCGGCGGTCGCAGGAAGAAGGACGCTCCACCGAAAAGTGCCACGCCCCTCCCGATCCGCCCCGACGCCGGCTTGGGGAGCTCCTGGCGCGCCGAGACGGATCGCTTCACGTCCGAGACGGCCCGCCGGCTCTTCGCCAGCGTGGATCTCGTCCGGTCGGGCGGGCCGACGGACATGCCCGACTACGGGTCCCGCCTCGAGCCATGGGAGGTGCGGTCGACCCTCCGGATCCTGCACAAGGGAAAGGACACGGAACCCCCGGCCGAGCGGGACCGCCTCTATTTCAACGCCTGCGTCCTCCGGCAGAAGATGGACGAGGAGGCGCAGCAACTGCGCGATCTCGTAGGCGACGTGGGGGATTCGTCCGCTTCCGAAGGCACGCTCGCGCCCACCAAGAAGAGCCTCGCTCACGCACGTGAGATCGACGGCCAGTTCCGGCAGGCCCTCGCCTCGGTCGAGTCGGAGGGAGGCGAGCTCTGGAAACACCTGACGCGCTCACGCTTCCGGCATCTCCGGGCCTTCGCCGGCCTCTGGCTGCTCTACGACGCCCTCGGAGGCAAGTGACGGCGCGGCGCGCGACGATGGTTTAATCGGCCCGATGGCCGAGACTCCGAAGGACGACGCCCCGCAGGAACTTCCGAAGGCGCCCGACATCCCCGAGCAGATCGCGAACCGCCGCGCCGCGCGCGCGCGCATCGCCGCCCTCGGGCGGGCGCTCTATCCGAACCGATGGGATCCCACCCACCTCGTGTCCGACGTCGTCTCGAAATGGTCGTCCGAAGGCGCCGCCGCCCTCGAGGCCGCGCCCGAGGCCGACCGGCTCGTGCGGGTGCCGGGCCGAATCCTCGCGATCCGGAAGATGGGGAAGGCCGTCTTCCTCGACCTCTCCGACGGCGCGCACCGCGTGCAGGCGTACGTGAAGAAGGACGTGCTCCGGCCCGGCGACTGGGAGCTCCTCGAGCAGCTGGACCTCGGCGACCATGTGGGCGTCGCCGGCACCGTGTTTCGGACGCGCACCGGCGAGCTGACGGTGAAGGCGGGGGCTCTCGACTTCCTCGCGAAGTCTCTCCGGCCGCTGCCCGACAAGTGGCACGGCCTGACGGATGTAGAACGGAAGTACCGGCAGCGCTACGTCGATCTCGTCGTCTCGCCCGAGACGCGCCGCACGTTCGAGATCCGGGCGAGGATCGTCGCTTACATCCGCCGTTTCTTCGACGCGCGCGGCTTCGTCGAGGTCGAGACGCCGATGATGCAGACGCTCGCGGGCGGCGCGGCGGCGCGCCCGTTCGTGACGCACCACAATGCGCTCGACCTCGACCTCTTCCTGCGCATCGCCCCGGAGCTGTACCTGAAGCGCCTCGTCGTCGGCGGCTTCCCGAAGGTCTACGAGATCAACCGGAATTTCCGGAACGAGGGCATCTCCACCCAGCACAATCCCGAATTCACCATGCTCGAGTTCTACACGGCCTATGCCGACGCCCGCGACCAGATGGCGCTCACGGAAGAGCTCTTCGCGAGCGCCGCGGAGGAGATCCTAGGAACGACCGATTTGCCGTGGGGAGAAGAGACGATCTCCCTGAAGGCCCCCTTCCGGCGCGTCACGATGGTCGACGCGATCCTGGAGCACGCCGGAGAGGGACCGGGGATTTCTTCGAATGGTCCCGTGCCGGCAGGCGAGCGCCTCTCCATGACGCGGGAGGCTCTTTCCGATCTTCACTTTCTAAGAAAAACAGCTGAACAATTTGGGGTGGAGTCGCTCGAGCGTTTCGGCGATTCCAAGGGCAAGCTCCTTGCCGAGATCTTCGGGGCCGTCGTCGAGAAGAAGCTCGTTCAGCCGACGTACATCATCGACTATCCAGCCGAGATTTCGCCGCTCTCCAAGACAAAACCGGGCGACGCGGCGACGGCCGACCGGTTCGAGCTGTTCATCGGGAGGATGGAGGTCGCGAACGGGTTCTGCGAGCTGAACGACCCCGACGAGCAGGCGGAGAAGTTCCGCGCGCAGGTGCAGGAGCGCGGGAGAGGCGACCTCGAGGCGATGGTGTACGACGAGGACTACGTCGAGGCGCTCTCGTACGGGATGCCGCCCACGGCGGGCGAGGGCATCGGCATCGACCGCCTGGCGATGCTCTTCACGAACTCGCCGTCCATTCGCGACGTGATTCTCTTTCCGTTGATGAGACCGAAGAAAGACAAAGATGCTTAGAAAGGACAGCAGGCGGCCGTCGCCCTCTTCCCCTTCTAAGAAAATCTTCTTCTCTTGATTTCTTTCTTTCTTGCCAAGAGATATCTCCTCGCGTCGCGGCGCGACGCGCAGGTGGGAGTCGTCGCGCTCGCGGCGTTCCTCGGCCTCGCCCTCGGCGTCGCCGCGCTCGTCGTGTCGCTTGCGCTCCTCGCGGGATTCCAGGCGCACGTGAAGAGCCGGCTCCTCTCCGAGACGCCGCACCTGCTCGTGACGCCCGCCGGCCGCGGCCCGTTCCACGACGCGGATCGGATCGGCGGCAAGCTCGCCGCCGTGCCCGGCGTCGTCTCCGTTTCGCCCGTCGCCCGGGGGCGCGTGTGGGTGTCGATGGGGCGCGACGCGGCTCCGGCGGAGGTCGTGGGCCGCGAGAAGACGAAGGGGCTGGTGCTCGACGTGGCGCAGGCCCGGCCTCTCGGCGTCGTGCCGGGCGAGACCGTGACGCTCGTTTCGTCGCGCGCGCGGCTCTCGCCGCTCGGCCCGGTCCCGATCGTCTCGACGATGAAGGTCACGGGCCTCGCGCCCTCGTCCACGGGGAGGCGCCTGGCCGAGGCGAGCCTGCCGCTCGACGAGGCGCGACGCCTCTTCTCTCTCGGGGCCGACGGGGCGACGGGCTACGAGGTCTTTCTGAAGGACCCCATGCGCGCGAAGGCGGGCGCCGCGGCCGTGATGGCCGCACTCGGGCCTTCCGTCACCCTGGCGACGTGGGAGGAGCAGAACCGCGCGCTCGTCCTCGCGCTCAGGCTCGAGCGCTTCGTGCTCTTTGCGGCCGTGTTCCTGATCGTGATCGTGGCGGGGTTGAACCTCGCGGCGACTTCCGCGGTTCTCGCCGCGACGCGCGCGAGGGACGCGGCCGTGCTCTCGGTCCTCGGAGCTTCTCCGAAGACGGTGGAGAATGTCTTCCGCGCCGCCGGCGGCGGCGTCGGGGTGGCCGGGACGCTCGCGGGCGTCGCCCTCGGCGCCGCGGCCGCCCTCTTCCTCGAGAGGTTCGGCCTCGTTCCGCTGCCGGCTCAGCTCTATGGAATGAGCCACGCGCCATTCCGCGTCGACCCTCTCGACGTCGCCGCCGTGGCGGCGCTGTCGATCCTGTGGGCGTTCGTCGTGGCGTCCGTGCCGGCCCGTACCGCCGCGCGGCAGGCCGTCGTGGAGGTCCTGCGTGGCGCCTGAGGCGGCACCGCTGCTCGTCGCCGAGACCCTCGCAAAGGGATTCGGCTCCGGCGACGCCCGCGTCGAGGTGTTCCGCGGCGTTTCTCTCACCGTCGCGGGAGGCGACCTTCTCGCCATTACCGGCCCGTCGGGCTGCGGGAAGTCGACGCTGCTTCATCTCTTCGCCGGGCTCGACACGCCCGACGCGGGCCGTGTGACGCTCGACGGCGTGGACTGGGCCGCACTCGCGCCGGCCCCGCGCGCGTCCGTACGCGGGGCTTCGGTGGGATTCGTATTTCAGTTCCATCACCTCCTGCCCGAGCTGACGGCCGAGGAGAACGTCGCGCTGCCCCTGTTCCTCGCGGACCGGCCCGAAGAGGACGGGCGCCGGGAGGCCCGCGAGGTCCTCGACCGCGTGGGGCTTCTCGGCCGGGCAGCCGCGTTTCCCCGGACGCTGTCCGGCGGCGAACGGCAGCGCGTCGCCATCGCCCGGGCGGTCGTGAGGCGGCCCCGGCTTCTCCTGTGCGACGAGCCCACGGGGAGCCTCGACGCGGCCCACGCGGCGCGCGTCTTCGAGCTGCTCGCCGAGGTCGCCAAAGAGCGTGCCGGGGCGGCGATCATCGTGACCCACGACCCGGAATGGGCGCGTCGCTGTGCTACGATCAAATTGCTGGGAGAAGAAGGGTTGAGCGATGTTCTCTAGACGGCCTTCCTGTTCTTTCCGAGAGGTCAAAACGGTCATCTGACGATGTTCGAAAAGTACAACGAGAAGGCGCGCCGGGCCCTGTTTTTCGCCCGGTACGAGTCCTCGAAGCTGGGCTCGAAGGTCATCGAGTCGGAACACATCCTGCTCGGCGTGCTGCGCGAGGGCGAGGAGATCATCAAGGAGATCTTTGCCCGCTTCAACGTGAAGCCCGACGACATCCGCCGCGAGATCGAGGGGGACCGCGTGTTCGTCGAGCGCGTGTCCTCCACGCAGGAGCTGCCTCTCTCGGAGGAATCCAAGAAGATTCTCGCCTACGCCTCGCACGAGGCGGAGTCGATGATGCATCCCTACGTCGGCACGGAGCACCTCCTCATCGGAATCCTCCGCGTCGACCCGTGCGTCGCGGGGCGCATCCTCATGTCGCACGGATTCAACCTGTACGGTGTGCGCGAGGAGACGATCGCCCTCATCAAGGAACGCGAGGCTTCGAAGCAGAGGAAGGAGCTGCCGTTCCTGGCCGAATATGCGCGCGACCTCACGGCGCTCGCGCAGCAGGGCGCGTTCGACCCGCTCGTCGGTCGAGACACGGAGGTCGAGCGGATCATCCAGATTCTCTCGCGCCGCACGAAGAACAACCCGATCCTCCTCGGCGAGCCGGGCGTCGGCAAGACGGCCATCGTCGAGGGCCTGGCGCAACGCATCGTGGATGGCGCCGTTCCGCTCTTCCTCGCGCAGAGGAAGATCCTCGCCCTCGATCTCTCGCTCATCGTGGCGGGCACGAAGTACCGCGGCCAGTTCGAGGAGCGTCTCAAGGGGATCCTCAAGGAGCTGAAGGAGAACCTGGACCTCATCGTTTTCATCGACGAGATCCACTCTCTCATCGGCGCGGGCTCGGCCGAGGGCTCACTCGACGCGGCGAACATCCTCAAGCCCGCGCTGTCGCGGGGGGAGATCTCGTGCATCGGCGCGACGACGCTGAAGGAATACCGCAAGTACATCGAGAAGGACCGTTCCCTGCTCCGCCGCTTCCAGGCCATCATGGTGGCTCCGCCGGACGAGGAGGAGACGCTCCGAATCCTCGAGGGCGTCCGCGAACGCTATGAAACGTTCCATCGCGTGCGCTACACGGACGACGCGATCAAGGCGTCCGTCTATCAGGCGAGCCGCTACATCCCGGACCGCTTCTTCCCGGACAAGGCGATCGACATCCTCGACGAGGCCGGCGCGAAGGTGAAGCTGCGCAAGACGGCCGACACCCAGAACCTGAGGCGCCTCGAGAGCGAGATCAAGGGGATCGTCAAGGAGATGAAGAAGGCGATCTCGGAGAAGGACTTCGAACGGGCCGTCTTCCTGCGCGAGCGCGAGATCGAGATCAAGGAGGAGATCGAGCGCACGAAGACCTCCTCTCTCGACGACGGAACGCCGGTCGACGTGACGCGCGCGGACATCGACGAGATCATCTCGAGCTGGACCGGCATTCCCGTGACGGCGCTCCAGAT
>JBGPDK010000031.1:0-25522 GCA_041482235.1 Thermoanaerobaculia bacterium | reverse complement strand
GTGGGAGGAAGACAAGCGGCTACCGGGTGTGAAGAGCGTCCTGTTGTGGGGAGATCCGCACACTGGAGAGCACGGAATGCTTCGGAAGTTTCCGGCTGGCTTCACGCCTCCGCTCCACACCCACCCTTCGGTGGAGCGGCTGGTCGTCATTTCAGGAACGGTCCTGGTGAGCTACGCGGGATCTACCGAGAAGAGGCTCGGTCCCGGCTCCTACTCGGAGATTCCTGCCAACACGGCGCACTCGGCGAAGTGTGCGAGCGGAGCCGAGTGCGTGTTTGCCCTGGTTTCTTCTGGACGTTTCGAGATTAGACCTGTGCCGGGAAAATAAATGCCGGCCCATGCGCGATCATCCCTGCGATCTCGCGGCTCCTCCATCGGGACGTCAGTCACGGCAGCTAACCCTCGTTGCAGCGGATGGCTGGCAGTGTGTCGTCCGAGGCGCTCGATGCGTGTCGGCAGTACGGGATTGAGCCGATCGTGGGTGGCTGCCCGGGTCGGACTCGCGTGCGCACGACGTTGAACTACCGGGTCCCGCGGTGAGCATCAGGCGGAACCAGTGAGGCGCACGGGCACGCTCTTCGAGCTGATCCAGGACCTGGACGGGCTTCGAGGCAGCGACCGCTCTGATCCGCCGATGCTCTACGCGCTAGGTGGCGCCGATGGGGGGCGAAGCAGCCGGGCGCTGGTCTGCCCGCGCAGTGAGGGCGGCAGTCTCACATGTGCCATCGACCCCTCCCTGTCAGAGGTCCTCAGCGTGGAGCAGGCACACGAGGCGATCGAGGTGTGGTCGGCATGGCGCGGTGGAGTCACCCCCACCCCCGCAGAACGCTTCAGCATCGTGATGTTCTTCGCGAAATACGCCGCCTTCCTGCCCCTTGAAACGGACCGCGAGGGCATGTAGCGCGAGTGCCCCTGCAGACCCGGTTCAGGCTTCTTCTCCGGCAAGCCCGGCCCGCCGCTTCACCCTCGCAGCTGACTCGCGTCGCTAGCCGTTGAACTTGATATCGTCAGCATCCCAACGTCCCATCCATCACAAGGAGAGAGCGATGCCTTCCAAATCTCCTCGAGTCGAAGAATTTCAGATCACGGGGCAACAGCTTCTCGGGTCGATCAAGGACCTCATTCACGAGGGAAACATCCGGCGCCTCTCGATCCGCAACTCCAAGGGCATCACGCTCCTGGAGATCCCCCTTGTCGTCGGTCTCGCGGGCGCCGTTCTCGTGCCGGTGTGGGCAGCGGTGGGCGCTCTCGCGGCGCTCGTCGCGAAGTGCACCCTCGTGGTCGAGCGGGTCAGTGCGGGCGAAGAGGCGCCGCCCGCCTCCACCTCGCGATCACGCAACCCCCGCACCCCCCGCAAAAGGAACGGGAAAGGAACCGCCTGACCGCCACCCGTCACAAAAGGCCGCGAAATGCCTCCGAAAGCCAAGCCCTCCCTTCGCTTCTTCCATTCAACCGTGCTCAGAGCAAGAACCGACAAGTTACTTGCCGCCATCGAGCACGACCCGAACCCGGCACAACACGCCGATGCGCTGGCTGCTCTCGTCGTCTCCCTGACCGAGGCCGGACTGGACTACTACTTCCTCAGGCCGCTCCAACTGGCCAAGGTCGGCTTCGTGGCGCGACAGACCGCCAACCTCGGCATGGCGGGCGCCATCAGGATCATGTCCCCGATGATCCGCTCGATCCTGGGTGGCACGGATGGCGCTCAGTTGCGGATCATCTCCCGCCATATTCGGCAGCTCATGGTCTGAGGGACGCGGGAGACCGCCTGCCTGGCTGGCGTGAGCGACGGCCGGCAAAGGGCGCAGAATGGCGGCGGCATGACGGACGCGAATCCCGGCGGGTTCTTCGTCGCGGCCTACGAGACCGAGCGGCTCAAGACGCTCAGCGTGTGGTCATGCTTCGGCGACGCGGATCTTCGCTTCCGGCCCGCTCCGAGGGCCCGCACGCCGCTCGAGCACATGGTCCACCAGTGCGTGTCGGAAGACTCCTGGATGAAGAACATGCTCGGCATCGAGATCGCGCTCCCCGCGCTGCCCGCACGCGAGGATCGGCTCGGCTTCCTGCACCACTACGCCGAAGCGTCCGGAAAACGGCGCGAGATCCTCGCGACGAAGGCCGCGGATTGGTGGGGCGGAAAGACGCGCTTCTTCGACGTGGGTGAGACGCGCTCGTGGGTGTTCCTCCGGCGGCTGACGCACTCGTCGCACCACCGCGGCCAGCTCACGATCTATCTGCGCCTCCTCGGCCGCTCGCTCTACTCGACGTATGGGCCGACGGCCGACACGGGCGGGCTCTTTCTCAACAAGGCCCCAACGATCTATCGCTACCGCTCGCTCGAGCATCTCCTCGCCGCCGAGGATGCCGGCGGCGAGTGGCCGGAGCTGCCGGGCCCGGGGGAGAAGCCGCCCACGGAGAGGCCGTAGCGACTGCAGCGCGAGGCAACCGTAAAAACTTACGCTTGACTTACGCTTCAGACGGACCTACGTTTGCCGCGTGTCCGCACTCTCTCTCCCCGCCCTGCCGGTCCCGCCGAACCTGCCGCAGGACATCGCCGCCCGGCTGACCGCCGCCGCCGGGCTTTCGCGCGGGCGGTTCGCGCCGGAGTTCCTGCCCACACGCATCGAGGGGCTGGACCGCCTCCTCGGGGGCGGGCTGCCGCGCGGGGCGCTCGTGGAGATGTCGGGGCGCGCGTCCTCGGGGCGCTTCTCCGTGGCGCTCTCCGCGCTCGCCGCGACCACACAGGCGGGTGAGGCCGCCGCGCTCGTGGACCCCGGCGACCACTTCGACCCGCAGGGCGCGGCCGCCGCAGGCGCCGAGCTTTCGCGGGTGCTGTGGCTGCGCCCGCGCGGACTGAAACCCGCGCTCGCCGCGGCCGAGACCGTCCTGGCGACGGGCTTCGCGCTCGTCGTCCTCGACCTCGGGCTCGCGCGCATCTTCAGGCGGCGTTTCGACGACGCCGTGTGGCTGCGCCTCGCGCGGCGCGCGCGCTTTCACGACGCCGCGCTCCTCGTCCTCGCGCCTTACCGCGTCACGGGCACCGCGGCGCGCGTCGTCCTCGCGGCCGACGCGGCGCACGCGAGCTGGGACCGCGCGTGCCCGGACTGGCCGCAGAGCCTGTCACTCCTCGACGGCCTGTCCTCCCGCCTCGTGCTGGAGAAGACGCGGGACGCGAAGACGGACATGAATGAAAAAACGAGCTTGTTGAACCTTTCCCTGCTGGATGCAGTTCGAGCGGGAAAGGAAGAAAGAAAAGAGAGAAAGATTTGCTTAGAAAGGGAAAAAGACAACGCCGTTGCGTTTTCGGGCCGTTTGTCCGCATTCGGGCACTGAGGGTCCGGGTCCGGGGATATTCACCTTCTAAGAAAAACTGCATGACATCGACCGAGGCACAGCAGGCATGGAACGCACGGCAGACGCGCATGGGGAGCAGCAGAAAAATTTCCCCCGCCTCGCGTGCCTCGTGGTGCCGCTGTTCCCCCTCGCCGCGCGGCTGCGCAGCGAACCCGCGCTGAGGGACGAGGCCGTCGTCCTGTGCGAGGGGAACGGGACGGCCGCGCACGTGGTGGCGGCCACGCGCAAGGCGCGCAAGGCCGGCATCCGCCCGGGTTTCACGCTGCCCCAGGCGCGGGCGCTTTTGCCCGACCTTCTCACCCGCGCGCGCGACGCCGAGAGCGAGCGCGCCGCCATGGAGGCGCTCCTCGACGTGGCCGGCACGGTGTCGCCGCGCGTGGAGGACGCGGGCGACGGCGTCGTGTATCTCGACGCGAACGGCCTCGAGCGCCTCTTTCCCGACGAGCGCGACCTCGGCCGCGCCCTGATCGCCGCCGCGAAGCGCGAGTCGCTGCCCGCGCGCTGCGGCCTCGCGTCGAGCAAGCTCGCCGCGCGCGTGGCCGCGACGCTGCCGGACTCGCCCGTGGCCGTGCCCGCGGGCGGCGAGGCCGCGTTCCTCGCGCCGCTGCCGCTCGCGAAGCTGGACCCCGAGGCCGAGATCGTCGAGACGCTCGCGCGCTGGGGCCTCGCGTCGGTGGGCGACCTCGCGAAGCTGTCCGCGGCCGACGTCGCGAGCCGGCTCGGCGCACGTGGCCACGCGCTGCACGAGATCGCGCGCGGGCGCGACCCGCGCCCCCTCGTGCCGCGCCGGCCGCCGCCGGGCTTCACGGAGGGCATGGAGCTGGAGTGGCCGCTCGTGACGCTCGAGCCGTTCCTCGCGCTGGCCGAGAGCGCGCTCGGGCGGCTCGCGCGGCGCCTCGAAGCGGAAGCCGTGGGCTGCGTGCGGCTGGACATCTCCCTGACGCTCGAGCCCGAGGGCTGCGACACGCGCAGCCTGGAGCTGCCCGCGCCCACGCGCGACGTGAAAACGCTGCTCACCCTCGTGCGCCTCGGCCTCGAGGGCCGGCCGCCGGGCGCCGCCGTGACGGGCTTCTCCCTCACGGCGCAGCCCGACGCGCCGCGGAAGGGCCAGCTCACGCTGTTCGGGCCGGCCGAGATCTCACCCGACCGGCTCGCGACGGCGCTCGCGAAGCTGTTCGCGCTGCTGGGGCCCGGGCGCGTCGGCGCGCCGCGCGCGGTGGACGGCCACCGCCCCGAGCGGTTCGCCCTCGTGCCGTTTGCGCCGCCGCCGCCTCCCACGGCACGGAAGACCCCGAAGACCGGCCGCGGGCTTCTTTCGGTGCGCGTGCTGCGCCCGCCGGTGCCGCTCGAGGTGCTCCTCGAGGGCGAGCGCCCCGCGTCTCTGCGCGCGCTGGCTTCCGCTCCCGCTCCCGCGGACGGCGGCGGCGGGCAGCCGATGGACGTGGCCGGTACCGTACGCGTGGCGTCGGGGCCGTGGCGCCTCGAAGACGGCTGGTGGCAGGAGACGCCCGCCTTCCGCGCGTACTGGGACGTGGAGCTTTCGGCCGGCGGCCTCTACCGCATTTTCCGCGACGAGCCCGGCGGCGCATGGTTCGCCGACGGCGTGTACGACTAGGCCGGCCTGCCACCTCGCGGCGATCCGGCAGAAAGCGCGGCTCAAGGGATGACCGTTCCTCCGGCCGGCCCGGGGGCGGTATCGTCGGCGCGCAAGGAGCGCTCATGTCAACACCGGCCCTTCCGCAAACTCCGGTTCCACAGTCCGAGCTCGTCGCGCTGCAGCCGGGCGCCGTCGTGAGCCGCACGCTCGTCAAGGCGCCCGGCGGCACGGTGACGGCGTTCGCGTTCGACACGAACGAGGCCCTCTCCGAGCACAGCGCGCCCTTCGACGCGATCGTCCTCGGGGTCGAAGGGGAGGCCGAAGTCTCGATCTCTAAGGTCCCGCACCGTGTCAAGACCGGCGACCTGCTGCGCCTCCCCGCGAACGAGCCGCACGCCCTGAAAGCGATCACGCCGTTCAAGATGATCCTCGTCATGGTCAAGGCATGAGGTCCAAATGAAGAAGGCCAAAGCCGCGCCCATTCCGCCCGAATTCGCCGCGACACACGCCGCGCTGCGAAAGGTCCTCGACCCCTTCACGAGGAAGAAGGGCATGACAGTGGCGAAAGACGGGCCCGGCGAATTCCTCGTGCTCGCGCCGCCGAACGCGAAGTACCCGCAATACCCGAAAGGGCTCTGGTTCGTCTGCACGCGCGTCGGCAAGGCATACGTGAGCTTCCACCTGATGCCGATCTACCGGTGCCCCGAGCTCGCGAAACAGATTCCCCCCGCGCTGAAGAAGCGCATGCAGGGCAAGACCTGCTTCAACTTCAAGACACCGGATCCGGCGCTCTTCAAGGAGCTTTCCATCCTCACGCAGGCGGCCTACGAACGGTGGAAGAAGGAAGGCCTCACCTGACGGCGAAAGCGTACGACCGGGCGTATTTCCGCAAGTGGTACCGCGACCCGAGGAACCGGATCGTGCGGCGCGACGGCGTGGCGCGGAAAGTGGCGATGGCCGTGGGCGTCGCGGAGCATCTCCTCGGGCGGCCGGTCGCCTCGGTGCTCGACATAGGCTGCGGCGAGGGTGCGTGGTTCCCGCTGCTTCGCGCGCTGCGCCCAAAGCTGCGCTACGTCGGTCTCGACACGAGCGACTACGCCGTGCAGCGCTTCGGCCGCTCGCGCAACGTGCGGCGGGGCTCCTGGGGCGAGGTCGCCGAGCTGCGCTTCGACGAGCCATTCGACCTCGTCGTCTGCTCGGACGCGCTCCACTATGTGGCCACGCGCGAGGTCGTGCGCGGGCTGGAGAGCCTGCCCGAGCTGATCGGCGGCGTGGGGTACTTCGACTTCCTCTCGGCCGATGACGACCTCGAGACCGGTATCGAGGGCGACCTCGTGGGCCTCAAGATGCGCCGCGCGTCGTGGTACCGGCGGAAATTCCGCGAGACGGGCCTCCTGGAGTGCGGACTGGGCTTCTGGGCCGCCGCGGATCTCGCCCCCCGGCTCACCGCGTTCGAGCGCGCGCCCAGGCCGAAATCGCCCCGTTGACTTACGTCTAACTTGCGACTAGGCTCGCCGCCCCATGGCGGAAGGGCCTCCGACCCGCGACTTCATCGGCCCCAATAACGAATGCGGTCTGCATCCCAACGGGCCCGGAGCGCGCAAGGAGAAGGCGCGGCTGCGAGCGTACGCGCGGCCGCCCGCCGCCGCGAAGAGGGCGCGGCCGTACGCCGAGCTGCGCGTCGCCTCGGCGTTCTCGTTCCTGAACGGTTCGTCGCTGCCGGAAGACCTCGTCGAACGTGCGGCGGCGCTCGACCTCCCCGCCGTCGCGCTCGTGGACACGAACGGCGTCTCCGGCGCCCCGCGCTTCTGGAAGGCGGCGAAAGCGGCTGGGGTCAAGGCGCTCGTCGGGGCGGAAGTCGTGATCCAAATGCATCCGGCTCTCGTCGGGCGGCAGTCTGCAAATTTTTCTTCGAAAGTGAATACGGGAGAGGAAGCCGAAGCGCGGGGCGCGCGCAGCTCAGCCCCGCGCCGCGGGAGCGGCGCATCGGCTGCACACTCATTTGAAGAAAATCTTTCCGGTCCTCTCGGAATCGTCCCCCCTCCCCTCCCAGCAGGAATTTCTCCTCCCCGCCTGACGCTGCTCGCCGAGAACCAGAAGGGCTACCGAAACCTCTGCTCGCTCCTCACCGCCGCCGCCGCGGGGAAGCCGAAGGGGCAGGCCGCGGCGACGTGGGAGGAGGTCGCCGCGCACGCGGAAGGGCTGCACGTTCTGACGGGCGGCGAGGAGAGCGCCGTGACGCGCGCGCTGACGTCGCGTGACGCGGGCGGCTTCGGCGCGGCCCGGCGCGAGCTGGACCGCCTCACGGCGCTCTTCCCCGGGCGCCTCCACGTGGAGCTTCAGCGACATTTCCTGCGCGAGGAGGAGCACGTGAACCGCGCGCTCCTCGACCTCGCGCGTGCCGCGCGGCTGCCCGTCCTCGCGACGAACGGCGCGCGCTACGCGGAGCGGAAAGACAAGGACCTCTTCGACGCGCTCACGTGCATCCGCCACCACACGCACCTCGACGCCGCCGGCACGAAGCTGCAGGCCGGGCGCGAGCGCCACCTGAAGTCCGCGCGCGACATGGACGCCCTCTTCGCGGACCTGCCCGGCGTCCTCGAGGCGAGCGCCTCTCTCGCGGGGCGCCTGTCCTTCACGCTCGCGGACCTCGGCTACCGCTTCCCCGCGTACCCGCTGCCGCCGGGCGAGACGCCGTCGTCGTTCCTCCGGCACGTCGCGTGGGAGGGCGCGCGGGCGCGCTTCCGGCCGCTCACGGCGAAGGCGCAGGCGCAGATCCAGCGGGAGCTCGACCTCATCGCGAAGCTCGATCTGGCGGGTTACTTCCTCATCGTCTGGGACATCGTGAACTTCTGCAAAAGGGAGCACATCCTCGTGCAGGGGCGCGGCTCGGCCGCGAACAGCGCGGTGTGCTACGCGCTTTCGATCACGGCGGTCGATCCCGTGAAGATGGAACTCCTCTTCGAGCGCTTCCTCTCGGAGGAGCGCGGGGAATGGCCCGACATCGACCTCGACCTGCCCTCGGGCGACCCGCGCGAGAAGGTGATCCAGCACGTCTACAGGACGTACGGCCCCGACGGGGCCGCGATGACGGCGAACGTCATCACGTATCGCGACCGCTCGGCGGCGCGCGAAATGGCGAAGGCGCTGGGCTTCTCGCCGGAGCAGGTGGACACGATCGCGAAGCACCTCGGGAAGTGGAGCTTCGGCGAGTACAGGGACGGCGCGGCCGACCTCGCGAAGGAGATGGCGGCCGTCGGGTTCGATCCCGCGCACCCGCGCGTCGCCCACTTCGGGAAGCTCTTCATGCGCGTCCAGAGCCTGCCGCGCCACCTCGGGCAGCACTCCGGCGGGATGGTCGTGGCGATGGGCCGGCTGTCGGAGGTCGTGCCGCTCGAGCCCGCGGCCATGGAAGGGCGCGTCGTCATCCAGTGGGACAAGGACGACTGCGCGGACCTCGGCATCGTGAAGGTGGACTTGCTCGGCCTCGGGATGCTGGGCGCGATCGAGAAGATGCTGCCCACGATCAAGGCGCACGAGGGCGTGGACGTGGATCTCGCGCACCTGCCGGCCGGCGACGCCCATGTCTACGCAATGCTCCAGACCGCGGACACGATCGGCCTCTTCCAGGTGGAGAGCCGCGCGCAGATGGCCTCGCTGCCGCGCCACGCGCCGAAGATTTTTTACGACATCGTCGTGCAGGTCGCGATCATCCGGCCGGGCCCGATCGTGGGCGGCATGGTGCACCCGTTCTTCGACCGGCGGCAGGGCAAGGCGCCGGTCGAGTACCCGCACCCGTGCCTCGAGCCGATCCTGAAGCGCACGCTCGGCGTGCCCTTGTTTCAGGAGCAGCTCCTGCGCATCGCGATGGTGGCCGCGGGCTTCACGGGCGGCGAAGCGGAGGAGCTGCGCCGCGCGATGGGCTTCAAGCGCTCGGAGGAGCGCATGGGCGCGATCGAGGAGCGGCTGCGCTCGGGCATGGCGAAAAACGGCATCACGGGGCCCGCCCAGGACCAGATCGTCAAATCCATCACGTCGTTCGCGCTCTACGGCTTCCCCGAGTCGCACGCGGCCAGCTTCGCGCTCATCGCGTACGCGAGCGCGTGGCTGAAGGCGCACCACCCGGCGGCGTTCACGGCGTGCCTCCTGAACGCGTGGCCGATGGGCTTCTACCACCCCGCGACGATCGTGAAGGACATCCAGCGCCACGGCACGCCGGTGCTGCCGATCGACGTGAATTTTTCGGGATGGGATTGCCGTTTGGAAAGAGAAGAAAGAAAGCCCCTCGCCGTGAGACTGGGCCTGCGCTTCATCAAGGGGCTGAAGCAGACGACCGGAGAATTCATCGAAAAGCAGCGAGTAAAAGGACCTTTCAAAGACGTTGCGGATTTCCAGCGCAGGTGCTCCCTGCGCTCCGACGAAATCACACGTCTCGCGTACGCGGGGGCGCTTTCGTCGCTCGGCATCTCCCGCCGCGAGGCGCTGTGGCAGGTGGCGGAAGTTTCCCGCCCGCTCGGGCCGCTGTATGAAGATCTTCCACTCTCCTCCTCTTCTCAGGAATCTCCCCTCCCGGAGATGTCCGCCGTCGAGGAGACCGCGGCCGATTACCGCGCGACGGACCTCACCGCGGGGCCGCACCTCCTCGAGCATCTGCGCCCGGCGCTCGCGGCGCGGTCGATCCTGTCGGCCGAGGAGCTGCGAAACGCGCCCGAGGGCGCGCGCGTGAAGGCCGCCGGCGCCGTCATCGTGCGGCAGCGGCCGGGCACGGCGAAGGGCTTCGTCTTCCTGTCGCTCGAGGACGAGAGCGGGATCGTACAAGCGATCGTGCGTCCCGACCTCTTCCGGGAGCACCGTTCCGTCATCGTCGGGTCAGGGGGCCTCGTCGTGGAGGGAAAGCTTCAGAAGGAGGGCGGCAACGTTTCCGTGAGGGCCGAGCGGTTCTGGCCGCTCCCGGCGCTGCCCGACATGCCGAGCCACGACTTCCACTGACCGCCGCGTCCGTCTCCCGTGGCGAGTCAGTGCTCGCGAGAGCCTCCGGCCGCCGGGCGCGCGGGGCGCCGGTTCCCGCCGGCGATCATGTTCGCCACCACGAGCTGATCGCGCGCGCGGGAGAAGGCGACCGCGAGGCGCTCGACCTCCCTCGCCGCCGCCGCCCGGTCGCTCCGGCCGACGGCTTCCTCCAGCTCGGGGAGCGCCACCGCGCCGCAGCCCGTCTGGGGCGAAGGTCCCCAGAGGCGGCAGCCCCGCCCGAACGCGTCGCCCGGCGTGCTGAATGCGCCGAGCGCGAGCGAGACGAGCCGGTCGAACTGGCCCGAGTCAATTCCCGGGCCTCGCGCGGCACGCGCATGCCCGTCCCACGCGCGTGCCGCGGCCTCGAAGACCTCGATCTGGCTCGTGAGCGGCCGCGCGATCTGCGGTACCCATCCGATCGACGCGGGATGGCGGCGCTGGATCTCGCGAATCTCGCGGGCCGTGAAATCGGCGAGCTCGCCGAAGCGCAACGGGAAGAACCGCGGGGTCGCGAGCGCGCCCGCGTACAAGGCGAGGATCCGGGCGAGCGTCGCGGTTCGCGCGAAGCCGGGATCGCCAAACCGCTTCATCCACGTCGGCGTGTCGTAGAGCGTGTGGTAACTGCCATACCAGCGGCCGAAGCCGAGCTCGGCGACGGGTGTCGCGGAGAAGCCGAGGAAAGGCGCCGCGTCGCTGGAAAAGCCCGGCAGCGCCGGCTCGCCGGAGCTCTCGGCGAGCGTTCTGCCGGACGCCGGATCTCGCACGACCTCGAGCACTTCGGCGAGCGGCCCGCGGAGCCCGGGAGTCACGCTCGAGTAGAGGTCGTTCGCGCGGACCGCCGAGTCCACGTTCACGAACGCGAGCGCGGGCACGCCCCCGCCCGGGGAGCGCTCCTGAAGCCAAAGCGTGGAGCCCAGCATGCCGAACTCCTCGCCGTCGAAGAAGGCGAACACGACGGCGCGCGAGGGCTTCCAGCCGCGATCGCCGAGGCGCGCGAGAACCGCCGCGACTTCGAGGACGGCGGCCGTGCCGGACGACGGGTCGACCGCTCCGTAGACCCAGGCGTCGGAATGGTTGGCGAGGACGACGGGAGAGGCTTTCGGGTCCGCGCCCGGAATCGTCGCAAGGACGTTGCGAAGCGAAGCGCGCACCGCCTTGCCGCGCACGATCATGCGCACGCGGGCCGGCCCCGGTCCGAGCGTGTAAGGCGCATCGAGGAGTCCCTTCCATTCGGGCGGAGGCGCCGGGCCCGCGATCTCGCGCAGCAGCGCCTCGGCGACGTCCTGCGAGATCGCGAGCGCCGGGATCTTCGGCCGCGTGTCGACACCCGCGGCCTTCGCGCGGCGCGGGTCGCCCGGCCGGAGGAAGTACTTGAGGAGCGAGCCGCGCGAGACGGCCCAGCGGTTCGTGGATGGACCCAGGGGATAGGGCGGCTTGACGATGCCCTGATCGCGCGGCTCCACGTAGACGAGAAGCCCGGCCGCGCCCGCGCGCTCGGCCGCGAGCGATTTCATCCCGCGGCAGACGCCCTGCGCCTTGACGAGCGCGATCTTGCCGCGTACGTCGACGCCCGACTTGCGAAGCGCCTCGAAGTCCTCGGGCGCCCCGAACCTCGCGTAGACGACCGGGGCTTCGAGGTCGGCATCGGGAGCCCAGGCGAGGAATGGCAGCTCGTCCTTCGCGATCGCGGTCGCCGGATCCTCGGCAAGGGCGCGTTCATGCAGGTCGAAGCTGCGAGCGACGGGCTTCGTGAGCGAGAGCGAAAGCGCCCGCGGCTCCCACAGCTCGACCTCGTGCACGTCGCTCCAGACCTTCAGCCCGGCCGCCGTCAGGCGGCGCGCGATCTCGTCCTCGACCGCCGCGTTCGCGGGCGTGCCCGCGCGGTGCGGGCTTTTCGCGAGGATTTCCATGGCCTCGCCGATCCGCTCGGGCGAGACGAGCTGGCCGACGTCGGAGGGGAACCGCGCGAGGAAGGGCCTCCGCGCGCGAAGGACGAGAAACCCGGCCGCGAGGATCGCGAGCATCGCGACGGCGGTCGCGACCACGGTGACGCGTCGAATCTCGTTGTCCTCCGTTGGCTCTAGATCGTCAGACGAGACGCATGAGGAGGCAGGCGTTCGTTCCGCCGAACCCGAAGGAGTTCGACAGGGCGACGGGGAGCATCTTTTCTCGCGCCGTGTTCGGCGTGTAATCGAGGTCGCAGTCCGGGTCTCTCGTCGTGTAGTTGATCGTGGGCGGGACCACGCCGTGGCGCATGGCGAGCGACAGGATGCCGGCCTCGAGGCCCCCTGCCGCGCCCAGGAGATGCCCGGTCATGGACTTCGTGGACGAAACGGCGAGCTTCCGCGCGTGGTCGCCGAAGACCCGCTTGATGGCGATCGACTCGATGCGGTCGCCATGCGGCGTGGACGTGCCGTGCGCGTTGACGTACGCGACGTCCTCCGGGTTCACGCCCGCGTCGAGAAGCGTGTTGCGCATGACGCGGAACGGGCCGTCGCCGTCGTCGGAAGGGGCCGAGATGTGATACGCGTCGCCGGACATGCCGTAGCCGGCGAGCTCGGCGTAGATCGAAGCGCCGCGCGCCTTCGCGAAGGCCAGGTCCTCGAGCACGAGGATGCCCGCCCCCTCGCTGAGGACGAAGCCGTCGCGGTCCTTGTCCCACGGCCGCGACGCGCCCTTCGGATCGTCGTTGCGCGTCGAGAGGGCGCGCATCGCCGAAAAGCCGCCCACCGCGAGCGAGGTGATGACGGCCTCCGAGCCGCCCGCGATCATCGCGTCGGCGTCCCCCCGGCGGATGATGTTCGCCGCGTCGCCGATCGCATGGGCCGACGTCGCGCAGGCGGTCGCCGTGGCCGAGTTCGGGCCCTTCGCGCCCGTCTGGATCGACACGAGGCCCGAGCACATGTTCACGATGAGGCCGGGGATGAAAAACGGGCTGATGCGCCGGGGTCCCTTCGCGAGGACCGTTCGGTGCGTCTCCTCGATGAGAGGCAGCCCGCCGATCCCCGAGCCGATGCAGACGCCCACGCGCTCGGCGTTTTCCGGCGTGACCGCGAGGCCCGAGTCGGTCATCGCCTCCTTCGCCGCCGCGACCGCGAAGTGGATGAACGTGTCGAACTTCTTGATTTCCTTCTTTTCGAAGAACTTACCCGGGTCGAAGCCCTTCACCTCTCCGGCGATGCGGCACGCGTAATCGGTCGCATCGAATCGCGTGATCATGCCGATGCCGGAGACGCCGGCCGTCAGGCTGGCCCAGTTCTCCTTCGCCGTGAGGCCCACGGGAGAGACGAGGCCGACGCCCGTGACGGCCACGCGCCGCCGGCCGCGGCCGTCGAGGAGGGGTGCGGGATTCGCGGGCACGCGTCGAGGCGTCCGGGATCAGGCGGGCTTGGCGTGTGACTCGATGTAGGTAACCGCGTCCTTGACCTTCTGGATCTTCTCGGCGTCCTCGTCCGGGATTTCGATGCCGAACGCCTCCTCGAAGGCCATGACGAGCTCGACCGTGTCGAGGGAGTCCGCGCCGAGGTCGTCCACGAAAGAAGCCTCGGGCTTCACCTCGTCCGCCTGGACGCCGAGCTGCTCCACGATGATGCCCTTGACCTTTTCTTCCACCGAATTCGCCATCGCGATCCTCCGAAAGTCTGCGTCTTGCGAGAGACCGGCATTCTGAAGGCTGCCGGGATCCGATTTCAAGCGTGCGGAGTCTATCCGATGAAGGAAAAGTGACGATTCTCGCGGTTTCGCGTGAGTCGCCGTTCCTGGCGCCCAGCTGCTCTTTCCGGCTTCCGCTACTCGTGGTGTCCGCTGCGTATGGCCCGCCCTAACGCCCGCAGCGTCGCCTCGAGATCGGAAATCTCGTCTTGGACTCCGGACGAGGCGCCCGCAGCGAGCTCGGCCATGGGCTTGCAGGTTTCGACGATGCGCGCGAGTCGCTCGCGTTCGGTCACGATCGCATCCGCCACCGTCCTGGTCGTGAACACCTTGGCGGACTGCGTGCCGAGTTGGTTCGCCGTGTTGACACACCTCTCGAGTTCCTTCCGCTGCTCATCGCTGAATGTTGACATGGAGAAACCCCGCGACGAGAGCCTATACCTAAGGGGAGCACGTTTGAGAACAATACTCAAAACCCGCTCATCCCATCGTCCGCCCTCGGCAGTCAACAGGCAGGAGGACCCCGTGACAACCCTGAAGCGCGCCTGAATTACGAGCTTCCGATGTAGAGCCCGCCGCTCACGTTGAGACACGTCCCCGTCACGTAGGAGGCCGCATCGGACGCCAGATAGACCACGGCGCCCGCCACGTCGTCCGCAGTCCCGAGCCGCCCGAGGACGATCTGGCCGACGAGGGCCTTCTTCTGGTCCTCGCCCATCGCGTCCGTCATGGCCGTTGCGACGTAGCCCGGTGCGACGGCGTTCACGGTGATTCCCCTCGAGCCGATCTCGCGCGCGAGGGCTTTCGTGAACCCGATGACGCCGGCCTTGGCCGCGGCGTAGTTCGTCTGGCCCGCGTTCCCCATGAGTCCCACGACGGACGTGATGTTCACGATGCGGCCCGCGACGCGCTTTTTCAGCATGGCTTTCGCGGCCTCCTGCGCGCAGAGGAAGACCCCCGTCAGGTCGGTCGCGAGGACTTTGTCCCACGACCCCTTCGACATGCGCAGGATGAGGCCGTCGTCGGTGATGCCGGCGTTGTTCACGAGGATGTCGAGCTTCCCGTGCTTCTCCACGATCGCCTTGAAGGCCTGAGAGACCGAGGCAGGGTCGGCGACATCGAGACGCAGAGCTTCGGCCCGGCCGCCAGACGAGGCGATGGACTCCGCCACTGAGGCGGCCTTGTCCTCGCCGCGGGCGGCGACGACGACGTGCGCGCCGGCGGCGGCGAGCGCCTTCGCAATCGCCTCCCCGATGCCTTGCGAGCCGCCGGTGACGAGCGCGACCCTTCCCTCGAGCGAGAACGAGACGGCCATCTGGCTTTCCTTTCCCGATCCGCCTTCTATCAGATCCGCGGGCGTCGCGCCGGAGGCCGCCGGGAAGTCGCCATGCGAGGCGGCATGTCAGGGCCCGAACGTCGCGAGCGCGGCGGCCGTGGACGTGGTCTTCACGGGCCACTCCTTCACGATGCGCTTCGCGAGGCCCGCGAGAACCGATCCCGGCCCGGCCTCGACCGCCGACGGGGCGAGCGCCGCGAGGCGCCGCACGGACTCGACCCAGCGGACGGGCGAGCAGATCTGGCGCCGGAGCGACTCGCGCGCGACCTCCGGGTCCGTGGTCTCCCTGGCGTCCACATTCGTGACGACGGGGATCGCGAGCGGGCGGAACACCGCCGCCGAAAGGAACGGCGCGAGGCTTTCCTCGGCGGGCTTCATGAGCGCGCAGTGGAACGGGGCGGACACCGGAAGCGGGAGGACGCGCTTGGCGCCCTTCGCCTTCAGGATCTCCCCCGCCCTGGCCACGCTGGACGCCGTGCCCGCGACGACCGTCTGCTCCGGCGAGTTGAAGTTCGCAGCCGAGCAGACTTCACCGGTTTCGGCGGCGGCCTGGGCGCACGCCTCGACGACGGCCTCGGGAGCGAGGCCGACGACGGCGGCCATCGCGCCTCGCCCCGCGGGGACGGCCTTCTGCATGAAGAGGCCGCGGCGCCTCACGAGGACGACCGCGTCCTCGAGCGAGAGGGCGCCCGCCGCGACGAGCGCGGCGTACTCGCCGAGCGAATGGCCGGCGGCGGCGGACGGCGCGACGCCCTTCGCCTTCAGGACCTCGAAGACCGCGACGGCATGCGCGACGATGGCCGGCTGCGTGACGGCCGTCTGCTTGAGCTCGTCGTCGCTGCCCTCGAACGAGGCCTTCGAGACGGACAGGCCCAGCGGCAGGAGCGCCGCGTCCGCCCGCTCGTAGACGCGCCGCGCCTCGGGGAACGCCTCCGCGAGATCCCGTCCCATGCCGGCGAACTGCGAACCTTGCCCGGGAAACAGGAACGCGAGGCCCACCGGGTCACCAGCGGACGAGCGCGGCGCCCCACGTGAGGCCGCCGCCGAACGCCGTGATGAGGATGAGGTCGCCGCGCTTCAGGCGGCCGTCGCGGGCGTACTCGTCGAGCGCGATCGGAATCGAGGCCGAGCTCGTGTTCCCGTAGCGCCCGATGTTGTTCATGCAGCGCTCGGGCGGGACCTGCAGGCGCTCGGCAACGCCGGTGAGGATCCGCTCGTTCGCCTGGTGCGGGAGGAGCCAGTTCACGTCGGCGGTCGTGAAGCCGCTCTCCGCGAGGACGAACTTGCTGACCTCCACCATCGACCGGATCGCGAACTTGAACGTCTCACCACCCTTCATCTGGATGAACCCGAGCTTCTTCTCGAGCGTCTCGGGACGATTCGGCGGGAACGTGGACCCGCCGCCAGGCATCAGGATGAAGGGCGCGCCCTCTCCGTCCGAGTGGATCGCCGTCGAGAGAACGCCGTGGTCGGCCTTCGTCGCCTTGAGGACGGTCGCGCCCGCGCCGTCCCCGAAGAGGATGCACGTGCCGCGGTCGGTGTAGTCCACGAATCGGGTCAGGAACTCGGCGCCGACGAGGAGGATGTTTTTCGCCTTGCCCGACTGGATGAGCCCGTCCGCCACGTGAAGCCCGTAGAGCCAGCCCGAGCAGGCGGCGTTCAGGTCGAACGCGGCGGCCTTCTTCGCGCCCAGCTTGTGCTGCACGACCGGGGCGGTGCCCGGGACCAGGTGATCGGGCGTGCAGGTCGACAGGATGATCGTGTCGAGATCGGCAGCCGTGATTCCGGCGTCGGCGAGCGCGGGAAGAGCCGCGCGCACGCAAAAGTCCGACAGGATGTCTCCCTCGCCGGCCACGCGGCGTTCGCGAATGCCCGTGCGGGACGTGATCCACTCGTCGGAAGTCTCGACCATCTTCTCGAGGTCGGCGTTCGTCAGGATCCGGTCGGGAACGGCTCGGCCCGTGCCGGCGATCGTGGCGTGAAACATCGTTCCTCCGTGAAGGCCAGGGACCGGGATGTTACCGGGAGAGCGCCGGCGGCGCGAACGTGAGCGCCCGCTCGCGGATTTTCTCGGGGATGCCACGCCGCACGAAGTCGTGTGCCGCGCGAATGGCGTTGCACACGGCCTTGGCGTTCGAGCGCCCGTGGCCGATCAGACAGGCCCCGTTCACGCCGAGAAGCGGCGCTCCTCCGTACTCGCTGTAGTCGAGGCGTTTCTTGAAAGACCGGAAAGCGTCCTTGGAAAGGAGAAAGCCCATCGAGGCCTGGAGGCTCCGGGTGATCTCCTGCTTGAGCGCCTCCTCCACGAGGTGGGCGAGGCTCTCGGAGACCTTGAGGATGACGTTCCCGGTGAAGCCGTCCGTCACGATGACGTCCACGTCGCCGTCGTAGACGTCGCGGCCCTCGACGTTTCCGATGAACCGCAGCCCGGACTCCTTCAGGAGGCGGTAGACCTCCTTCACGGCGTCGGTGCCTTTGCCCTCCTCCTCGCCCACCGACATGAGGCCGATCTTCGGCTTCTCGATGCCGAGGACCTCCTGCGCGTAGAAGTGGCCCATGAGGGCGAACTCGCGGTAGTTCTCGGGCCGGCAGCTCAGGTTCGCCCCGACGTCGAGGAGGACGCGCTTGCGGTCGAGGCCCGGAAGCACCGTCGCGAGGGCCGGCCGGTCGATCCCCTCGACGACGCCCATGATCATCTTCGCGACGACCATCGCGGCGCCCGTGTGACCCGCCGTGAACATGCCCCTCGCCCGCCCGTCCCGCACGCATTCGGCCGCGATTCGGATGGACGCCCGGCGCTTCTTCCGCATGGGCGTGATGGAGGGCTCGTCGAAGAGGACGACGTCGTCCGCCTCGACGACGCCCACACGGTTTCCGTTGTAGGCGGCCTTGTGGAGCTCGGATTCGATCTCGCGCCGCCGGCCGACGAGCAGCGTGTCGAGGCCGAAATCCACGGCCGCCGCCACCGCGCCTTCCACGTTGACGCGGGGGGCGTGATCACCCCCCATGGCGTCGACGGCGATCGTCAAGTCAGGCCTTCTCGGCTCCGCTCATGACCTCCCGGCCCTTGTAGTAGCCGCAGGCAGGGCACACGCGGTGCGGCAGCTTCTCGACGCCGCAGTTCGTGCAGTTCGAGGTCTGCTTGGGCTTCAGGAAGTCATGGGCGCGGCGCAGGTCGCGGCGCGTCTTGCTGTGGCGGTGTTTTGGATTCGGCATGGCGGTCTCCTGTGACGGTCCGGCGCGCGGCGGCGATCAAAAGGGGCCTGGTTCAGTTCCCGGGGTCGAGAAGCGTTCGAAGTGGTTTCCAGCGCTCGTCCGCAGGAGGTTTGCAGGCGCATGGCGCGAGGTTCCGGTCTGCGCCGCAGGACGGGCAGAGACCGCGGCAGTCATCCCGGCAAAGGGCCTTCAACGGAAGCTCGAGCTGCACCTGCTCCTCGACGAGAGGGTCGAAGGAGACGAGGAGGTCGTCGTAGTACAGAACGTCGAGATCCTCCGGCGTGAGCTCGAGGCCGTCGTCCGGTTCGCTCCGGTCCTTCTCGCGCCTCTCCGCCCGATCCGTCTTCGCCGCGGGTTTGTCCTCCCGCGGCTTCGCGTGCGCCGGCGCGAAGACCCAGAACGCCTCGCTGGCGCGGCGAAACGGGACCTGCGCGAGGCAGCGCGCGCACGCCGTGACGCCGTCGAAGGCAACCCGGCCGTTGAGGATGAAGCCGGGGCCCTGGCGCTCGAGCCGGCCCGTAAACGACACGGGCGAGAGAGACACGAGCTCAGGACGCGCGAGGCTCGCGGCTGGAAAGTCGAACTGATGAGAAAGATCAACCGGCTCGTCGAAAGCCGTCTCGAGGTTCAGGTGCATGGGGAAAGGCTCTTCCTCCGCGATGAGGAGCCGCAGAATATAACATGGAAGCGATGCGCATCGCCGTCGACGCGCGCCCGTTCGAGGAGCGTCCGACCGGCGTCGGCCGCTACCTGGAAGGGCTGATCTCCGCCTGGCTCGACGACAGGCCCGGGGACGCTTTCATTCTGCTCTCCCCTCGGCGGGTCCACGTGCCGGCACGGCTCGCCGGTCGCGTGGCCGTTGCTCCCTCCCCCGCGCTCCCAGGCACGATCTGGCTGCAGACCGCGGCGGGGCGCGCTGCCCGAGGCGCGGGCGCGGACGCCTTCTTCGGAAGCCTCGGCGTTCTTCCCCTCGCCTCCTCGCTGCCGGGCGTCGCGACCGTGCACGACCTCACGCCCCTGCTTTTTCCCGAGTGGCACTCGTGGAGGAATCGCCTCGGTTTCGCTCCGCTCATCGGCCCGACGGTTCGCCGCGCCCGGCGGATCGCCGCCGTGTCGGAGGCGACGCGCCGCGACCTCCTCGCCGCGTTCCCCGATGCGGCCGACAAGACCGTCGTCGTGCACAACGGGGTCGACCTCGAATCGCCCGCCACGGGCGGTGAGGCGCCGCACGGGGGACGGCCGTATGTGCTCTACGTGGGCACGCTCGAGCCGCGCAAGAACGTCCTCCGGCTGGTCGCGGCGATGGAGTCGATCTGGGACCGCCGCCCGGACTTTCCCGATCTCGTCCTCGCGGGCGGGGAGGGGTGGGGCATGGGAGACTTCGCCGAAAGCGTCGCACGATCGCGTCACGCGACGCGCCTCACGCTCGCGGGATATCTCGGCCCCGGGGTGCGGGCGCGATGGCTGAAAGAGGCGCGTGTCTTCGCGTACCCGAGCCTCTACGAGGGGTTCGGCCTTCCGCCCCTCGAGGCGATGGCGCAGGGCACGCCGGTCGTGGGCTCGTCGGCGTCGTCGCTGCCGGAGGTGATGGGCGACGCCGGCCTCCTGCCCGACCCCGCGAGCGTCCCTTCCATTGCGGCAGCGCTGGAGCAGGCGCACGACGACGCCGACTTCCGCCGGCACGCGGCGGCGGAAGGCCCGCGTCGCGCGCGGAGCTTCACATGGACGGCCGCGGCCGTGAAGATGCGCGCCCTTTTCGACGAGGCGCTCGGGTGATGGCGCGAAGGAAGCGCGTCCTCCTCGACGCGCGCAAGGCACGCGACTTCGGGATCGGGTCCTACATCCGCGGCCTTCTCGGCGGCCTCGCGGGCCTGGACCGCTTCGAGCTCCACGCGCTCGTTCTTCCCGGCGAGGAGGGGCTCCTTTCCCGCGGCGTCACGGCACGCGTCTGCGCGGCAACGCACTACTCTTTCGAAGAGCTCGTGGCCGTCCGGCGGGCAATTTCCGCAGTGTCCCCGGATGTCTTCCATGCCCCGCACTACGTCGTGCCGCTCTTTCCGCCGCGCGCGACGGTCGTCACGGTCCACGACCTCATGCACCTCACCCGGGTCGAGCACGCGGCGCCGGCGAAGCGTCTTTACGCGCGGTGGATGATCGGGCGGGCGCTACGGCTCGCGGCGAAGGTGATCGCGGTCTCGGAGGCGACGAAGAAAGAGATTCTTGCTTTCGGACCCGCGCTGGGCGGCAAGGTCGTCGTCATTCCAAATGGAGTGGAAGAGAGATTCTTCTTAGAAAGTGAAGAGAGAAATGGCGATGCACGGCGGCTGCCGGCGGCGCTTTCTTCCATTCCTCCTTTCAAAGAATCTTCTCCTTATCTTCTGTTTCTCGGAAACGACAAGCCGCACAAGAACCTCGACGGGCTGCTCCGCGCGTTCGCGCGCCTGCGGGCTTCTTCGCCCGGGCTCTCTCTCGTCCTCGCGGGCGTGGCCCCCGGGCGCATCCGCGCCGACGGCGTTCGCGCACTCGGCTTGGTGCCCGACGAGGACGTGCCGACACTCCTCGCCGGCGCCCGCGCGCTCGTCCTTCCCTCTTTCGCGGAAGGCTTCGGTCTGCCCGCCCTGGAGGCGCAGGCGGCGGGCACGCCCGTCGCGTGCGCGGACCTTCCCGCGCTCCGCGAAACGGCGGGCGACGCGGCAGTGTTCTTCGACCCACACGACGTCGATTCAATGGTCGCGGGGATCGAGAGAACTCTCAAAGACGAAGAGCTTAAAAGGGTTCTGAGGAAGAGGGGCCGGAAGCGAGCAGCGCAATTCACCTGGGCCCGCGCCGCAGAACGAACCGCGGGAATCTACGACAGCGTTCTCTACCCATTCGAAGAAAAACCAGCTTCCCCTGAGCCAGGGCGCGACTCGGCGCGCGAGGGAGCAAAGGAACCCCCGTCGTGAAAGTCGCCCTCGTCCACGACTGGCTGACGGGTACCCGCGGCGGCGAGAAGGTGCTGCTGGAGCTGGTCCGGATGTTTCCGGGCGCGCCGGTCTTCACGCTCTTCCACTTCCGCGGCTCGCAGAGCCCCGAGATCGAGGCCGCGGAGATCCGGACGACGTTTCTCCAGAAGCTCGCCTCTCCTCGCGCGGACTACCGGATGCTGCTCCCTCTCTTCTTCGTCGCGGCCGAGACGTGGAACCTCTCCGGGTTCGACCTCGTGATCTCGACCTCCCACTGTGTCGCAAAGAACGCGAAGCGGGCGCCGGGGGCCTTCCACCTCTGCTACTGCCATACGCCGGTGCGGTATCTGAACGACCAGTTCGACGCCTACTTCCGGGACCGGCCGGCTCTCGTCACGGCCGCCGCGCGCCTCGTGCGCGCGCCGCTCAGGGCCTGGGACCGCGCGGCCGTGCCCCGCGTGGACGCCTTCCTCGCGAATTCGGAGAATGTGAAAGGCCGCATCGCGCGCCTTTGGAGACGCGATTCGGCCGTGGTCTTTCCGCCCGTGGACACGGAGTTCTACACGCCGCCACCCCCCGGGACGCGCCGGAGCGGCCTCCTCGTCGTGTCGGCTCTCGCCCCGTACAAGCGCCTCGACGAGGCGATCGACGCCGCCAACGCCCGCCGGCTGCCCCTCACAATCGCGGGCTTCGGTCCGGAGCGCGCCCGCCTCGCGAACCGGGCCGGTGAGACGGTCCGATTCCTCGACACTCCCAACGACGAGGTGCTGCGCGAGAGCTACCGCACCGCGGAGGCCGTGCTGATGCCCGGGGAGGAAGATTTCGGCATCGTGCCGCTCGAGGCGCAAGCCTGCGGCGCGCCGGTCGTGGCGCTCGGCCGGGGCGGGGCGACCGAAACGGTACGGGACGGCGAAACGGGCGTTCTGTACGCCGAACCGGGGGCCCCGGGCCTCCTCGCCGCGCTCGAACGCCTGCGCTCTCTCGCGCTCGACCCCGCGGCGCTGCCCCTCAATGCCGGCCGTTTCTCACGTGACGTCTTCCGGGCCCGCTTCCGGGCCGCGCTCGAAACTGCCCGGGCCGGGCGCGAAAGTGCCGCGAGGGACGCTAGAATAGACAGTCCGGAGTCCGTGTGATTCGCCGCCAGACCCGACGCCTTCAAGCCCTGTTCGTGGCCGCCGACGTCCTCGCGACCGTGCTCGCGCTGGGCGCGGCGTGGCTCATCCGGTTCGAGTCGGTATGGCCGACGCCGAAGGGAGCGCAGCCCTTCGAGAACTACGTCGTCTTCATCCCGATCCTCGTCGTCATCTGGCCGATCGTCTTCTATTTCCACCGCCTCTACCAGATCCGCCGCGACCGCTCGACGATCGACGAAGCGCTCGCCGTCGTCGTCGCGGCGTCGCTCGGGACGATCCTCCTCGTGGGCCTTCTCTCGTTCTGGCGCGGGTTCACGTACACGAGCCGCCAGCTCCTCGTCCTGTTCCTCTTCCTCGACGTCCTCTTCGTGTCTCTCGTGCGCTTCGGCATCCGCAAGTACCTCGAAACCGTGTGGTCCACGGGGGCGGGTGTGCGGCGGACCCTCATCGTCGGCGCGGGGCACGCGGGCCGCTCACTGGCCGACAAGCTCCTCGACCACCCCGCGACGGGCCTGAAGCCCGTCGGCTTCGCGGACGACGACCCGGTCAAGCGCGCCGAGGGCTACCGCGGCCTCACCGTCCTCGGGACGACCTCGGAGGTCACGGCGCTCATCCGCGCGCACGAGGTCGACACGGTGTTCCTCGCGCTGCCGGTCGAGGCGTACCGGACGGTTCTCACGATCCTCAAGGAGGTCGGCAACGAGATGGTCGACCTCAAGGTCGTGCCCGACCTCTTCCAGTACGTGACGTTCCGGGCCGGAATCGAGGATTTCGACGGGGTGCCCGTCATCAACCTCACGCAGATGCCGCTGGAGGGCTGGAACTCGCTCGTCAAGCGGACGATGGACGTCGCGCTCTCGGCGCTCGGCCTCGTCGCGATCGCGGTGCTGTTCCCCGCCATCGCGCTCGCGATCTGGCTCGAGGACCGAGGTCCGATCTTCTATGCGCAGGAGCGCATGGGCCTCGACGGGCGGCTTTTCCGCATGCTCAAGTTCCGCTCGATGCGCGTGGACGCCGAGGAAGACGGCGCGCGCTGGACCGAGGAGAACGACCCGCGACGCACGCTCGTGGGCGCCTTCCTGCGCAAGACGTCGCTCGACGAGCTGCCGCAACTCATCAATGTCTTCACGGGCGAAATGTCCCTCGTGGGGCCCCGCCCCGAGCGCCCGGAATTCGTCAGCACGTTCCGGGACAAGTTCCCCCAGTACATGCTGCGCCACCGCGTGCGCGCCGGCATCACGGGCTGGGCGCAGGTTCACGGCTGGCGCGGCAACACGAGCCTCAGCAAACGCATCGAGTACGACCTCTACTACATCGAAAACTGGTCGGTCTCTCTCGACGTGAAGATTCTGTGGCTCACGCTCAAGTGGGGCTTCACCCACAAGAACGCGTACTGACGTCCGGTCTTCGCCGCGCTCAGATCACGAGCGGGCGCCCCGCCTTGAGCCGCATCGCGGCGTTCTCGAGGAGCTCGGCGTGCTCGCGCTCCTCCGCCTCCAGCTCGCGGTAGAGACGCCACTCGGGCGAGGCCTCGGAGAAGGCGCGCCCGGTCTCGAGGAAGAACCGGCCCGCGCGCTTTTCCAGGTGTACGGCGAGACGAAGCAGCGCCACTCCGTCCGCGTCCTTCAGGGGCTCCACGCCCGAGAAGACGGCGAGCTGCGTCGCGGACGGCCCCTCAACCAAGAGATCCGGCGCCTCGAGGTGATAGCGCCTCGCGAGGGTCTCCATGTGCTCGCGCTCCATGTCCGAAAGGCGATTGAAGAGCTCGATGACCTCGGGGTCGGCTCCCGAGCGCTCCATCTGCTTCGCCCCCTGGGCGTAGAAGAGGACGCCGCCGATCTCGATCTCGTACGCGCGGCGCACCGCTTCGGCGAGCGCGCCCTCGGGAGCCGCGCCTTCCGCGCGGGGCTCGAACGCGCCGCCGCAGATCGGGCACAGGCCGTACGGGAACGCGAAGCCTTCCGAGACTTTATGGCACGACGTGCACTGGAATGCACGGCGCTCGCCCGCGCAGCAGACGTAGTCCTCGCCCTCCTCGATCGGGCGCCGGCACGTCTTGCACACGGACTCGGCGGGCGCGGCCACGGCCGGGATCGTCGAGTCCGCGCGGATCTCGGGAGGCCACACGCGGTTCTTCAGGTACGACGTGATCGCGTGCGCCGCCCGGCGGCCGGCGCCGAGCGCGAGGATGACCGTGGCCGCGCCGGTGACGATGTCGCCGCCCGCGAACACACCCGGCAGGTTCGCGGCCTGCGTCGTCTCGTCGACGTTGATGTACCCCTCGCCGCGCACGCCGAGGCCCGGCGTGGACCGCGCGATGATGGGGTTCGCGCGCGTGCCGAGCGCGTAGATGACGGTGTCGCACTCGAACGTCTCCATCTCACCGGGGATGGGGACGGGGCGCCGGCGGCCGGAGGCGTCCGGCGGACCCAGCTCCATCTTCTGGCAGACGAGGGCTTTCACCCCGCCCTTGTCGTCCGTGACGATCTCGGTCGGGCCCCTGAGCCAGTGGAACGTGATGCCCTCTTCCTCCGCGTGGCGGAGCTCTTCCACCCGCGCGGGAGCCTCCGCCTTCGTACGGCGGTAGACGCAGCGGACCAGCTCGGCCCCGAGGCGCTTCCCGACACGCAGGCAGTCCATCGCCGTGTTGCCCGCGCCGATGACGACGATGCTGCGGCCGAGCGTGACGGGCGTGTCCTCGTAGGGGAACTTGTCACCTCCCATGAGGTTCACGCGGGTGAGGAACTCGTTCGCGCTGTAGACCTGTCCGGCGAACTCGCCCGGAATGCCGAGAAAAGCCGGGGCGCCCGCCCCTGTCCCCACGAAGACGGCGTCGAAGCCGCGCTCTGAGAGGAGCTGCGGGATCGTGAACGTCTTGCCGATGACCTTGTTCGTCTCGAAACGGACGCCCATGTTCTCGAGCTGCTTCACTTCGCGGTCGATGATGTTGCGCGGGAGCCGGAAGGACGGGATCCCGTATTTCAGGACTCCCCCGATGACGTGGAGCGCCTCGAAGATCGTGACTTCCGCGCCGTCGCGCGCCAGGTCGCCCGCGCACGCGAGGCCGGCGGGGCCGGAGCCCACGACCGCGACCTTTCCGATCGGCGCAGCAGGACGCGGAGGCGGAGCGGTGACGGGCGCATGGTCGCCCACGAACCGCTCGAGCCGGCCGATGGCGACGGGCTCCATCTTCTTGATGAGGATGCACTGCGCCTCGCACTGGCTTTCCTGCGGACAGACGCGGCCGCACACGGACGGGAAGTGGTTCGTCTCGCGGATG
>JBGPDK010000030.1:0-25750 GCA_041482235.1 Thermoanaerobaculia bacterium | reverse complement strand
GCCGTTGGATTCCCGTTCTGGTCTTCGCTGTGGCCTGTCTGCTCCCAACGCCCGCTCCTGCGCACCCGGGTTCCGGCATCGTCGTCGACTCGCTCGGCCAGATCTACTTTGTCGATATGGTCTCGGGAGTATGGAAGCTCGACGCGCACGGCGCGCTGACCCGTATTCCGGGGCCCGCTTTCCACTGGATGACTCTTGATGCGGGCGGCACGTTCGGCGCCTTCCCTCTGCCATCGGGACCGGGTTGGGAAATCGCCCGAATCGGCGTCAACCCCAGGCTGCTTCTCGCCAGCGACTTTCCCATCGCAATGGGTCGAGATGGCAATCTGTACTACCCCTCGCATGATGGCGGGGCTCTTTTGCAGATCCTGAGGACGCTGCCCTCGGGGAAAACGTCGATCCTGGCAAGTCTCCCCTCGACGACGGCGCGCGGGCCGCTCCGCGACCTGAACGGTCTCGCCGCCGGTCCCGAAAGCTCCCTGTACTACACCGAAAACGACGCGATCCGCCGGATCACCAGAGAGGGGCGAGTCTCGACCGTCGTGGAGAACCTCGCCCTCGCCGGCTGCACGTCGATTCCCGGGAGGGGAGCCGGGGATCGCCCGCTGCTCCGCGGACTGGACGTCGACGCCGGCGGTACGATCTATGTCGCGGCGACCGGATGCCGCAGCGTGATCAAGGTCGCGCCCGGCGGACACGTCACCATCCTGCCAAAGCTCCCGGGCGCCTGGGCGCCGACCGGGGTCGCCCTGTTCGGCAACGACCTGTACGTACTCGAATTCCAGAACGCGGAATCGGACGACCGGCGTGAGATGTTGCCGCGCGTCGGAAAGATCACACCCGATGGGAAGATCGCCGTCATCGCGACCGTTACCCGGCATTAGGGGGTCAGAAACCATGGCCCCAGGCCGCGATTCCCCTCTTCTTACCTTCCAAGAAATCCTCTCTTCTCTGCGAGCTTTCCATCGCGAAGGGTGTAGAGGCGGTCGGCCGCGACCTCTTCGAAGGTCAGCGTGGGGACCGTCTCGCCCGGCGCGATGACCTCGACCCTCGCCCCGGTCGCGTCGCCCAGCCCGAAGTGCAGCGGCACCCACGCACCCGAGGCGTATGAGGGTCGGAGAATGAACTCCTGCGCCTGCCGGACGCCGCCCGCGTTCACGATGACCTTCGTCCCGAGGGCCGTCCGGCGGCCGCTTCCCGCCACCGGCAGGATCTCGAGCGCGTGGCCGGACGACACCGTGGCGTTCTTCATGAGGCGGATGCCGCCCGAGACCGCTGCGAGCGCGACGTCGAGCCGGCCGTCGCCGTCCACGTCTCCGGCGGCGAGCCCGCGGGCCGAGAGGCGCAGGGCCGCCCAGTCGCCCGATCCGGGCGTGACGTCCGCCAGGCGGCCGTGCCCCTCGTTCCGCCACACGAGCGGCGGCTGCACATAGGAGTGGTCGCCGAGACCGTAGACGCCCAGCCCGCTCTTGCGGAAAAACCTGGCGAACGTGAGGAGGATGCGCGGTACGAGGTGGCCGGACGCCGCCACGAGGTCCATGCGGCCGTCGTCGTCGAGGTCCGCGAAGTCGGTCCCCCATTGCACGTACGGGAGCGAGGCCCGGTCCACCCCGGAAGCCTCGGTCGCGTCGTCGAAGAGCGCGCCCTCGACGTTCCGGTAGAGCGTGTCCGGCTCTCCCGCGAAGTTCGTGACGAGAATGTCGGGCCGCCCGTCGCCGTCCGCGTCGCCGACTGCGATCCCCATGCCGGCGCGCACAATCTTCTGGTCGCGCGCGCCCGCGCCCGTTTCGAGCGTCACGTCCTCGAACGTGCCGTCGCCGTGCCCGCGGTAGAGCACGTTCGGCATGCGGTCGTTCGCTACGTAGAGGTCTTCGTGTCCGTCGGCGTCGTAGTCGAAGAAGACCGCGCCGAGGCCGCGGCCATCAGCGTTCGTCACGCCCGCGGATTTCGCGCACTCGTGAAATCGCCCATCGGCATCCTGCACGAGGAGGGTTGCCAGCTGCCCGGCGTAGTCCTCCGGCATCCGCACCTGGAGCTGCGGGAAGGACTGTTCCCTCCCGTAGTCCGTGTCGAGATACCCGACGACGTAGAGGTCCACGCGCCCGTCCCCGTTCACGTCTCCCGCCGCCAGCCCCACGGCGTAGTCCGGCGCGACGAGTCCGCGGCCGGCACCCTCCTCGCGAAACGTCGCGTCGCCGAGGTTCTTCCAGAGCGACGTCCGGCCCACGCCCGTGACGACGAGATCGAGGCGTCCCGAGCCATCGACGTCCACCCACGACGCGCCCATCGTCCAGCCGCACGATCGAATTCCCGAGCGCACCGTGAAATCCTCGAACGTGCCGTCTCCGCGGTTGCGGTAGAGGACGCCGCAAGGCCCCGCCTCCGGCTTCTTGCCGTTCGAGACGGACCCCGTGAAGAAGAGGTCGAGGAACCCGTCCCCGTCGAAGTCCCCCATCGCGACGCCCCCGCCCATCGTCGCGAGGTTCCGCCCGCGTCTGAGGTCGGTTTTGAACTTGAAGTTCAGCCCCGCGCGCTTCGTCACGTCGGTGAAGCGAATGGGGGGCGTCCGAAGAGCACCGGAAGAGTTTTCTTCGAATGAGTAAGAGAGCAGGGGCGACAGGAGAAGCGCGGCGAATGAGGCTGCGAGCAGGACACTCACCCTTCTAAGAAAAAACACTCTTACACCAGCCCCACTGTAGGTCGTAGCGCTCCGCCCAATCGCGAGCGAGGGGCATTCAGCAAAACTATCTTTCTCCCAGCGCGCCCCGGAATCGCTCCGGCCCGACCTTTCGCGTGAGCGTTTCCTCGAGGAACATCGGGTCGGGATGACGCTCGTCCGCGGGATACGGGTATGCCGACATCGCGTGAAACGGCCAGGGCTCGTACGACTGCCCCGTGACGGTGTTCCGGTCGAAGTCCTTGTCCCAGCCGTCGGAGACGAGGAGGTAGTCGCGGCGCCAGCCCTCGCGCAATGGAGGCAGCTTCGCCGCGTCGTACGTGATGCGGATCGCGTCGCCGCCCTTGAACGCGACCCACCGGTCGTCCGTCTTCGCGAGGAGCTCCGTCACGTCGCCGAGGCGCGTGACGCGGCCGGAAATGTCCTCCCAACGCGGGGCCGTCGAGACGTCGCCGTGGTCGAACACCTCGGGGCCATCGGGCGTCACGCGGTACCCGCGCGGGAAGCCGCGCTCGGAGAGGACGGCTGAAGACGGCGAGAGCGACGTCGTGACGACCTCGACGGCAGGATCGTTCACCGTGACGAAGGCCTCGTCCCAGAAGATCGCCATCGTCGTCCGGATGCGCACGCGCGGGTCCCTCGGGTCGACGAGGCCTGTCAGGTCGACGGGCATCGTCTTCGTCTTGCCCGCCGGAAAGCCGAACGACTCCATCGCGACTTTCCAGCCGCCCGCGCCGTCCGGCACTTCGAGGAGCGGCGGGAAATGCGCGAGGTCCTTCCGCTGCGAGAGCGAGACGTTGATCGACGTGTCCGTGTAGAAGATCCAGCCCGAAAGGAACAGGACGACGCGATCTCCCGCTTTCACGTCGCCGAGGTCGAGAACGAGGGAATGCTCCTTCCTCACGCCCTGATAGAACATCTCGGGCCCCGGGCCCACATAGATCTGATCGCGGCGCGCGAGGCGGGCCGTCACGTCCTCGGAGCGGCCTGACGCGTCGGAGAGAGCGGCGCGCACGGGCCGCGGACGCGCCACCGTGAAGAGCCTCTTCTCCGTCACGCCCGGAATCGTGCGCTCGTTCGGCACGACGCCCGTGCCCTCGGGATGGTCGACCGCCACGAGCGTCGCCTCGTCGAGAAACGCCACCTCCCACAGCTCTTCGGTGTAGTCGAGCTGGAGCCGGCCGCCCGCATCGGGCTTCAGGGAATCCCGGCCGATGAAAAGCCATTCACGCGTGTCCGCGCCCGCGAGGTGGACGCCGTCGTAGAGAAGCCCGATCGGCGAGCGCCCGAGCGCGTCGGATATGAAATTCCAGACGCCGGTCTCGCCGTTCCGCGCGTACACGAACGGGCAAGAGCCCTTGAGCTGCTGGACTTCCTTCACGACGGACTTCGCCCTCTGGTCGAAGAGGTTCTGCGGCACGCCGTTCGTCCACGTGGCCCGCACGACGTCGGCCTTCGAGCGCGCGCCGAGGCCGAAGTGCGTCGGCAGGAGGCCCGCGGCGCGAGCGACGTAGAGATTCCCGGCCTTCACTTCGACGAGGCTTCCGACGCCCTGCTTGTTCACCTTCCCCGAACCCGTGGGCAATCCCTCGAGGACGACGTCCAGCCAGCCGTTCGCGTTCCCGCCGTCGTTGAGAAGCACGATGGTCTTCCCACCCGCCGAGACGAGGAGATCGAGATCTCCGTCCTTGTCGACGTCGACCGCGAGCAGCGCATCGATGTTCGTCAGGTTCGAGGAGAACGAAGAGGAAGACTTCTTAGAGGGTGAAGAGAAGACCGGCCACGCGGCGAACTTTCCGCCGCCCTCGTTGCGGAAGGCGCGAAATTCGCCTGCGGCATTCGCCGCGACGGCGTCCGGAAATCCGTCATTGTCGAAATCGGCAAGCACCACCGCCCGCATCGCGGCCGGGCCGGCCGCCGCGTCGAGACCACTCCACGCGCCTTCCGAGAAATCCCCGTCTCCCTTCCCCAACAACAGCCGCAAACCGTGAGAGGTGGCCACGACGATGTCGGGAATTCCGTCGCCATTCACGTCCTCCACCGCGACGTCCGCTGCACCGGAGACTTGGAGCGCCACGTTCCTGAGGACGCCCTGCCGGAGATCGAGCCGGAGGACGAGGTCGCCCTTCGCGTCGATCGTGACGAGATCGGGATCGCCGTCGCGGTCCACATCGGAGACGACGGCCTTCTTCGACGCGAACTTCGCGTCGCCGGTCCTCGCGGTCACGTCGGTGAACGTGCCGTCGAGATTGTTGCGGAGAAGCTGGTCGGGCCTGCCGCCCCCGAAGAGGTAGACGTCGAGGTCGCCGTCGAGGTCGAAATCGAGGAAGACGGCGGCAGCGAACGGGGCGGATACGGAATATGCCTCGGGCGCGCCCGAATTCTTCAGGTCCACTCTTCGAAGAATTCTCTCGACGTTCTCCGCGGACGCTGCCGGAGCGCGGAACGTCACCGGGATCGCGGGACCCGCGGACGCGCGCAGTCCCCCCTCCACTTTCGAAGAAAAACTCTGGACCGGGACCCCCACGACCGGCGTGAACACCTCTCCGAGCGACTGCTGGTAACGCGGCGTCACGCGGAGGACGTTCTCGAGGACGCGGACCTTGACGGTCGCGCCTTTGAAGTCGCCGGCGCCGGCGAGAGCCCTTCCCTCCGCGAGAAACTGCCGCGCCCGAGCATCGCCGTCCGAGACGAGCGGGTCCAGGTTCGCGAGGCCCTTCGCCAAGGCAGCCCCGTCTCCAGCTTCCCCTTCGAGGACGAGGAGCTTCAGGCGCGCGGGCAGGTTCGCGGGCGAACGGGCGACGATCTCGGCAAGGCGGGTGCGCCGGCCGCCCTTGTCGGCCGGCGACGCGGACGGGTCGGTCTCGGCGCTCCGCGCGAACCGCCAACGCGACTCGAGGTCGTGCGGGTCGAGAGCCGCGGCCTTCTCGAGGGCGGCCCGGACGGCCGCGGGGCGATTCCGCTCGTTTTCGAGGACGGCGCGGATCGCGTGGAGATCCGCCCGATCCCCAAGCGCGAGCGCCTTTTCGAGGAGCGCTTCGGCGCCCGCGAGGTCCTTCTCGCGCAGAGCCGCGACAGCACCGTCCGCGAGCGGCAGCGCTTCGCCCGGCACCGCGTCCGCCAGCTTCGCGAACGTCGAGCGGGCCTCCTTCGGCCGGTCCTCCTCGAGCTGCGCGAGCCCCACGTTGCGCAGCGTCAGGATGCGCGACGCCTGCTCGGGGGAAAACCGGGGAGAAGAGGGGTTATCTGCTGAAGAAAGAGACGGCGTGAGAGAGGCCGCAGCAAAAAAACTCGCGGCGAGCAACCGGAGACGTTCGAAGAGAGAGCGTTTCTTAGAAAGGGGATTGAAGAAAGGCCGGTTCATCGGGGGGATTATTGCCCTTCTTCTTTCTTCACTTTCTAAGCGAATCTCTCTTCTCTTCTTTTCCCTCGACGAGCGTGACGAGCGTGCCCGCCGGAACATCACGCAGCTCCTGCTTGCTCCCATCCGGCCAGCGCACCTCGATGTCCGCGGCCTTCGCACCGCCGAGGCCGAAGAGGAGATCGTGCGACGACTGCGAAAGGTAGGACGAGCCCGCGCGCACTTCGCGGAGCTGCACCTTCCCGTTCACCCGAAGGCGCGCCACGGCGCCGAGAGCATCGCGATTCATGCCGTGATCCGCGGAGAGCCGGAGGACGACGCGCCCGGCGCCTCCTCCCCACGCGTTGCGATAGAGGTGCAGCGGCCCGCGGAAGCACGAGAGCACGACTTCCGGCGCGCCGTCGCCGTCGAGGTCGGCATAGGCGAGGCCGCGCGTGTCCTCGAGCGTGTCGAAGCCCTCCACGAACGCGCGCTCCTCGAACGTGCCGTCACCGCGGTTCCAGAAGAGCTTCTTCGGGGTCCGTGAAGCCATGCCGTTCTCGCCGAAGTCGATCCCGCCCCAGACCCCGTCGTGGAAGTCGACTCCCTCGCGGCCCATCGCGTTCCAGAACGAGATCTCGTCGTCCTTTCCCGTCGTCGCCCGGAACATGCCGTTCACGACGAGGAGGTCCTCGCGGCCCTTGCCGTCGAGGTCCACGAACTCCGTGCCCCAGGCCCAGCCGCCGTCCGCGACCCCGGCGGCCTCGGACGTGCGCTCGAACTTCAGGCCGCCGAGATTCCGGAAGAGGCCGTCCCCGCCGGAGCGCCGGCGCATGACGTTCGCCATGTAGGGCCGCACGAGGCCCGCTCCCGGGAGCGGCGGCATGGGCCAACGGGAGTCGCGCAGGATCCACCGATATGGTGTGAAGTAGTCCGCGACGTGCAGGTCCCAGCGGCCGTCGCCGTCATAGTCGCCCCAGGCGACGCCCATTCCGTAGCCCTCGTCCTCGGTGCCGTTCGTCCTTGCGATGTTCGCGAAGAACGGGTGACCCGGGGTGGAGCGGTTCTCGAAGAATCCGTTCTTCCCGAAGTCGTTCGCGACGTAGAGATCGTCATCGCCGTCGTCGTCCGCGTCGCAGGCTTCCGCGGCGAAGCCCCAGCCGACGTCTCCGAGGCCCGAGGCCGCCGTCTCGTCGGCGAAGAACGGATGACCGTTCCGCTCCACGTTCCGGAAGAAGCGATCGCCCACGCCGTTCAAGCCGTCGTAAGCGGGGCCGGTCGCGCGCGCGTCGCCGTAGCACGCCACGAAGAGATCCACGCGCCCGTCGCGGTCGGCGTCGAAGAAGACGGCGGAGGTGAACGGTCCGGAAAGCGCGGCGAGACCCCAGGCCTCCGTGACGTCCCGGAACCTCCCGTGGCCGAGGTTCTTCAGAATGCGGCACGGAGAGACGTGATTGGAGAGGAAAAGGTCCGGCAGCCCGTCCCCGTCCACGTCGGCGGCGACGCCGCCTGAGGCCTCCATCTCCGGCAGGAGATCGAGCCCCGAGCCCGCTGTCGCGTCGCGGAAATGGCCGGTCCCGTCGTTCAGGAAAAGCCTCGGGTGCCGGTTCGGGACGATCACGTCCACGAACCCGTCCCCGTCGACGTCCACGAGCAGCACCCCGGGGTGGTGGTGCGTCGCGGGCAGGCAGAGGTTCGTCGCCTCGACAGGATCGAGCGGCTCGTGCGGCGCGACGAGGCCGCGGGCTGCGGCCTCCTCGAAGAGGTGCGGGATGGAGCGCTGGATGACGGCGGGCCCGTTCACCGCGACCGCCGAGCGCAACCGCCAGCGGGGCTTCGCAGAAGGGTCGGAAGATCCGGAGGATTCTTTGAGGAAGAGGGAAAGATCGAAGAATGCGATGGCCGCCACACGCTCGGGTGAATCGTCGCGCGCCCAGCCTTGCAATCGGACTTCGACGCGAAGGGTCAGGTCCGAAGAGGATTTCTTTTGAAGGTCGATGATGCGGACCGCCGCGGCGCAGCGAGCGCGGCATGCGCTTCGCCAGCGAGCCGCGAGCTCTTGCAGGGGTGAAGCAGATGCTGACCCTGTGTCGTCGGCGCCGCCCGCGCCCCCGCCTTCTCCCCTCTTACTTTCTAAGAAATCTTTCCTTATTTCTTCTACGAGCTCCGAAGTTCCGAGCGAGTAATCCTCGAGAGTGGGCATGGGCCGCGTGCCCCCGCATCCCGCCGCGATGCCGGCCGCTGCGAGGAGCGCGGGCAGCGGGGAGAGGCGCCGGCACATGCGTCAATGGTAAAACGGGATCATGGCGGGCGAATTTCGCGTGCATGGCACGCACCTGCCCCCCGAGAATCTCTCCGGTTTTTTCGACGGAGCCACCGCATGACGAGACCCGTTCGCGCCCTCGCCGCCGCCAGCCTCATCGGGCTCCTCTCGGGTTGCGCCCACGGCACCTCCGACACGCCACGCGCGCCGGAAGAGCGCTGGCTGCCCCCGAAGGAGGCGCTCATCCCGGCGCGCCCGCCCGTTCCGCTGCCCGACGGCCTCGTGCCCGCGGGACTCGCGGGCCGCACGATCTCGCTCGCCGAGGCCGTGGACGTGGCTCTCCGCAACAGCCCGCTGACGCGCCAGAGCTGGCTCCTGACGCAGGCTGCCGCGGCCGACGTCGGCAGCCGCCGGTCGACGTACTACCCCGCGCTCGAGGCTGATTTCTCGGCGCAGCGCCAGAAGGTGAGCGCGCTGGGCGGAAGCGTCACGACCCTCACCACGACCTACACGCCGTCGGCCAGCCTGAACTGGCTGCTTCTCGACTTCGGCGGCCGGTCCGGCGACCTCGAGGAAGCCCGCCAGCGACTCTGGGCGGCCGACTTCACGCACGACTCCACGATGAACGACCTCGTGCTCGGCGTGGCGCAGGCCTACTACTCGTACCAGGGCGCGCGCTCGCTCCTCGTCGCGCAGGAGGCAAGCGTCAAGCAGGCCGAGACGAACTACAACGCCGCGGTCGCGCGGCACGACGCCGGCGTCGCGACGATCGCGGACGTCCTGCAGGCGCGCACCCAGCTCTCCCAGCAGCGCCTTCTCTATGACACGGTGCGCGGGCAGATCGAGACGTTCCGCGGCCAGCTCGCGACCGCCCTCGGGGTGCCGGTGAACGCCGCGGTTGACGCGGCCGACCTTCCGGAGGCCGTGAACGAGGACGCGACGGTCGCCTCCGTGGATCGCCTCATCGCGGAGGCCGAGCGCATCCGGCCCGACCTGGCGGCCGCCCGCTCGCGCGCCGCCGCGCAGCGCGCGCACGTGCGCTCGGTCCGGGCGGCCGGGCTGCCCAGCCTGGCGGCATCGGCCTCGGCCAGCCGCCCCACCTACGACTACGCCGGCGCCGCGATTTCCAATGCCGACAATTACTCCCTCGGCCTCTTCCTGCGCGTCCCGCTCTTCACGGGATTCAAGACCCTTTACGACACGAAGAGCGCGCAGGCGCAGGCCGAGGCCGACGATGCGGGCGCCGAGACCTTTTCGCAACAGGTCATCTTCCAGGTCTGGAACAGCTACTACGGCCTGAAGACGGCCGCCGAGCAGGTTCGAGCCTCCCGCGATCTCCTCGAGAGCGCGCGCGAGTCGGCGGAAGTGGCGCGCGGCCGTTACCGCGAAGGCGTCGGGAGCATTCTCGACCTCCTCACCGCCGAGAGCGCCTTCGCGAGCGCCCTCGCCCAGGACGTCAAGAGCCGCGCCGGTTTCCTCCTCGCGATGGCACAGCTCGCGCATGACACCGGGAGTGTCGACACGAGCCTTGCGACAGCCTCGCCCGGAAAGGACACGCCATGAATCCGACGTCCCGCCTCCGCCCTCTCGCCGCGATCCTCGCGCTCGGCGTCGTCTCGTGCGGACGGACGGCGAAAAAGCCCCCCGCGCCTCCCCCCGTTCCCATCGTCGCCGCCCCGGTCGAGAAGAGGGAAGTCCCGCTCGAAGCGGCGGCCGTCGGGCACGTGGACCCGTACGCGACCGTCGCCATCCGTTCGCGCGTGGGCGGCCCGGTCGTGCGCGTCGCCTTCCGGGAGGGGCAGGACGTCAAGCAGGGCGACCTCCTCTTCGAGATCGACCGCCGGTCCTTCGAGGTGGCTCTCCAGGTCTCGCTCGCGAATCTCGAGCGCGATCGCGCCCGCGCGCGCGAGGCCGACGAGAACGCGAAGCGCTACGAGGAGCTGGTCAAGAAGGACTACGTCACGAAGGAGCAGGCCTCACAGATCACGTCCAACGCCGAGGCGCTGCGTGCCACCGTGAAGGCCGACGAAGGCGACGTCGCGAACGCGCGCCTCAACCTCTCGTACTGCTCGATCACGGCTCCCGTCCCGGGCCGCACGGGCTCGCTGCTCGTGAACGTCGGGAACCTCGTGAAAGGGAACGACGACAAGCCCCTCGTCATGATCAACCAGGTCGAGCCGATCTACGTGACGTTCGCGGTGCCCGAGGCCGCCCTTGGCGACGTCAAGAAGCGCGCTGCCGCCGGCCGCCTGCCGGTCCTCGCCACGCCGAACGGGCCGGCAGGGTCGTCCTCGGCCGGCGAGCTGACGTTCATCGACAACACCGTCGACGCCACGACCGGCACCATCAACCTGAAGGCGACGTTTCCGAACCGGGATCACGCTCTCTGGCCCGGCCAGTTCGCGAACGTCTCGCTGCAGCTCGCGAACGAGACGGGGGCCCTCGTCGTTCCGACGGAAGCCGTCCAGACCGGCCAGTCCGGAACGTTCGTCTTCGTCGTCGGGCCCGACGACACCGTCGCGATGCGGCCCGTCGCCGTGCGCCGGGCGTACCGCCAGTGGTCTATCCTCGAGAGCGGCGTCGCGCCCGGCGAGCGCGTCGTCACCGACGGGCACCTGCGCCTGTTCCCCGGAGCGAAAGTGGCCATCCGGACGGCGCCGCCGGTTTCCACTCCCGCCGATACCGCCGTGAAACGCCCATGAATATCTCGGAAATCTTCATCCGGCGCCCGGTCGCGACCACGCTCGTGATGCTCGCGATCCTTTTTTTCGGGATCGTGGGCTACCGGCTTCTGCCCGTGTCCGACCTGCCGAGCGTCGACTTCCCGACCATCCAGGTCTCCGCGGCTCTGCCCGGCGCCAGCCCCGAGACGATGGCCTCCGCCGTGGCGACGCCGCTGGAACGGCAATTCACGACGATCGCGGGCCTCGACTCCATGAACTCGACGAGCATCCTCGGCGTCACCCAGATCAGCCTGCAGTTCAACCTGAGCCGCAGCCTCGACGCCGCGGCGCAGGACGTGCAGGCGGCGATCGGCGCCGCCTCGCGACAGCTGCCGCCCGGAATGCCGAGCCCGCCGACCTACCAGAAGGTGAACCCGGCCGATGCGCCCGTGCTCTACGTGGCGCTCACGGCGCCCACGCTCACGCTGTCCCAGCTCGACGAGTACGCCGAGACGCTCATCGCCCAGCGCATCTCGACGGTCTCCGGCGTGGCGCAGGTGCAGGTCTTCGGCGCGCAGAAATTCGCCGTGAGGGTCCAGCTCGACCCCCACGCGCTCGCCTCGCGCGGCATCGGCATCGACGAGGTCTCGACCGCGGTCGCCGCGGCGAACGTGAACCTGCCCACGGGCACGCTCTGGGGAGCGAACACGGCCTTCACCGTGCTCGCGACGGGTCAGCTCAACGAGGCGTCCGCCTACGGGCCGCTCATCGTCGCCTACCGGAACGGCTCGCCCGTGCGGGTGAGGGACATCGGCCGCGCCATCGACAGCGTGGAGAACGACAAGACGGCCGCCTGGTTCTACACGAAGTCAGGCGGGAACCGCGCCATCGTGCTCGCCATCCAGAAGCAGCCCGGCGAGAACACCGTCGAGGTGGTCTCGAACATCCGCACGCTCATCCCGGTGTTCGAGTCGCAGCTTCCCGGCTCGGCGCGGCTCAACATCATCTACGACCGCTCACAGTCCATCCGCGCGTCCGTCGCCGACGTGAAGTTCACGCTCTGGCTCACGCTCGCGCTCGTCGTCCTCGTCATCTTCCTGTTCCTGAGAAACCTCTCGGCCACCGTCATCCCGTCCCTGGCGCTGCCGCTCTCCATCGCGGGCACGTTCGCCGCGATGTACGTCCTCGGATACAGCATGGACAACCTCTCGCTCATGGCCCTCACGCTGTCCGTCGGGTTCGTCGTGGACGACGCGATCGTCGTCCTCGAGAACATCGTCCGGCACATCGAGAAGGGCGAGGAGCCGTTCGAGGCGGCGCTCAAGGGCACGAAGGAGATCGGCTTCACGATCGTCTCCATGACGCTCTCCCTCACGGCCGTCTTCATCCCGCTCCTCTTCATGGGCGGCATCGTGGGCCGCCTGTTCCGCGAGTTCGCCGTGACGATCGCCGTGGCGATCCTCGTCTCGGGGTTCGTCTCCCTGTCGCTCACGCCGATGCTCTGCGCCCGCTACCTGAGGGGGCACGGCGCCGGAAAGAAGCATGGGCGCCTCTACCGGGCGTTCGAGAGCGCCTTCGACGCCTCGCTGCGGTTCTATCAGCGCGGCCTGAGGTGGGTCCTCGCGCACCAGATGCTCACGATGGGGTTCTCGGCGCTCGTCCTGATCGGCACCGCGGCCCTCTTCGTCGTCATTCCGAAAGGGTTTCTCCCGAGCGACGACATCGGACAGATCTTCGCCCCCACGAAAGCCGCGCAGGGCATTTCGTTCGAGTCGATGGTGGCGCACCAGAAGCGGCTCGCCGAGATCGTGAACCAGGATCCGGACGTCGAGAGTTTCATGTCGAGCGCGGGCAACCGGGGCAACAACGCGAGCGGCGGCAACACCGGCACTCTCTTCATGAGGCTCAAGCCCCGCGGAGAGAGGAAATCCACCGTCGACCAGATCATCCAGCGCCTCCGGCCGAAGCTCCTGCAGGAGCCGGGCATCCTCGCGTTCCCCCAGAACCCGCCTCCGATCCGGCTCGGCGGCCAGCTCACGCAGGCGCAGTACCAGTTCACGATGCAGGCTTCCGACACGAAGGATCTCTACGCGCGCGGACCCGAGATGGAACAGAAGATACGGGGGGTCCGCGGCCTGGCGGACGTCGTGAGCGACCTGCAGCTCGCGAACCCGACCGCCTATCTCACGATCGACCGGGACCGGGCCGCGGCGCTCGGGATCTCACCGGAGAAGATCGAGACGGCGCTCTACACGGCCTACGGCTCGCGGCAGGTGTCGACGATCTTCTCTCCGAACAACGAGTACCAGGTCATCATGGAGCTCCTCCCGGAGTTCCAGCGCGACCCGTCGTCCCTCCAGTCCCTCTACGTCAGGAACCTGAAGGGCGACCTCGTTCCGCTCGCGGCGGTCACGCGCTTCGAGCAGACGGTCGGGCCGCTCGCCGTGAACCACGCCGGGCAGCTCCCGGCCGTCACCGTGTCCTTCAACCTGCAGCCGGGCGTCTCGCTGGGCGACGCCGTCACCGACATCAACAAGATCGCGCGCGAGACGCTCCCGGCCAGCATCACGACCGTCTTCCAGGGCACGGCGCAGGCCTTCCAGGACTCGCAGAAAGGCCTCGGCCTCCTCCTCCTCGTCGCGATCTTCGTCATCTACGGGGTCCTCGGCATCCTCTACGAGAACTTCCTGCACCCGATCACGATCCTCTCGGCGCTGCCGTTCGCGGGCTTCGGCGCCCTCCTCACGCTCATCCTGTTCAAGACGGAGCTTTCCATCTACGCCTTCGTCGGCGTCATCCTGCTCGTCGGCCTCGTCAAGAAGAACGGCATCATGATGGTCGACTTCGCGGTCGAGGCGCGGCGGGCGGGAAAGAGCGCGTCCGACGCGATCTTCGAGGCCTGTGTCGTCCGCTTCCGCCCGATCATGATGACGTCGATGTCCGCGCTCATGGGCACGCTTCCGATCGCCCTCGGGTTCGGGGCGGGCGCCGAGTCGCGGCGTCCGCTCGGCCTCGCCGTCGTCGGCGGCCTGCTGTTCTCGCAGATGATCACGCTCTACGTCACGCCGGTTTTCTACGTCACGATGGACCGGCTGCACGAACGGCTCGGCAAGAGGAAGCGGCAAGGCGTGACGCCCGCAGGCGCCGTTGCTCCCGTGAGCCCCGCCGCACCCGCTCCCGCGGGCGGCTGAGCGCCGAGCGAACGCGCTTTCGACTATTTGACGCGCTGCGTAATAGGTCGTATATTGTCCTTGGGAGCGCTGCCCAGCGGAGGTGACCCATGAACCGACCACCGAGGCCAGTCCCGAGCCCCCGAAGAACCAGGACGGCAGCCGTCGCCGAGGCAGGCCATCACAGCTGCATCCTGTGCCCGGCGTGCGGTACCGAAGCTTGTAAGACTTTGCAGGATCTAGGGATGTACTGTGACACGGCCTGCGCCGCATTCGAGGCCACGCGGGCGGAACGCCTGCTTGAACGGAAGCTCGCCGCCGTCTGAGCCGTCTCAGCCCAGGAACAGCGTGACGAGCCGGTTCGCGAGGAAGGCGCCCGAATAGGCGAGGAGCCCCATGTACGCGAACTGGATCGCAGGCCACGTCCAGCCGCCCGTCTCGCGCCGCACGACGGCGACCGTCGAGAGGCACTGCATCGCGAACGCGAAGAAGACGAGCAGCGCCACCGCGCCGCCCGGCGTGAGGTCGTGCCGGAGCGCGGCCTGCAGGCCCTCGCTGCCCGCCTTCGGATCCATGCCGTAGAGCGTGCCGAGGGTGCCGACGATGACCTCGCGCGCGGCGAGCGACATCACGATGCCGATCCCGATCCGCCAGTCGAATCCGAGAGGCCTCACGAGAGGCTCGATCACGCGGCCGAGCGTTCCCGCGACGCTGCTGCCGATCTCGGGCATCTTCCCGCCCGAGAGCGGCACGTGCGCGAGAATCCAGAGGACGACCGCGACGCCGAGGATAACCGTGCCGGCGCGGCGGAGGAAGATTTTCGCCCGGTCGTACATCCTCAGGCCGATCTGCCGGAGCGTTGGCCTCCGGTACGGCGGCATCTCGAGGAGGAACGGCGCCCCGTCGCTCTTGAGGACGGAGGACTTCAGGAGCCGCGCGGTGCCGAAGGCCGCGAGAAAGCCGAGGAGATAGAGGCCGAGCATCGCGGCGGCCCGCGTGCCGAGGAACGGGCCGAGCAGCGGCCTCTCGGGGAGGAAGGCCGCGATGATGAGCGTGTAGACGGGCAGCCGCGCCGAGCACGTCATGAAAGGCGCGATGAGGATCGTCGCGATGCGGTCGCGCTTGTTCTCGATCGTGCGCGCGGCGAGAACGGCCGGCACGGCGCACGCGTACGCGGAGAGGAGCGGCAGGAACGACTTCCCCTGCAGGCCCGCCTTCCTCATCGTGCGATCGGCGATGAGGGCGGCGCGCGCGAGATAGCCCGAGTCCTCGAGGAGGCCGATGAAGAGGAAGAGGAGCAGGATCTGCGGCAGAAAGATCACCACCGAGCCCACGCCTCCCCAGACACCCTCGAACAGGAGCGACTTGAGCGGAGAGGCCGGAAAGAACGCGGACAGCCACGCACCTGATGCCGAGACAGCGTGGTCCGCGGCGTCCATGAGCGGACGCGCCGCCGAGAAGATCGTCTGGAACACGGCCACGACGACCGCGAGGAAGACGAGCGGCCCCGCGACAGGATGCAGGAAGACGGCGTCGAGGCGCCGCGTCCAGACCGGCGGCGCGGGCGCGGCATAGCTCGCCTCGTCGCCCATCTTGACGGCCCATTGCCGGCACTTCGGGATGTCGGCGAGGACCGGCAGGTCGAGGGACAGGGGAACGCCCATGGCCCCGGTCAGGAACTCCCTTACCATCTCGATCCCCTCGCCCTTCGCCGCGCTCACGAGCGCGACGGGCACGCCGAGGCGTTTCGCGAGCGCCTCCGCGTCCACCCCGCCGCCGCGGCTCGCCAGCTCGTCGGACATGTTCAGGACGACCAGCGTCGGGATGCCCAGCGCCAGGACTGGTGCCGCGAGCACGAGGTGCCGGTTCAGGTTCGTGGAGTCGAGGATGAGGAGCACGGCATCTGGCTTCGGCGTTCCCGGCATCTCGCCCAAGAGGACGTCGCGCGTGACACGCTCGTCCTCCGAGCGCGCCGTGAGGCTGTAGACGCCCGGCAGGTCGATGATCACGACCTCGCGGTCGCCGCCGAGCCGGGCGCGGCCGCGCCGTTCCTCGACGGTGACGCCCGGGAAGTTCGCGACCTTCTGGCGAAGGCCGGTGAGACGGTTGAAGAGCGTCGACTTGCCGCAGTTCGGGGGTCCCACGAGGGCGACGAGCCGCGCGCCGCGCGAGGGCGGTGTGAACGGCGGCGGAGGCGGGGGCGTGGGCAGGGTCGGGAGGCCCGCCGAGCCGTGCGCGCTCATGCGGCTCCCTCCACCGCGACTTCGACGAGCAGATGGCGCGCCGTGTCGCGCCTGAGGGCAAACTCGGTGCCGTCCACGCGGAAGACCCGCGGGTCGCCCCCGGGGGCGCTCCGGGCCGCCACGATGCGCGCCCCCGGCAGGAAGCCCATCTCCATGAGCCGCGTGGCGTCGGCCTCGGGCAGCTCGATCCGCCGGAGCACGCCCCACTGGCCCGGAGCGAGGTCGTCGAGACTCACGGCGGGGCGGAAGCGGGCCGCCCTTGTCTTGAGACTGAGTCGCATCTTCTCCATTATGCTCCAACCGGCCCCCGGGGTGTCGATGATGCGAATGCGTCAGTCTCCCGGTGCCTTCCGGCCCACCCGCTTCAGGAGCTCGAAGCCGGCGAGCCCGCCAAAACCCGCCCCGGCGGCGAGAGCGACGTCCACGCCCGAGAGCGATCCAAACCTCAGAAGCTCGCGCAGGGGCGCGATCCCGAGGCAGAGGCCGAGGACCGAGAGCGCCCCGCCGACGACCCACCAGATCGCCGGATTCGGCGCACGGAGCGACTGAGCGATGGTCAGGCCGGTCGAACGGTGCGTGAGGATGAGCGCCAGGTTCAGGAGGAGGAGCGTCGAGAACGCGAGCGCGCGCGTCCTTCCCTCGACATCGCCCCGTGCCACGGAGAACGCGACGATTCCGAGCACGAACATCAACGCGAGGATGCCGTCGAGCAGCGCGCGGACCACGATCCGCCTCGGAAGAAGCGGCTCCTTCGGGTCTCGCGGCGCACGGCGCATGAGGCCGGGGCTCTCCGGCTCGGCTTCGAACGCGATCGAGCACGCGGGATCGATGACCAGCTCGAGAAGGACGATGTGCACCGGCAGGAGGACGAGCGGCCATCCCACGAGCGCCGGCACGAGCGCGGCGCCCGCGATCGGGACATGAACCGAGAGGACGTACGCCATCGCCTTGCGGATGTTCTCGAAGATGCGCCGCCCGAGCCGGATGGCCGCGACGATCGAGGAATAGTCGTCGTCGAGAAGGACGAGAGCGGACGCCTCCCGGGCGACGTCCGTTCCGCGTCCGCCCATCGCGATGCCGATGTGCGCGGCCTTGAGGGCGGGCGCGTCGTTCACGCCGTCCCCCGTCATCGCCACGACCTCGCCGTTCGCCTTGAAGGCGTTCACGAGCCGCAACTTCTGCTCGGGCACGACCCGCGCGAAGACCCGCGTGCCCCTGACGCGCGACGAGAGCGCCACATCGTCGAGGGCATCCAGCTCGGCCCCGGTCAGGACGTCGCCGGACGGCAGCCCGGCCCCGGCCGCGATCGCCCGCGCGGTGCCCGGGTAATCCCCGGTGATCATCACCGTCCGCACGCCGGCCCGCTCGCACTCGGCCACGGCGTCCGAGATGCCCGGGCGAAGCGGGTCCGCAAGGCAGACGAGACCGAGACATTCGTAGGTGAGATCGTGGGCGGAGGGTGGCAGGTCGCCCGGCGGCGCCGTCGCACGGGCGACGGCGAGCACGCGCAGGCCGCGTTCGGCGAACTGCGCGACGGCGCCGAGAAGCGCCTGCGCCTCGCCCGCCGGGAGGTGACAGAGGTCGGCGACGGCCTCCGGAGCGCCCTTGGCCGCCACCACACGGGGCCCTCCCCTGTTCGGCTCCCATACGTGGGTGACGGCGAGAAGCTCCTGGCCGAGGGGGTACTCGTGCACGAGCGTCCAGCCGCCGTGAAGATGCTCCGTGCCTGCGAGCGCGCCTCTCGCGAGCGCTTCCACGGCCTTCTCCATCGGGTCGAAAGGTTTCTGCCGGCTCGCGAGGAGCGCGAACTCGACGAGCGGGTGAAACGTCTCGGGCAGCGGCTCGCCCCGGCGGCTCGCCACGTCCCACGTCTCCTCGCCGGCTTCGAGCGCGGCCACGGCCATGCGGTTCTCCGTGAGCGTCCCCGTCTTGTCCACGCACAGCACCGTGGCCGACCCGAGCGCCTCGATGGCTGCCGCGCGCCGCGTCAGGACGTGCCGCCGCGAAATGCGCCACGCGCCCAGGGCGAGGAAGACCGTGAGGATCACCGGAAACTCCTCGGGCACGAGCGCCATCGCGAGGGCGAGCCCGGCGAGGAGGCCCTGGAGCCAGCCGCCCCGGAAGAATCCGAAGGCGACCGCGACGAGGGCGCACAGAGCGAGCCCCGCGGCGGCGAGGACGCGAACCCACCGCGACATCTGCGTCTGAAGGGGCGTTGCGTCCGTGTCGAGCGTCTGCAGCGCCTTGCCGATTCTCCCCAGCTCGGTCTTCGGGCCCGTGCCGCTCACGCGCGCGACGCCCTGTCCCCGCACGACGAGCGTGCCGGACCAAACATGCGGCAGCCCGTCGCCTCCCGGCCGTCCGGCCGCCGGCGCGCTCTCGTCCGCGTGCTTCGTCACCGGGACCGACTCTCCGGTGAGAAGGGACTCGTCCGCCGAGAGGCTCATCGCCTGGAGAAGGACGCCATCGGCCGGCACGCGGTCGCCCTCCGAGACGACGACGAGGTCGCCCGGCACGACCTCGCGGCCGGGGATCCGGCGCTCCTGCCCATCGCGCACGACGAGCGCGCGCGGGCTCGAAAGATCGCGCAGAGCGTCCAAAGCGCGCTCCGTCTTGCGCGACTGATACAGAGAAAGCCCCACCACCCCGAAGACGGATGCGAGGAGGACGAGAGCTTCCTCGCGGTCGCCCAGGAGAACATAGACCGTGCCGCACGCGAGGAGGAGCAGGATCATCGGCTCTTTCAGGATCTCGGCGGCGAGCACGGCGAGATTCCGGCGCCGCGTGGACGGCAGCTCGTTCGGGCCCTCGGAGGCGAAACGCGACGCGGCCTCGGCCTCGGAGAGGCCCCCGAAGCGCCGCGGGTCGTGATCGGACGCCATCGGGCGATTCTCGCCCCGGTTCGAGCCGGAACCGATGATGCAACCGCTCCGGGATAGGATTCGTCCCGGCCTGAGCCCGAAAAAAGCTCCGGTTGAGAACCCGTCGCGCCGAAAAGCGTAGAATATCCGGACCATGGCGCTCCGACCGAACGGCACGGCCACGATTTCATTCGGCCTCGTCTCGATCCCGGTGAACCTGTTCTCGGCGAGCGAGTCGAAGGCCGCGATCTCCTTCAACATGCTGCACGACGAAGACCACGCGCGCGTGAAGCAGCAGCTCGTCTGCAGCAAGGACGGCGCGATAGTGGAGCGGGATCACATCGTCAAGGGCTACGAGTTCGAGAAGGGCCAGTACGTCGTCTTCACGCCCGAAGAGCTGAAAGCCCTCGAAGAGCAGTCGAACCAGGTCATGGAGATCACCGAGTTCGTCCCCCTCGCGAAGATCGACCCCGTCTACTTCGACAAGGGTTACTACCTGTCGCCCGGCAAGGGCGGCGACAAGGCCTACCGCCTCCTCGCGAAGGCGATGACCGAAACCGGCCGCTGCGGCCTCGCGAAGTACGCGGCGCGCGGCAAGCAGTACCTCGTCGTCGTGCGGCCCGTGACCGGGCACGAGGGCGGCCTCATGATGCAGCAGCTCAACTACGCCGACGAGGTGCGCTCTTTCACCGACGTGGAAGTCCCCCCGGGCGAGGTGAAGGACGCCGAGCTGAAGCTCGCAATCATGCTCACGGACCAGATCGCGACCGACGAGTTCCATCCCGAGAACTACAAGGACGACGTCAAAGTGCGGGTGGAGGCGCTGATCCAGGGGAAGATCGACGGGAAGGACATCTCCGAGTCGAAGACGGAGGCGCCGAAGACGCAGGTCATCGACCTCATGGAGGCCCTCAAGGCGAGCCTCGCGGCGCGCGGCGGCCGCCGCAAGGAAGCGGCCTCGGCGCCGGCGAAGGCGGAGCGCAAGCCCGCCGTGCGCGCGGCGCGCGAGGAGCAGGCCGAAAAACCCAGGCTCAGGGCGGTCGGGAACGGGAAGAAGAGCCGTTAAGGGCTACTCCGCCTCCGACGTCGCCTCGCTGCTGAAAGTCCCCATCGGGAAAGTGCGCGCCTGGGCGGAGGAACTGGGGGCCGAGCGCGAGGCCGACGGCTCGTACCGCTTCCGCTTTCGCGATCTCGTCCTGCTGCGCACCGCCAAGGGGCTCGCCGAGGCGAACGTGCCCGCCGCCACGGTGAAGCGCGCGCTGAAGAAGCTGCGCGGCCAGCTCCCCGAGGGGCGGCCCCTCACGGGCGTGCGGATCGCGGCCGACGGCAAACGTGTCGTCGTGCACGACGGCGCCGCCACGTGGAACCCCGAATCCGGGCAGACGCTCTTCGACTTCACGGTGAAAGACCTCGCGACCGCCGCCGCTCCGCACGCGAAACGCGCGGCCGAGGAAGCGCGCCAGGACGGCGAGAGGCTGAGCGCGGACGACTGGTACAGCCTGGGCTGCGACGTGGAAGCGTCCTCCCCCGCCGACGCGCGCGACGCGTACCGGCGCGCCGTGGAGCTCGAGCCGCACCACGCCGACGCGCACGTGAACCTCGGACGCCTTCTTCACGAGGAGGGAAAGACGGGCGCGGCCGAGGTGCACTACCGCATCGCGCTCACGTCGAAGCCGAACCACGCGGCCGCCGCGTTCAACCTCGGCGTCGCGCTCGAGGACCGCGGCCACCCGAGCGAGGCGGCCGCCGCGTACGAGCGTGCGCTCGCGTCCGACGACGGCTTCGCCGACGCCCACTACAACCTCGGACTCCTCTACGAGAAGCTCGGCAAGGGTCCGGCCGCCATCCGGCACCTGTCGGCCTACAAGAAGGCGATCGAGGGGCGCTGAGCCGACTTGGCCGAGGCGCGGGGAGGCGCGAGAATCCGCACCGAGGAGGACGCATGGACCGCGAGGAACTCCGCTCCCTCGTCGAAGAGCTGCGGCGCACTCCGGCGCGCCTCAGAGAGCTGATGGCGGGTATCCCGCCGGAGAAAGAGGTCCATAAACCCCGTCCCGACGCCTTTTCCGCGCGCGAGAACGTCCATCACCTGCGGGACGTCGAGACGGAGGGCTACGGCGTCCGACTCCTCCGCATGCTCGGAGAGCCGGATCCCGTTCTGAAGGACCTCGACGGCAATGCCCTCGCACGCGAGCGGAACTACAACGGGCGTCCGCCCGGGCCTGCCCTCGAGGAATTCGCCCTCCTCCGCGCCGCTAACGTCGAACGCCTCCAGCGCCTCGAGCCAGGGGACCTGGATCGGAAGGGATCGTGGGAGAACGTGGGCCCGGTCACTCTCGGGAAGGTCCTCGAGCTGTGGCGGAACCACGACCGCGGGCACCTCGACGAGATCGCCTGGCTCGCAGGCCGGCTACCGGCCGAGCCGAAGCACAACCTCTGACGTGCGTCACTTCTTCGAGCAGATCCCCTGGCCGCTCGCGATCCTCGCCGCCCTCACGCTGGGCCTCGCGCCGTTCCGGCCGCCGCACGTCGTCGAGAAACTCGAGATGCTCTTCCGCGGGACGCTCGTGAGGCCGATCGACTGGCTCGACCTCGCCATGCACGGCGCGCCGTGGCTCGTCGTGATCCTGAAGGGGGCGTTCGCGCTGAAGCGCTGACGGCTCGGCGACGGGAGCGCGCGGGGGCTTCACGCTCATCTCGGCCCTCTGTGTAAATCCTGCGGGCATATGGCTTGCTGCCGGAGGCCCCGTGAAAAGGAGGTGCTAGATGTCACCACTCGTACGAAAACTCATGGGGGCCGGAATCCCGATCGCTTCGCTCGCGGTAGCCGTTGCATTGTTGAATTCCCCGCGCGTCCGGGCGGACGACGAAGACAACGGGAAGGACGGCGACGAGTCCAAGGTTCAGCAGGGCTTCAGAATCGCTCCCGTTCAGCTGAATCTGCACGGCAAGAATCGAAATCTCGTCGGCCTGGGAAGCTATATCGTGAATGCGCAGGGCGCTTGCAACGACTGCCATACGAACCCGCCGTACGCGGCCGACGGGGACCCGTTCCAGGGTCAGCCCACGAAGATCAACGCGGCCGGGTACCTTGGAGGCGGAGTCCAGTTCGGACCGTTCACGTCTCGCAACATCACGCCTGACAAGACAGGACGGCCGGAGGGCGGCCATACGTTCGCCGAATTCCGGCAGATCATCCGGACTGGCATCGACCTGGACAACGCCCACCCGCAGTTCGGGCCCCTTCTTCAGGTCATGCCGTGGCCCGTGTACCGGAACATGTCCGACCGTGACCTCCGCGCGATCTACGAATACCTGAGCGCCATTCCCTGTGTCGAGGGAGGGCCCGGCGAGCCGTCGAACCGCTGCGGACCCTGAGCAGCCGCGCGACAGGGCACCGGGTCACGCGGGCCCGGTGCCCTGATCCCGGGACGGGTTCGCCGGCATGCCCCGGCGCGGTCGCCTTGACGAAGCCGCTCGAGACACGTAGTTTCCTCAGCGCTGCGACCTCGAGCGGGTGTAGTTCAGCGGTAGAACGTCAGCTTCCCAAGCTGAATGTCGTGGGTTCGATCCCCATCACCCGCTCCAAGGATGAGACGGCCGCCTGCTAGGTGAAAGCCGCGATCCGGTAGACGAGGCTTTCTCGGCCAGAACTGTCGGCCCTTTTTCCCACTCGAACTCCACCGATCTTTTCGATGGCCCTTTGCGAGCGCACGTTCTGCGGACCAATGAGAAAGACGACGCTCTTCACGAACCGGAAGGCGTGCCGCAGCATGAGTCGCTTCATCTCCCCGTTGTAGACGCCGCCCCAATGAGACCTGGCCAGGAACGTCCAGCCGATCTCGATCTCGCTCTTCTCGCTGTCGTATCCGTGGAATCGGGACGACCCGATGACCCGGCCGTCCTTGGAATCAACGGCGATCAACGCTCCCCCGGATTCCAGGGCCTCGCGGAAGAACTCCTTGAAGACCACCTCCGTGTAGCGATCCTTGTTCGGATGCTGCTCCCAGATGAGGGGATCCGAGGCGACCGCGTAGAGGTCATGAGAGTCCGCCGGTCGAAGGGGCCTGAGACTCAGGCGCTCGCCTTCCAGAATGGGCTGGAGATCGAAAGACATTCCTGATTTCTTCCGGACTAGAGGAAGGCGGCCTGGAGTGAGGGCGGGTCGAAAACTGGTCGCTCCGCTACCGGGATACTGGCCAGGAGCGAGAAGTCGTCGTACTCGAATCCGGGCCCTACGGAGCAGCCGACCAGGCTGTAGGGACCAAGAGCCTGGGCCGCCTGCCACCAGCCGGAGGGAACCACATGGAGGGGCGCGCATGTGGCGGAGAGAGGCCCGAGGGTGTGCCGATTGACGGCACCGCCCCGGGGCGAAACAGAGAGGATCTCGAGTGGCGAACCCTCGTAATGGTGCCAGGCCTCGTCGGAAGCGACCCGATGCCAGCGGCTGAACGTGCCTTCGACGAGGAGAAAGTAGATAACGCTGAGCGCTGCACGCGACCCTCGGGAATCGGCCGGAAACACGGTCGCCTCCGACCGGAACGCGCGAGTGAAGTAGCCGCCCTCGGAATGAGGCGCGAGGTTCAGCAGTGTGATGAGTTCGCTGGCGCGGGAATGCATGCCGTTAGGCTGCGGCGCTTATACGCGTGACTGCTGCTCGATGACAACCGCGGTGCCGTAGCAGAGCACTTCCGTAGCGGGGCTCTTTCCCCCAAGCTCGGAGGCATCGTAGCGTAGACCGACGACGGCGTTGGCACCCATTGCCGTCGCGTGTTCGACGAGCTGTTCGTATGCCTGCTGTCTGGTCTGCTCGCACATTTCAGCATAAGCGTGGATTTGGCCGCCCAGGATCTGGGCGAATCCACCAAGACAGCCCTGTTTGATGGTGGGTGACCGGACAATGATGCCGCGCACGAGGCCCTTGTACTCGCGAATGCGGTATCCCGTGAATTCGAATGTGGTCGTGACCATCATGTGTGGTTCTCCAAGCCGAGGATGTGGTCCGGCTCTGCCGGGTAGCCGCCTTCGAACGCTCGAGTATATGGGGGCGGCCGACCCACCCTGTGCCACAGGCGGCCAGTGACTCCTCGCGGTTTGGACGAGCGTCCTCCATCACGTTGGGGCGTCAAGTCGGATCCGAGCTCGCGACGTCGGCCTTCAAGATCCCATAGGCAACGACATCTTCGAAGACGCCCCACTTGAAGACACGTTGGCGCAAGCGGCCCTCTTCCCTGAAGCCGAGCTTCAGGAGCACCTTGCCGGAAACCTCGTTGCGGACCATGTGGAACGCCTGGAGGCGGTTCAGTCCCATCCGGGCGAACGCATGGCTGATGACGGCGCGCGCGCCCTCTGTCGCATAGGCTTGCCCCCAGAACGGCCGCCCGATCCAGAAGCTCAATTCGGCCAACCGATGCTCGCGGTCGATGTCCCTGAGCGAGATGACCCCGACCAGCGACTCGTCGCTGTTACGGCGGGCAGCAAGGTAGAGGTTCGCTGTGTGAGTTCCCGCGGTGTCACCGGAGCTCGCCCACGCTTCGACGTGGTGCCGCGTGAGCGGGTGCGGAACCGAGATCATCGTATCGGCGATGAGTCGATCGCCCGCGAGCGCCAGAATCGGGTCGATGTCGCTCCGGTTCACGGGTCGGAGGCTCAGCCGTTCTGTTCGCAGCACGCCCCTAGTGTAGGTTCCGGTACTAGGTGGAGTGTCCAGCCACCCGGTCGGCGTGAGATTCCGCCCACGCATCGGCGATGTCCCGTACCGCCCGAGCGAGCGACATTCCACGTCTCCGGCTGCGGTACTTTTCGACCAGGGCGCGCTTTTCGTCGATTTGTTTCGCCAGCCGGGCACGGACGATCGCGACATCCGCGTCCACGGGGGCGCCGAGCAGGCGGCGTATGCCCTTCGCGGGAAGGCTTTCGGCCACTTCCCGCGCCGTCCGCTCCGACTCGAGAAACAGAATATAGAGGTCACGCCGAAAAGCTCGCACGACCGCTTCCACTCGCGGGACGAGCGGGCGCTTGCGCTCGTCCGACACGAGCTGCTCGAGAAGCCACGGCACATCGAGGTGCATCCCGGCAAGCTCGCGCAACGCGGCCTCGATCCGTGCCCTCTCTGTTTTCTTCTTCACCGCCATGCCCCCCGGCGCCGCCCGACAGTCCGCACTCTACTTCGAGAGAGGCTCTCTCAGCGCGAGCGCTTCAGCCGATGGGCCGCCAGCAGGAGAAGCGAAAGGCCGTACGCGATGAGCCCGGCGGCGGCGAGCGCGAAGAGCACGGGCCCGTTCTCCGCGCCCTTGATCGTGCGGAGGGCGGCCGCCGTGCCGCTGAGTCCACGCGGATTCCCCTCGAGCCCCGCCCGAAACACGGAATATCCCGTGACCGCGACGACCGCGCCGTGCGCGAGCACTCCGACGCGTGCGAGCAGGGTGGTCCACTTCTTCCGATCGCGAGCCATGATCGCCGCGGTGAAGTCGGCCGGGAGCCTTCCGACGGCAGCCCGCAGGGCCTCGAGGACGCCCACGACGACGGCGATC
>JBGPDK010000029.1:0-25889 GCA_041482235.1 Thermoanaerobaculia bacterium | reverse complement strand
GACCACCACGGGTTCGCCTTGACGGAGCCGAAAATGAAGCCAACGTACCCGTGCAGGAGGAACGCCGACGGGATGCCCACGATCGTGATGAAACGGCCCAGCTTGTCGTCGATGCGGAGGGACTCCTCGCTGATGTTGTCGACGCCGAGCGTAAGGGTCCGGTAGAGAGTCCTTTTCCAGCCGGTCTCGGATCGAGCCAGGAGGACCATATCCTTGCGGTAGTCGAGCCAGATCTCGAGGACGAGAACGGCCATGAGATACCAGAGGTAGATGAACCCGAACATCGCCATCGCCGAGCTCGTGTGCGGCGTGAGGTACATCTCGAGGGAGCGCTCCGGGTGGCCGAGGTGGAGCTGCAGCGGCAGCGGCGCGACGAGGAGGAACGCGAGCGCGGAGAGCAGCGCGAGCCGGTACGTGGGCTTGACCGCCGCCACGTTGAAGACGCGCTCGAGCGACGCAAGAATGAACGCGCCGGCGACGAGGCCGGTCGTGAACGGGTAAAGGACGATGAGGATGCTCCACTGGAGCTCCACCTCGTTCGGGTACATGTACCCCTGAACCGCGTTGAGAAGCCCTTCTTCCATCGCTCTACCTCACCGACCCGTCGAGGCCGTTGTAGAAGACCTTCGCCCCCGTGGCGAGCTGCGGCTTCAGGACCTGGATCTTGTGCGTCCTCAGGAACTCGTGGACGGGGTCCTTCGGGTCCTTGAGGTCGACGAGCTGCCGCGCGCCCGTGGGGCAGCTCTCGCAGCAGGCCGTGGTGAGGCCCTTCGTGATGCGGTGGTAGCACAGGTTGCACTTGTCCACCGTGTTCGTGCGCGGGTCGATGAACCGGCAGCCGTACGGGCAGGCCTGCACGCAATAGCGGCAGCCGAGGCAGTAGGTCTTGTCCACGAGCACGGCGCCGTCCGGGCTCTCGAACGTGGCGCCCACGGGGCACACCTGGGTGCAGGGCGAATGCGCGCACGCGTTGCAGAGCTTCGGCACGAAGAAGCTCTTGGCGCCGTCGCCGGCCGCGTACTTCTCGGGAAAGCCGTTGTAGCCGCCGTCGGGCGAGTCGACGTCGGGATGCTCTTTGGCTTCTGCGACGTGGTACCGCTCCACCCAGGTGCGGAAAAAGTAGGGCTCGAGGGGCACGTCGTTCTCGGTCTTGCAGGCTCTCACGCAATTGCCGCAGCCGATGCACTTCTCGACGTCGACGATCATCCCCCAGTAGTGCTCGTTGTTCTTGTAGGCGGGCTCTTCCGCCTTGCCGGTCTCCACGGCCTCGAGGTACGCGGCCGCCGGCGCGGTCAGCACGAGGAGCTTTCCGGCCGTGAGCACGAAGTCGCGGCGGTCGGACTTCATTTCTTGGGCTCCTTGTCCGGGGCGTGCGGGGAGTGGCAGCCGTTGCAGGCTCCGCCGTCGAAGTGGTTCTTCGGATCCATCTGGGGAAATTTTCTCGGCTTGGCGGCGTTCGCGAGGTGGCAGGTGAAGCAGATCGTCCTGGGGTCGGGCTTGACCGGCTTCTCCGCGGAGGGATCCGCCGCGTGCTTCGCGAGGGCCCCGTGGCAGGCCTCGCAGCCGACGCCGGCGTGCTTGCCGCCCTTCCAGGCGTCGCGCTCGTCCGTGTGGCACTCGACGCAGGCGGCCCGGCCCGCGAAGCGCGGCGCGCGCACCCGATTGTCCGCGAGGGCGCCGGCGCGGTAGTGGCCGTACACGCCGAACCCTTCCGGAACGAGCACGGCCTTGAAGATCAGGAACAGGACCACGCCCGCCGCGAATAGCGCCGCCATGCGGAACAGATGCTCCTTGTCCTTCACGAACCTGTTCATGTTCCTGGAACGATGAGCCGCGGACCGCCCCCTGCCAATGATTCAGACGCCCTATTTCGGGGGGCCCGAGTCGCGGTCGATCTGCCTGATCTTCAGGTAGAGAAGGCCCGCAAACACCGAAATGAGCGCCGTCGCGAGCACGAGCCCGTTCCGCCGGAACCGGTACTCGGACCACACGTCGGAGTTGGCCTTGCGAAGCGTCCCCTCGGCCTGCGACGTCGCCTCGGAGTCGCGGATGAAGTCGCTGCGGTCGAAGGTATGGATTCCGAGGCGCGTCTTGCGCAGGGCGTCGCTCACCGCGCTGGACTGGAATCGCAGCTCGTCGACGTCGAAGCCGCGCTCCGCCAGGAGGTCTGTGTCCTTCCCGAGGATGTCATGCGACTCGCGGAGGGACGTGATCGTCTTGTAGAAGAACCGGGCCGTCTCGTCGCATTTCGGCTGACCGAACTTCGCGTGGCAGGCGTGACAGAGGCCCTGCGGATCGTCGCGGAGCATCTCGTCGGTGGGGCGCGCAATGTCGTGCTTCCCGTGGCAGGTCTCGCACTCGGGCCAGCCGTGCGCCAGGAACGCCTTCTTGTGCGGGCTGCCGTCGAAGAGGTTGCCGTTCGCGGCGTGGCAGTTGCGGCAAACCTGTGACACGAACTCCGTGTGCGGCGGCAGAGCTGCGTGATTCCCGTGGCAGCCGTTGCACGCCGGCGCGCCGGAGTCGTGCTTCCCGAGGAGCGCGAGGCCGTGAACGCTCTTTCTGTACTGCTCCAGTTGGTTCGTCGGGATCGGCGTCTTGTCGTCGTCGAGCGTGTAGCCCTTCATGTAGGCCGCGTTCGCGTGGCACTTGCCGCAGGTCCCCGGGATGTTCTCGCGGTAGACGAGGGAGTTCGTGCTGTCCGGAGGGCGAATGCCGTGCACGCCATGGCAGCTCACGCACTGCGCGGCCTTCGAGTCCTTCTTCCCGAGGAGAAGCTGTCCATGCTTGCTCGTCCGGTACTTGAGGAGCTGGTCCACGGGAAGCGACGGGTTGTAGCCCCGCATGAATTCGCTCGAGGAGTGGCAGCGGGCGCAGAACGCCGGGATCCACGAGCGGTCCTTGTGCCGCACGTCGGACGCGGGCCAGCGCTTGCCGATTTCCGCCGACATCTCGGCGTCGGCGGGCTTCCCTCCGTGGCAGCCGGCGCACATGAGCCCGCCGCGGAAATGGACGTCGCTCACGATTTCTCGCAGGTCGAGGTGGGCGTTCGGGTCGCTCTTCCCCCGGGGCTTGAAGAGGATCTCGTCAGGCAGATCCGGGTTCGAATGACAGAGGACGCAGTTGTCGCCGAGGATCAGCTCCACCTTGCGGTCGTCGATGTCCAGAGCGAGAAGCGTCGCCAGGTGGGCCGCCGAGGACACCGAGCCCGTCTTCGCCGCCGAAAAGAACAGCTCCTGCGCGTGGCTCGGCAGCGCCCGGAAGCGCGCCCGCGCCTTCTCGTCGAGGACGGGCGCGTTTTTCTCGGCCGCGAGGAATAACTTCCGGAAGTCCGCGGGCCAGGTCTCCTCGGAGACGTGCCCCGGGGCGGAGGCGGTCGCCGGGGCTGCGCCCTCGCCCTTCTCGTCGGCCCGCGCGGCGGCCGGAGCGACGAGCGCGAAAAGGAGGAGCGCCGCCGCGGCAGAAGCGCCGCCGCGAATCCGCCCGAGGATAAGCAGGGCAGCGAGGACGACGAGGGCGACTCCGCCGCTCGCGAGCCAGCTCAGATGCGCGAAAGCGTTCAGAGCCGCCTGGAGGAGGACGGCGAAGGTGAAGGCGAAGGAGGTGTGCCCCCATCTCAGGCGCCGAAGCGCCGCCGCCGCGAGCCCGATTCCCAGGATCCAGATGGCGGCCGTGCGGGCGATCGTCGCGGCGAGCGCCGGATCGCCCGCCGGGTCCTGCCCGTGAGGCACGTGCACGCCCACGTCCCACGCCTTGAAAGTCAGAAAGCCGAGGAAAAGGAGTCCGGCGACGCCGAGATCCGTGAAGCGCGGGCTCGGCTTCCCCTTCGCCGCGTTCCGGTCGAGGAGCGGGATCGCGAACGCGATGCCGCCGAGTATCGTCGCGAGGAGGAGGCACGCCTGCGGCCCTTCCATGCCGAAGAGGTGCGCGGGGAACTCCCGGAGCATCTGGTAGACCCAGAGGAAGTACCACTCCGGCTTGATGCCCGGATAGGCCGGCTTCAGCGGGTTCGCCTTCGCCCCGAGCTCCCATTCCATGCCCGGGATGCCGGGGCCGAACGGAAGCGCCACGGCGAGGAGCGCGAGGATGTTCAGGCAGATCACCCAGAGGAGCAGGTCCCGCATCGCGAAGTTCGGGAAGAACGGCATGCCGCCGGGCTTCCCTTTCGGCTCGCGCGAAGGCCCGTGCTCGAGCGGCTCGGCCATCCCCTGCCGCTGGATGAAGAGCAGGTGGAGGCCGATTAGGCCGGCGATCGCGAGGGGCAGGATGCAGACGTGGAGCGCGAAAAACCGGTACAGCGTCTGGACCGACACCTCTTCGCCGCCCCGGAGGACGCGGAGCATCCAGGGGCCGACGAGGGGAATGGACTTCACGGAGTCGGTCCCGACCGCCGTCGCGAAATAGCTCAGCTCGTTCCACGGCAGGAGATAGCCCGAGAATCCGAAGCCGAGGACGAGCCCGAGCATCGCGAAGCCCGAGTACCACGTCAGCTCGCGCGGCTTGCGATAGGCCTTCGCGAACAGGACGCTGAAGAGGTGCGCCAGAACGGCGAGGCTCATGAGGTGCGCTGACCAGCAATGGATCGAGCGAATGAGCCATCCGAACGGCACCCGTCCCACGAGGTGCTTCATGCTCTCGTACGACGTGTTCTCCCCGACCTGGTAGTTCATCAGGAGGAGAATCCCGGTGCCGATCTGAACGACGAAAAAGAAGAGCGAGACGCCGCCGAGGTAGTACCAGACCATCGAGTGGGATCCGACGGGGACGACCTTGTGCCCCAGAAAGGTGGCGAGGCCCGAGAGCTGGAACCGCTCGTCCAGCATCCGCCAGATCCGCGCGCCGGCCGAAGCCGGGGGCGCCGCGGAGTCGCGCGCGCCGCTCACGCCATCCCTCCCGGCTTGATCACGCTCACGACTCCCTTGAGGTCTCCTTCCACCGTGAAGGATGCGAGCGGCCGGGGCGGGGGGCCCGAGATCACGCGGCCGTCGAGAGAGAACTTCCCGTTGTGGCAGGCGCACCAGATGATCCCGTCGGCCGGAACGAACTGCACGGTGCAGCCCTCATGCGTGCACTTCGCCGAAAGGGCCTTCAGCTTCTGCTCCTTGTCCTTCAGGAGCAGGACGCGGTCTGTGCCGCACCGCGCGATCAGGAAGCCGTTCGCCGACAGCTCCTGCTTCTGCGCGTCCGTGAGCGTGGCCTTGTTCGAGCCCCCTCCGTCCCTGAGGGGAGTGAGGTATCGGAGAACGGGATAGAGGACGGCCCCCATCCACGCGGTGAAGCTGGTTCCCAGCAGGACGTCGATCCAGCGACGCCGGGTGAGGGGCTCCGGACCCATGAACCTACTTGGACTTCGGGTCGCCGGGGTTCGTGCCGGCCTTGATCTCGTCGATGTTCTTCACGCCGTCGCCGTCGCTGTCGAGACCCTCGATCTTCTCGAACTTGTGTTCCTTCTTCTCGGCTTTCGGGTCGACGACTGCCTTCGTCATGAGGTCCTTCCCGTACGGGTTCATCTCGTGATCTTCCTTCTTCGGGAGACTCTTCACGTGACACGTGGAGCACTTGCCCAGGGAAGCCTTGGCGTCCGGGTACTTCGCCACGAAGGCCTTCTGGTTGTCGAGAGTGGCGAGCATCGTCGTACCGACGCAGAACGCCAAGAGAGCCGAAACCGCGATAGTCGTCTTCCTCATTCGTTCCTCCAGATTCGTTCAGAAAAGCCTGTGAGCCGGCGAGAGGATACCCCTAATCTGAATCACCGCGCCCGAACCGGCCCGCCGCATCGCGGAACTCGTCGAGCAGCCCGTGCAGCCGGTGTTCCTCTCCGTCCGTGGCCGCGAGGCCGCCGAAAGACTCGCGGACGTAGGCGCGGATGATCGCCTCGGCGGGACGCGCCGCACGGGGGCCGAACGCGGCCGCCGCGGCGAGCGTCTCGGCCGGAACGGACGCCGGCGTGAGCGGCGCACCGAGGCGGTGGAGAGCCTTCTGGAGACGGCGGTACGCGGCCGAGGCGGGCTCAAGGCCTCGTGTCCTCCAGCGTGCGCCGCGCAGGCGTCGCCCCAAAAAAAAGAGCACGGCGAGGACCAGCAACGCTCCCGCCACTCCAGCCGCGGGGCTCAGCGGCAGGCCCTTCACCCAGCTGAGGCGGCGAAGCACCCCGAGCGCGCCGCCGGCCGCTTCGCGGATCTTCCGCAGCAGCTCGACCTGATCGACCTGGCCGAACGAGAGGATGAAGCGGTCGTAGAAGAACTCCAGTCCGTCCGTTACCTGGCGCAGGCGCTGCGTGAGGGGCACGCGCTCGAGCCTCGGCTGACCCCTGAGGGGAGTCGGATCGAACGTGACCCAGCCTTTCGACGGCCCGCACCAGACCTCGACCCACGCGTGGACGTTCTGCCCGCGCACGAGGACGTATCGCCCGAACGCGCCGATCTCGCCGCCGAGGAAGCCGGTCACGAAGCGCGTCGGGACGCCCACTTCCCGGAGGAGGAGCGCCATCGCGGTGGCGAACGTCTGGCAGTGCCCCCTGCGTCGACTCGCGACGAAATCCTCGACGGCGTTCGGGCCGCGCGGCTTGAGGTCCAGCTCGTACGTCCAGCTCCGCAGAGTCGACTCGATCGCGCGGGCCGCGGTCTCGGGATCGGCCGCCGGATCGATGGCCGCCAACGTCTCGAGCGCAAACGCGCGCAGCGCGCTCGAGCCCGTGGCTCTCCCGGCTTCGACCGCGTCGCCGGGCTCGAGGTCGGCGACCGGACGAGTCCCGTACAGGACCGTGTACTGGATGGTGCGGTCGGGCTCGAACGGCAGGTGGACGTTGCGGGCAGAGTCCCTTTCGAGATAGGCGAGGCCGGGATTCCGGAACGAGCCCTCCGAAAGCCGCAGCGCGTTGCCGAGGAGGGGATACGGAAGGTAGCGCGTCTGGATCGGATTGAGGTCGATCGTCATGGCGATGCCTCCCTCGGCTCCTCGGCCATGCGCGGCGAGCGGAATGAAAGCGGCATTTCCGGCGGCCGCGCCCGTGCTCCCCCCCTTCGGAGGCTTCTTCCAGATGCCGCCCTCCCAGCGCGACAGGGCCAGCGTCCGGAGCCTCAGCACGGCCGCGGCACCCTCCCCGAGAGACTCTTCGCTCGTGATCCGGAGGAAGACGCGGTCGTTCTGCTTGAGCTCGCCGAAGAGGTCCGGGTCCACGTTCTCCGAGAAGCCAGTCGTGATCTCGCGGCCGGTCTCCCTGCCTCTGACGTACGGGGCCTTGAGCCGCGGGAGGAAGAGAAAGAGCGGCACGGAGATCAGCACCGTGGACAGCACTGACGCGACGAGCGGCCCGCGACCGGGCAGCGCGCGCGCCGCGCGGTCGCGACTCCATTCCTCCGGGGCGGCGGCGAGATCGCGCCACAGCGCCCACTTCACGAGCACTCCCCACGCGACGAAGGCCATGACGAGGACGTAGAGAAGGATCGCGTAATGGAACGAGGTCGAGACGGACGCGACGAAAAGCATGCCCGACAGGACCAGGGCAAGTGAGAGGTCGCGCTCTTTCCGGATCGCCGCGAGCTTGAAGAGCGTCGTGAAAAGCAGGAGGTGGAGCATCGTCTTCAGCAGCGTCTGGCTCCCGAAGCGAGCGTCCAGGAAGATGACGGGGACATAGAGGAGACCCGCGAGGTTCAGGACGCGGTTCCCGAGACGCGGGACACGGTGGCGGTGCACGCGGAGCAGAAGAAGCGCGAGCGTCCCGAGGTAGACGAGGAGCACGGCGAGCTCGAGTGCGTTGCTGAAGAAGAGAGGCACGGGAGCGAGAAGCGCGAGCGTCCCGAGCGCGAGGAGGCGTTCTCTGAGAAACGGAATCGGCGCGCCTTCCGGCGCGGGGGCGGCGTCCCGAGCGCTCACGCGGCCTTCTCCGGCCCCCGGCCCGCGCGGTAGACGGCCACGGAGCCGGGGATGGCCGAGGGCGGCCGGACCGGCTCGCGCGCGGGCTCGACGAGGGCGAGCGCGCGGAGAAGGCCGCGGCGGTGCGCAGGACCGGTGCCCGGCGGCACGAGGGCGCCTCCGAGCAGGAGGCCCACGCGGCTTCCGCGCGCGAGGAGCCGCAGCGCGAGCCCCGCGGCCTCGGAGACCGAGCGCTCGAAGGCCTCGTCCCATGCCGCGTCCGCGGCCGGCGGGCGAAGCGTGTCGAGAGCGACGAGCGCGTCGCGGCCCTCCTCGGACGCGCGCTCCTTCACGATGAACTTGCCCTGGCGCGCCGTCTGGGGCCAGTGGACGTCTCGCGGATCGTCGCCGAAGCCCGCTTCGCGCAGATTCCGGATCTCGGCTCCACGTCCCTTGCGCCGGTCGCGCGGATCGCCGCCCTCGGCTTCCCGCGGGTCCGGAGGGACGTACGCCACGGGTGCCGGCGCCGGGTAGACGAGGCGCTCCTCTCCGAGCGGGTGCACGCGGCCCTTTCGGAACAGGCCGATCGGGTAGCCGCTGTAGAGAAGGAGCGACTCGATGGAGCGCCGGCCGCGCTTCGGGAAGACGAGGTCCACGCCGCGCTCGGCCGTGCGGCCCGGGTCAAGGCGGCCGAAAAGGATCGGTGCCGACGCGCTCGAGATCTTCACGAGGAGAGCGCGCCGTGGCAGGCGGCCGAGATTCGTGAGCCGAAGGGTGAAGCGCACCGGCATGCCCGCGAAGATCTCCGCCGGGCCGTCCAGCACCACCGCGACGTTCTCGACGTTCCGGCGCGACACGACGCCCGAGACGACGAGCGCTCCGAGGAAAAGCGACACGAGGATGTAGAGGCCGTTGTTGCCGGTGTTCGTGGCGGCCACGGCGACGACGAGCGTCAGGAGGATGAAGCCGAGGCCGAGGTTCGTGACCCGGACGAGGATGCCCGGGTGGAGGAGCTTCTGGAGGCGCGCGCCAAACGTCACGGGCTCAGAGGGGAACGGGCGTCTCGTCGAGGATGCGCTGGATCACGTCGCGCTCACGCCGCCCGCTCCCCGCGCCGTCCCATGCGCCTGGCTGAGACGCGAGGACCCGATGGGCCAGCGTGGGGATCGCCACGCGCTTGACGTCGTCCGGCGTGGCGTAGGGCCGGCCCGAGACGAGCGCGCGCGCCTGCACGGCCCGGTAGAATCCCTGCGCGCCGCGGGGAGAGACGCCGAGGAGCAGGTCCTTGGTGGCCCGTGTGCGCCCGACGATCGCGAGCACGTAATCCATGAGCTTGTCGGCCACGGTCACCCGCTCGGTCGCGGTCTGCGCGGCCGCCAACTCCGCGAGCGTGAGTGCGGGAGCGAGCGCGGCGAGAACGCGGTCGGCACCGCCTGACACGAGAAGCCGCCGCTCCTCCTCCATCGAGGGATAGCCCAGTGAGATGCGCATGAGGAAGCGGTCGAGCTGCGACTCGGGGAGCGGATACGTGCCCAGGTACTCCACGGGATTCTGCGTCGCGAGAACGAGGAAGGGCTCGGGCAACGGCCGCGTGACGCCGTCGGACGAGACAGCGCGCTCGTTCATCGCCTGCAGGAGCGCCGCCTGCGTCTTCGGCGTCGCGCGGTTGATCTCGTCGGCGAGGAGCACGGGCGTGAACACGGGGCCCGGGTGAAACTCGAACTCCTGCGTCCGCACGTTGAAGACCGTGAGGCCGAGGATGTCGGATGGGAGAGTGTCCGGCGTGAACTGCAGGCGGTGGATGCCGACGCCCAGCGCCTTGCCGAGCGCGGAGGCCAGCGTCGTCTTGCCGACGCCCGGCACGTCTTCGATGAGGAGGTGGCCGCGCGCGAGAAGACACACGACCGCGTCCTCCACGGCTGCCGCCGGTCCGCGGTAGGCCGTGCGCACGGTCGTGACGAGCCGCCCGAGCGATGCCAGAACGGTCGCCGTCGGCGCGTTCGCCGCGGAGAATCCTCGCGCGTCCGTCATTGCGGAAGCCCTTCCTCCACGCTCCTGCGAAGCGCGTCGGATGCGCCCCGGCGCATGACGAGGAGACCATCCGGGGAATCCACGACGAAAACGTCCGAGAGACCCACCACGCGGACCGGACGCCTGTCGGCGAGCACGAGATTCGCCGAGCCGTCCACCGCCGTGGCCGGACCTTCGAGGACGTTCACGCCCGGAGCGCCGCCCCGGAACTCGAAGACGGCATCCCACGAGCCGAGGTCGCTCCAGCCGCACGCGCAGGGAACGGTGAGTACCTGCCTCGCCTTCTCCATGACGGCGACGTCGATCGAGACGGAAGGAGAGGAAGAGAAGATTTCTGCGAAAGAAGAAGAATCGCCGGCCTTGCGCGCCGCATGCGCCCGGCGAGCAGCGTCGAGGATTTCGGGGGATGTTCTGGAAAGTTCTTCGAAAAGGTATGAGGTCCGGAACACGAAGATGCCGGCGTTCCAAAAAAAGCGCCTCGAGGCGAGGAATTCCTCCGCACGCGCAAGCGCCGGCTTTTCCACGAAGCGCACGACGCGCCGAACTGGACCTTCCGGCGTTCCCCTCTTCCCATTCTCAGAGATCTTCTCTTTCTTTTCCCTATTTTCTTCAGCAGAAATCTCCTCTTCCTCTTCGACCTCCATGTACCCGAACCCCGTCTCGGGCCGCGTGGGCGGGATGCCGAGCGTGACGAACGCATCGTGGGCGCGGGCCGCGGCCGTCGCCGCGCGAAGGGCGGCGAGAAAAGCCGCCTCGTCGCGCACGGCCTGGTCGGACGGCAGCACGGCGAGAACGGTGTCCGGGGCGTCCTCGGATGCGGCGAGCGCTGAGAGGGCGATTGCGGGCGCGGTGTTGCGGCGCACCGGCTCGAGAACGAAGCGCGCCCGGGGCACCTCGGGCAGCTCGCCGCTGAGAAGCGGCCCGTGCGCGGCGCGGCCCGAGACGAAGACGTTCCCGGCCCCGGCGAGGGCGGCGGCGCGCCGGTACGTCTCCCTGAGGAGCGACTCTCCACCCGTCAGCACGAGGAACGGCTTTGGCCTCTCGTCCGTCGACCGAGGCCACAGCCGCGTACCGCTGCCGCCGGCGAGGATGAGAGCGCGGAGCCCGCCAGGATTCGACATTCGAGAGATTGTACGGGGCCGGACGCCGGGCGTTGAGCTCATTCCCCGCCGGGAAGAAGCCGAACTAAGATCCAGTCTCACCGGGACGCGGGCCCCGCCCGCCCGGAAGGAGGCACGACATGAGAGTCGAGGTTCGGAAGACGTGTTCCCTCGCGTTCGTCGCTGTTCTTTCCCTGGCTGCCTCTTTGCCGGCGGCCGCCCAGAAGAACTCCAGGAACCCTCTTTGGTGGGACAAGTATCAGTACATCCTCCACAACGGCCCGGCTGCGGGCAGCGGCCCGAGCGCGTCCCTGAGTCTCGGAACCAACGTCGACGTCTCGAACGAGTGCGGGCCGCAGAGCGAGACCTACATCACGCTCGATCCGTCGACTCCCTCACGGCTCGCGGCGGGTTCGAACGAGATCTTCCGCCTGCCGATGCGCGGCTATTTCTCGACGGACGGGGGCTCGCACTGGGGCGGCGTGGATCTGCCGCTCCCGCCGGCGATCGGGGCGAACGGGATCGACTTCGGCTCGGACCCGAGCCTCGCCTTCGACACGAGGGGGAACGTCTTCTACAGCTACATCGTGGTGTTCTTCGGCAGCGGCAATGGCATCAACGGCACCGCGATGGCCGTGGCGCGGTCCACGGACGGCGGGGCGACGTACCCGCCGGCGGCGACGACGATCTTTTCCTTCGAGGGCGGCGAAAACCACTTCAACGACAAACCCATGATCACGGCAGACACGAACGTCGGAAGTCCCTTTCGGGACCGCGTGTACGTCGCCTGGGACGCCGCAAGCGGCGGATCCGCGAGCGGCGGAATCCGCGTCGGCCGCTCGGCCGACCACGGCGCGACGTTCACCGTGAACCGAGCCGACGACCCGAAAGGCCCCGGCCGCGCGATCGGAGCCGTGCCTTTCGCGGCGCCGAACGGCGACCTCTATGTCGCCTGGAACGACTACGCCGCGAACACGATTGCGTTCAACCGGTCCACGGACGGCGGCGTGACGTGGGGGCGGCAGGGTGTCGTCGCGAGAAAGACGATCCCATTCGACATCAGGATCCCGGCCGAGTCTTTCCGCGGCGCTCTCGTGTATCCGGCCTGCGACGCGGACCGCTCGAACGGCTCGAACCGCGGCCGCCTGTACTGCTCCTACATGGATCTGACGCCCGCCGGCAACACGGACATACTCCTGACGTTCTCCGACGACCAGGGAGCGACATGGTCGGTTCCGGCGAGCGTGACGGACACGCACGGTTCGATCGACCGATTCAACCACTGGCTGTCCGTGGATCCGATCACGGGTGAAGTCAACGTCTCCTTCTACGACACGCGCAACGACGCGACGGGCTTCAGGTTCGAGACGGACGTCTACCTCGCGCGTTCCACGGACGGAGGCCTCTCGTTCGGCCCCAACACGCAGGTGACGACGGCAAAGTCCAACGAGCACGACTGCGCCGGCGTCTTCCCTTGCGCGGGAATCAACTACGGAAACCAGCAGGGCGACTACGAAGGGCTGGTCTCCTTCGGCGGCACCGCGCACGCGATCTGGACGGACAGCCGCCGGCAGCTCGAATCCGCGCCGGGATGCCGGCTCCTCATGGAGGAGGTCTTCACGGCGACGGTGAATTGATCGCGGCGGAGCGAGGCACCGCCGGGGAACCCGACCATGGGTTCCCCGGCCCGCTCCCTCAAGGATCGATGTTGGTCACGAAGATCGGCTTGCCGCCCTCGACCTTCATCATCACGGCGCTCTTCACCGGGTCGCCCGAGCCTTCCTTGAACGTCATCTTGCCCGTGACGCCTTCGAACTCGCGGATCTTCGAGAGGGCGTCGCGGATCGCCTCGCGATCCAGCTTCGCCGCGCCCGAGAGCGCCTTGGCGAGGAGCTTGAAGGAGTCGTAGGTCAGGGCGGCCACATCGTCGGGCGTCTGCCCGTACTTGTTCCGGTACTGCGTCACGAACTTCGCGACGGCGTCCACGCGCGCTTCCGGCGCATAGTGGTTGCAGAACGTCGCGCCCTCGGCATCCGGTCCGCTCAGCTTGACGAGCTCCGGGCTGCTCCAGTTGTCGCTGCCCATGAACGGCACGTTGATCCCGAGCTTGTGGGCCTGCTGGAGCTGCAACGGAACCTCGTTGTAGTAGCTGGGCAGGAAGATGAGGTCGGGCGAAGCGGCCTTGATCCGGCCGAGCTGCGATGCGAACTCCTTTTCTCCCGTCTTGTACGTCTCGAAGGCGACGACCTTGCCGCCCGCCTCCTCGAAGTCCTTCTTGAAGAGCTCGGCCTGGCTCTTCGGCGCCTCTGAGCCGGGGTCGTAGAGAACGGCCGCCTTGGTGGCGCGCACGTAGCCCGTCGCGAACTTCGCGAGAACGTGTCCCTCGAAGGCGTCTGTGAAGCATGCGCGAAAGATCCATCTCTTCCCGGCGGTCGTTCTCGGGTTCGTGGACCAGGGCGAGATCATGGGGACCTTCGCATCCTCGGCTACCTGCGACGCGGGCACGGCGCCGAGACTGGCGTTCGGGCCCACGATGGCGAAGACCTTGTCTTCCTTCACGAGACGCTTCGCGGCCTCTACGGCTTCGCCCGCGGCGCCCTTGCTGTCCTCCATGATGAGCCGGAGTTGATGGTCGGTTCCGGCGACTTTCACGCCGCCGGCCTCGTTGAGCTCGGCCACGGCCATTTCCGCCGCGTTCTTGCACGAGGCGCCGACGGCGGGAATGTCGCCGCTCAGCTCGGCGATCACGCCGACCGTCAGATCAGGGAGCTCTTTCTTTCCGCAGGCCCAGAACGTCGCCGCGCCCGAGAGGAGAAGGAAGGGGATTGTGGAGTGTCTTCTCATGGACATTCGATGAACCTACCCCCCGTCGAAAGCCGTGTCAACGGACGGACCTCGGCGCCCATGCGCCACCCCGAGCACCTGGATCTCCGGTACCAGCTCGATGCCGAACTTCTCTTTCACGGCCGTCCTCATTTCGTTCATCAAGGCCTTCACGTCCGCAGCCGTCGCGCCGCCGAGGTTCACGATGACGTTCGCGTGGACAGCCGAGATCTCGGCGCCTCCGATGCGCCGGCTCTTGAGGCCGCACTCCTCGAGCAGTTTCCCGGCGAACAGTCCGGGCGGATTCTTGAAGATCGAGCCCGCGTTCGGCTGCTTCGGAAGCGCGCCTTTGCGCTTCGCGGCAACCTCCGCGAGGCGCGCGGCGATCTCCTCCGCCGGCTTCGGGACGAGGCGCAGCGTGGCGCCGCAGACGATGTCGTCCGTCTCGCAGAACGAGGTCCAGCGGTAGCCGTGCGGGATCTCCGCGGCGGGGGCCGTCCGGCGGTCGCCTTTCCGCGAGACGACATCGACCGAGACGAGGACGTCGAACAGTTCCGAACCATAGGACCCGGCGTTGATGCGCACGGCTCCGCCCAGCGACGACGGGATGCCCGAGAGGTTCTCGAGGCCGGAGAGGCCGGCTCTCTGTGTCGTGACGGCGAGCGACATGAGCGACACGCCGCCGCCCGCGACGACTTCCGGCGGCTCGAGCCGCGTCGCGAGGAAGGCGCCCGCGAGCGTGAGCACGACCCCGGGAAAGCCCGCGTCGGGCACGAGGAGGTTCGAGCCCTTGCCGAGCGGGAGGACTTCGAGCCGCTCGGCGGCGGCGAATCGCAGGGCCGCGACGAGAGAATCGGCGTCGAGGACGTCGACGAGCCAGCGCGCGGGGCCTCCGATCCGGAGCGTCGTCCGTCCCGCGAGCGGCGCGTTCTCGCTTACGACGAGGCCGGGCGAGCGGAGGGCTTCGGGGATCATCGTGCGAAAAGGAGGGCCGCCGTAACGAGCGCGGCCGCGACGGCCCCGCCGAGCAGGTCGTCCGCCACGATTCCCCAGCCGCCCGGCAGGCGTTCGAGCCAGCCGATCGGACCCGGCTTCCAGACGTCGAGGATTCGGAAAAGCACGAACGCGACGAGAACCGAAGCGATGCGCAGTCCCACCGCCTCGGGCCTCACGAGAGCGTAAACGGGGAGAAGGGCGATCGACTGCCCCGCGACCTCGTCCACGACGACCTCTGGCGGGTCGCCCGTGCCGCGCAGGCGTGCCGTTTCTCCCGCGGCATGGACGCCGATCATCGCGATCCCGAGCGCGAACGCCGCGAGGCCCCAGGCACCCGAGAGAACCGCCACAAGATGCGCGATGGGAATCGTCGCGAGACTCCCCCACGTACCCGGCGCGATGGGCAGAAAGCCGACTCCGAACCACGTGGCGACGAGCGTCGTCACGTGCGAGGCCGCGAATACCTCGGGCCAGGGCCGAAGAGAGCCGAGGGTCACTTGATTTTCGGAAGCCCGGGGACTACCTTCCATTCGTTCCTTCCGCACGGCGACGCCATCGTAGGCCGATTCGCCGAATCTTCGGATTTTCTTAGAAGGGTGAACAGCGCCCGGCGCCTGATTCGCCGGAGGCGTTCCTCTATTCGTATTCGCAGAATTCTCTTCTTCTTTCCGAAACCTATTAATCTCCGTCCCTCACACGAAAGCGAGGACCTCTCATGGTCGAAGTGAACAAGGAAAAGCTCAAGGCGCTCGAGCAGGCCGTCCAGCAGATCGACCGGCAGTTCGGGAAAGGCGCCATCGTCCGCCTCGGGGACAAGCCGCACGAAGCCATTCAGTGCATTTCCAGCGGCTCCATCGGCGTGGACTGCGCGCTCGGGATCGGGGGCATCCCCCGGGGCCGCGTCATCGAAGTGTTCGGGCCCGAGTCCTCGGGCAAGACCACTCTGACCCTGCACATCATCGCGGAAGCGCAGAAGCGCGGCGGGCTTGCGGCGTTCATCGACGCCGAGCATGCCCTCGACCCCGACTACGCCCGGAAGCTCGGCGTGGACGTCGACAACCTCATGGTCTCGCAGCCCGACTCCGGCGAGCAGGCGCTCGAGATCGCCGAGGCTCTCGTGCGCTCGGCCGCGATCGACGTCGTCGTCATCGACTCCGTCGCCGCGCTCGTTCCGAAGGCCGAGCTCGAGGGCGAGATGGGCGACGCATCGATGGGCCTGCAGGCGCGCCTCATGTCACAGGCGCTGCGCAAGCTCACGGCCGTCGTCTCGAAGTCGAAAACCACGCTCATCTTCATCAACCAGATCCGCGAGAAGATCGGCGTCATGTTCGGAAACCCCGAGACGACGACCGGCGGCCGCGCCCTGAAGTTCTACTCGTCGGTGCGCATCGACATCCGGCGCATCAACGCCATCAAGGACGGAGAGACCGTCGTCGGGAGCCGCACGAAGGTCAAGATCGTCAAGAACAAGGTCGCGCCGCCGTTCCGCATCGCCGAGTTCGACATCGCCTACGGAGAGGGGATCTCGAAGACGGGCGAGCTCATCGACATCGGCATTGAGATGAAGATCGTCGAGAAGTCCGGTGCGTGGTTCAGCTACGGCGACCTCCGCATCGGGCAGGGCCGCGAGAACTCCAAGCAGTTTTTCCGGGACAACCCGGACGTGGCCGCCGAGGTCGAGAAGAAGATCCGGGCGAACCTCGGGCTTCCGACGGGCGACGTGCTCGGCGCCCCGGCTCCCGCTTCCGCGGCGCCGCCCGAGCCGAAGTCCGCGAAACCCTCGGCTGTTGCCGAAAAAAAGAGGTGAGTCAAGGGCCATGCGGAGCCGCCAGTTGATCCGGAAAATCCTGCGACTCGCCCTCCCGGCGATTCTGGCGGCGGCACGTACCCTCCCGGCCGCCGGACCTCCCGTGCCTTATCTCGCTCCCTGGCTGACGGCGACTCCAGGTGACGCGCGCATTCAGAGCCTCGCCGCTAAGGCCGCCGCCCCTCTCTCTCCGAACGCCCCGGGACTGCTCCTGAAGCCCGAGCCGCGGAGCTTGGAGGCCGGGAACGCCGGCCCAAGGGACGCGATTCGCGCGCTGGCGAGGGATGCGCATCGCACGGGCTGGCGGTGGGGCCTCGCGCTCGAGCTGCCCGACGTTCCCGTTCCGCCCGATCCGCGCGCCGCCGAAGCGGCGACGGTCGGCGACCTGTGGCCCGGACTTGGTGAGATTTTCACGGACGCGAAGGAAACGGATCTCGTAACGATCGGATTCGCACACACGATCGCTCCAGGGACTCACGAGATCGGGCGACCTCAGGAAGACAGCTTCGATCCGAAGGCGCGCGCGTATTTGCTTAGAAAGTTGGCTGCGGGCGCGCGCGCAGCCGCCCCCAAGGCGCGTCTCGTTCTCGCCGCCGGTCCCCTCGCGAGAGGCGAACTCCTGCCGGACGAAGTCCGCAAACTCCTTTCAGAAGAAAACACCGCCTATGTCGACTTCGTCGGCGTGACCCCTGTCGCGCCGCCGGTTCCCGGCGAGGTCCGCGCCGCGATCGACGACGTCGCGTTCGGAAAGCCGGCGCTCGTCGACCTCGATTCCTCCGGCGTCCGCTCCCCCGCCGAGCTGCTTGCCGCCGGCGCCCGGCTTGCCGCCGAGAACGCGCCTTTCGTCGTCGCACGTCCTTCCTGGAGCTCCACCCATGACACCGTTCTCGAGCGCTTCGCGCGCCTCCTCGACGGGGACTTCGGACCTGATTCCCGCGCCGTCACCGCGGCCGCCGCGAACGGCGAAACCCTCGACGCCTTCCGATTCGTCTCGGGAACGGATCTCGGAGGAGTCGTCCTGATACCCGGGACGACTCGCGCGGGCGGCGCCTCGTCCGGAGCGTTCTCTCTGACCCTGGACGCGACGGCGTACGCCTCGGCCGAAGTCTTCGAGCTCGAGACCGGCGCCTCCAGGAGATTCGAAGTCCCGGCCGGCGCCATGCCCGCGCGCCTGTCGCTCTCGCTCGCGAACGGGCCTCTCGGCCTGCGGCTCGTCGCGCGGGAGAAGCTCCCGGCCGAGGCCGCGAAGGCCGCCGTCGGCGTCGCCGGGACGCGCGGCCTCACGGCGGAGGAGATTCTCGCGAAGCACCAGGCCTGGCGCGCGGCACGCGACGCGCGTTGGAAGACGCTCACGGCGCGGAACACGATGTCGATGCGCTTCCGCTTCGCGGAATTGAACAACACGTTCGACCTCGCGCTCGCGGGGCTGTTCTTCTACGAAAAGGGCGGAGGCTACGACTGGGCGTGGACCGAGGCGTACTTCAACGGCGTGCGCTGGAAGGGAAGGAAGATCCCCGAGCTGCCGCTCCTCCAGCCCGAGAAGGTCTCGGACATGCCGCTCGCCCTGACCTTCGACGACGCGTACGGCTACACGCTCGCGGGCGAGGACACGGTGAACGGCATCCCCTGCTGGGCGCTCGACTTCACGCCGCGCGCGGCGGCCTCCGCCAAGCCTCTTTACGCCGGCACGGTCTGGGTCGCGAAGGCGGACTTCGCGGCCATCCGGACACGCACGCGACAGCTCAACCTCACGGCCGAGATCCAGGCGGTGGACGAGGTCTCGGACTTCGGCGAGGTGCCTGCGCCCGACGGCGGGCCGCCTCTGCGCCTTCCGACGCATACGACCGGGCAGTGGATCCTCAAGACGTTCTCGCGGACGACGGTCGTCGAGCGCGAGAGCACGCTCTCGGACGTCCGGCTCGACCCGCCGGGATTCGTCGCCGAGCGCCAGGCCGCGTTCGCCTCGCAGGACGTCATGGTCAGGGATACGGAAAAGGGCGTGCGATACCTCGAGAAGACGAAGGACGGCGGGCGCGCCGTGACCGAGGACACGAAGCGCGGGCACCTCTTCGGCCTCGGCGGTGTCTTCTACGACAGCTCCTTCGACTATCCGCTTCCGCTTCTCGGGATCTATTACGTCGACCTCGACTTCCGGAAGCGGCACGAGCAGGTGCAGGTTTTCTTCGGCGGAGTCCTCCTGGCCGCCTCGTACAACCAGCCGCGCCTGTTCGGAACGTCGATCGACACCGGCGTCGACCTCTTCGGCATCGCGATCCGCGGATCGGACGCGCTGTTCGTGGACGGGACGGAAGACAAGAGCCAGCGCGTGAAGTCGCGCTCGTTCGCGGGGAACTTCAAGGCGGGCGTCCCCCTGGGCCGGCACGTGAAACTCTCCGCGACCCTCGGCGAGACGCATCGCGACTTCGCCGCCGACAGCACCGAGACGTCCGCCGCGTTCTCCATTCCGTCCGACCACTGGATCACGCACCTCGAAGGGCAGGTCGTCTGGGACTTCCGCGGCTGGGCGCTTTCGGGGCGGTTCGCGTGGAACAAGCGCTCGCGCTGGGACCCGTGGGGCCTGCCGGGCAACCCCGACTACGACCCCGGCAAGGACGAGTTCCGGACGTATTCCGTCCAGCTCGCGAAAGACTTCCACCTCCCGCGGTTTCAGCGCATCCAGACTTCGATCTCCTACCTCGGCTCGGGCAACACGGACCGTTTCTCGAAGTACAGCTTCGGGTTCTTCGGCGGCACCTCTCTGCGCGGCTTTCGCTCGGGCGCGCTGCGCGCGGAGGAGGCCATCGCCTCGAAGGTCGCGTACGGGTACGTCTTCGGCGACGCGCTCCGCCTCGAGGCCGTCTACGAGGACGCGCGCGTCAAGGACCCCGCCGCCGGACTCGACTGGGCCTATTTCAGCGGCGCGGGACTCTCCGGCGAGGTGCCGGGGCCCTGGTCCACGCTCGTGCGCTTCGACGCCGGCACGCCCGTCGCGGGCCGGAACCGCGGCCAGACCGGCGTCGTCCTGAGCCTCACGTTCCTGAAGATCTTCTGAAGCGGTCGCCCCGTACAATCCCGCCGCGATGCACCGCCGCCTGCTTCTCGTCTCCCTCGCCGTTCTGTTCGCGCTCGCGCTCTCCTCCGCTCCCGCGCGCGGCACGGGGTGGGCGTTGACCGACGAGAGGCGCATGGCGGCCGACGCGGCCTCCTTCGCGCCTCCTGATTTCAAGAGCCAGCTCGCGAAGCACAGCCGCCGTCTCATGCAGGGCGTGAGCGACGCGGCCGCCGGCGAGGCGGGCACCCGCGACGCGGCCGCGCATCGTGCGGCCGCGGCCCGCGGCGCCCGCTCTCTGGCGGAGGCGATCCGCCGCCACACGCCCTTCGACGAGATCGCATACCAGGCGGGCGGCATCGTCCACGAGCTCGCGCTCGCGCACGCTCCGCGCGGCGCGGCGCCTTTGGACACGTCCGCAGCCGGCCGCTTCCTCGGCTTCTCCGCGGATCCCTTCGCGTCCCCCGAGACGCTCGCGGCGGCGACCCTTCCTTCGGCCACGGCGCGCGAGCGCTACGACGCCGCCGTCACTCTCACGACGCGGCTCCTCGCCTGGGTCTGGAAGACGGCCGGCGGGAACGCCTCCTCCGTCACGCAATATCCCGCCGCGAAAGGACCCTACGTCGTCCGTGAATAGCCCACGTCTCGCGCTCCTTTCCGTCTCCGACCGCACCGGCCTCGTCGACTTCGCCCGCGCCCTCGCCGGGATGCGCTTCGGCCTCCTCGCGACGGGCGGCACCGCCGCGCATCTCGTGGCGGCGGGTCTCCCCGTCACGAACGTCTCCGATCTGACGGGCTTTCCAGAGGTCTTCGGCGGGCGCGTCAAGACGCTGCACCCCAAGCTCTTCGGCGGCATCCTCTTCGACCGGGCCGAGGAGCGCGATCGGGGCGAGGCCGAAGCGGCCGGCGTCTCCCCGATCGACCTCGTCGCCGTGAACCTCTACCCGTTCGAGGAGACCGTTGCGAAAGCGGACGTCGCTTTTCGCGAGGCCATCGAGAAGATCGACGTCGGAGGCCCCTCCCTCCTGCGCGCGGCGGCGAAGAACCACGCGCACGTGGGGGTCGTGTGCGACCCTTCGGACTACGCCGCCGTCGCCTCGGAGCTGAAGGCGAACGGCGGCGCGCTCGGCGACGAGATGCGCCGGCGTCTCGCCGCGAAGGCCTTCCGGCGCACGGCGGCGTACGACGCCGCGATCGCGCGCTGGTTCTCGGCCGAGGAAGGCGAGACCTTTCCCGAGCGTCTGTCCCTCTCCTACTCGCTGGCTTCTCCCCTTCGGTACGGCGAGAACCCGCACCAGAAGGCGTCGCTCTACGCCGATGCCGCCGCAGCAGCTCCGGCCCTCTCGCACTACCGGTTCGTGCAGGGGAAGGAGCTTTCGTACAACAACCTTCTCGACGCCGACGCGGCCCTCTACACCTCGCGGGTCGTTGGAAAGAACGCGCTCACGATCGTGAAGCACCGTATCCCCTCGGGCGCGGCGACGGCGGCCGGGATGGCGGACGCCTTCGAGGCCGCGTGGACCTCGGATCCCGTCGCGGGATTCGGCGGCGTGATCGCGTACACCGGCACGCTCGACGCCGCGGCCGCCTCGGCGCTCACCTCGCGCTTCCTCGAGGTGATCGTCGTGCACGACGTGGCGGACGACGCGAAACCGCTCCTCGCGAAAAAGCCGAACCTCAGGGTCCTCACCGTCGCGAAAGAGGAGGGGCCGCGCCCGCGCCTCGAGGCGCGCGGCATCGACGGGGGCCTCCTCGTGCAGGAGGGCGACCTCGCGCCCGACGAGGCGTCGGAGTGGAAAGTCGTCACGCAGCGCGCGCCGAACGACGCCGAGCGGCGCGCCCTCGCCTTTGCGAACCGCGTGCTGCGCGGTGTCGTCTCGAACGGCATCGTCGTGGCGGGCGAAAGCGCCACATACGGCATCGGCGGCGGGCGCACGAGCCGCGTGGATGCCTGCCGGGACGCCGCCGAGAAGGCGGGCGCGCGCGCGGTGGGCGCCGTCGCGGCGTCGGATGCGTTCTTCCCGTTCCCGGACGGCCTCGAAGTCCTCGCGGCGGCGGGCGTCACGGCCGTCGTCCAGCCGGGCGGCTCGGTGAAGGACGCCGTCGTGATCGCCGCCGCGGACGCCGCGGGAATCGCGATGATGTTCACCGGGAAGAGACACTTCAGGCATTGAGAGAAGATAAAGAGAGATTTTCCTAGAAAGTGAATACACCCTCGAGCATCCTGACCGCGCGACGTAAATTGTTCGGCGTCGCCGTTTTCGCCTGCCTTCTTACCCTCGAAGCACGGCCGGCGAAGCCGGCCGCGACACCACCTCCGCCGGCCCCGGCGTCGCTTGACGCGCGAGCGATCCTCGCGAGCGTCCGAAAAGCCTATTCCTCCTCTCCCTCCGTGAGCTGCACGTTCGTGCAGACGTATGCGCCAGCCGGCTTCGCGGAAACCACGCCGGAGACCGGGCGTCTCGTCCTGCAGGCGCCCGACCGCGTTCGCTTCGACTACGACGGGCCGGAGGGGAAGGTCTTCACGTTCGACGGCAAGGCCGCCCGCCAGTTCGTCGCGGCCGACCGCCAGCTCGTCGTGCGGACGCTGAGACCCGAGGAGCGCTCGCGCCTGCCGCTCGTGTTCCTGGAGTCGACCGAAGCGCTTCTCGCCCGTTTCGCCGCGCGCGCGGCTGCGACCGACGCCGGCCTGACCGAGCTCACACTGACGCCGCGCGCCGGCGGCGACCCGAAGTCGGTTACGCTCCTCGCGGCGGCCTCGGGCGACGTGAAGAGGCTCATCCTCGTGGATGCCGCGTCCAACCGCACGACCTTCACTTTCACGCAGAAGATGTCCGGGCCGAAGCACTCGGACTCGGACTTCGCCCTCGTGCCGCCCGAGGGCACGAAGATCCTCTCGGAGTGAGCCCATGGCCGAACCCACCTTCGACGTCGTCTCGGAAGTCAACCTCCCCGAGGTCGCGAACGCGGTTGCGCAGGCCCGGAAGGAAGTCGCGCAGCGCTTCGACCTGAAGGGCACCGCCGCCGGAATCGAGCAGAACGACAAAGAGCTCACGCTCACGGCGAACGATGACTTCGGCCTGAAGGCCGTGACGGACCTGCTCCAGACGAAGCTCGCGAAGCGGGGCGTGTCCCTGAAGGCTCTCGACTACGGCACGATCGAGCCCGCGTCCAAGGGCTCCGTGCGCCAGGCCGTGACGATCCGCCAGGGAATCCCCTCCGAAAAGGCGAGGGAGATCGTGAAGGCCGTCAAGGACAGCAAGCTGAAGGTGCAGGTCGCGATCCAGGGCGAGCAGCTGCGCGTTTCGGGCAAGAAGAAGGACGATCTGCAGGCCGCCATCGCCCTCCTGCGCGGCGCGGACTTCGGAATCCCGCTTCAGTTCACGAACTTCCGGGGCTGAAAACCCGCCCCCGGGGACTCCTCGGGGGATCGGCTCACGCCCCCGGAGTGGCCCGCCGCGCAGAACGAGGCGGGGCGGTAAGATGCACGCCGCCGAAATGAGCCAGACCTCGCTGAAAGACCGGCTCCTCGTCGCCACGTTGCCCGCCGAAGAGCGGGAGAACGGGAGGCGTCTGCTCTCGGCCCTCGCGCCGATCGAGGGCAAGCTGAAGCTCGTGGAGACCCGTCTCCAGGAGCGGACGCGTTCGGGAATCCCGACGATCTCCCTCATCGGCGACTACCTCGTCGAGGGCGGCGGCAAGCGGATCCGGCCCGCGCTCCTGCTCCTCGGGTCGCATCTCCTCGGCTACGAGGGCGACCGCGACGTGAGCTACGCCGCGATGATCGAGTTCATCCACACGGCCACGCTGGTCCACGACGACATCATCGACGACGCGGAGCTGCGCCGCGGCCGGCCGAGCGTGAACCGCCAGTGGGGAAACGAGCTGACGGTCCTGTTCGGCGACTTCCTCTACATGAAGGCCATGGAGATCGCGCTGGAAGAGGGCGACCTCCACGTCCTGCGCCTCCTGTCGGATGTGACGCTCCGGATGACCGAGGGCGAGATCATCGGCGCGGAGCGGCGCGGGCTTCTCGACCTCACGCTCGAGGGCTATCTCGACATCGTGCGCCGCAAGACCGCGCTGCTCTTCGCGGGCGCGTGCAAGATTCCGTCGTTCCTCGTGACGGAGGCGTTCGGCGAGAGCCGCGAAATCTGGGGCGAACGCCTTTGGGACTATGGAATGTCGCTCGGCATCGCGTTCCAGCTCCAGGACGACTTGCTGGATTACACCGCCAACGAAGCCGACCTCGGCAAGCCGGTCCTTTCCGACCTCCGGGAAGGCAAGCTCACCCTGCCCTTGATCCTCTGCCTGCCGCATGCGACCCGCGGCGAGCGCAAGCTCGTCGAAACGGTCGTGGCCGAGCAGGGCTTCACGTCCGTCAGGCCCGAACAGATCCTCGAGATCGTCCATCGCCTCGGCGCCCTGGGGCGCGCCCACGAGATGGTCGAGACCCATGCGGAAAGGGCGCGCGAAATCGCATCGCTCTTCCCCGAGACAGCGTCACGCGAAGGCTTCCTCCTCGCCGCGGAATATGCCGCGAATCGGCGTAAGTAATTAAGAATAAGGGATTTAGTATCTCGAATGAAAATAGGCCAAGGGCTAGGCCTGCCTAATATTTGCCATGCTAATCACCTTATGCACACGCTATAGCCGAAATTAGTAAGGTGCTTTCAAAGAAATCCCTTCTTTTTTCTGGATCTCTATTGATTTTCACAATCGCTAGCTCTAATCTCTCCCCAACATATCGTGGGTCACAGCTCAACTCCCACAACCCGGGAACGGTCAGGAGAGCGAATGATCGAAAAGCTGTTCCGGTCCTTCCGGTCGCCGTTCAGCGCGTCCTCCCGCGAGGACTTCACGCTCGAGGAAGAGGTCGCGCTCTACCGTCACCGCGCGGAGGTCGCGCTCGAAGAGGAACGCTACAACGACTCTCTCGTCTTTCTGGCGAAGATCCTTCGCCTGAACCCCTATGACCTGCAGGCGCGCATGACCGTCGCCCACACGTACCACTACGCCCTGAAGGAGCCGACGAAGGCCCTCCTCACGTACGAGAAGGTCGTCGCCGCGTCGGGGTACGACGAGTCGAACTCCTACTGCGTGGCGGCCCGCGAAGGCATCCGCGAACTGGAAGGCGAGCTCGAGGCGACGGCACTCCCGCTCCACGATCTCGTGGACGAAGAGGAATCCAGCGAAGACAACGGTGGCCGCGCCGACAACGTGGCCGGATAGAGCGCTCCCCCGAATCCCCTCTTCTTACTCCTTTTCAAGTCGTCACCGACCCGCGAACGCGGGCCGGTGACCGTTGACGCGTTCACGCACGCTGATGCTAATATCGAACGTGCACCGGCCGGCGACCAGCTCCCCTTTCTCCTCGATCGCCGTCATCCCTTCCCGCTTCGCCGCCGAGCGTTTTCCCGGTAAACCCCTCCACTTGATCGCGGGAATCCCGATGGTCGTCCGGGTTCTCGAGCAGGCGCTCCAGGCCGGGCGCGTCTCGCTCGTCCTCGTCGCGACCGACGACGAGAGGATCGCGCGAACGGTGGAAGCGGCGGGCGGCCGGGCGGTGTTGACTGATCCGGCGTTGCCGTCCGGCACGGACAGGGTCTTCGCGGCCGTGAAAGACCTCGACGTGAAGGTCGTGCTGAACGTGCAGGGCGACGAGCCGATGATGGACCCCGAGAACATCGACCGCGTGGCGGGATTCCTCCTCGACCATCCCGAGTTTCCGCTGGCCACGGTCGCACTGCCCATCGACGACGCCGAGCAAATTCGTGATCCGAACAACGTGAAGGTCGTGCGGGCCGACGACGGGCGCGCGCTGTATTTCTCGAGGTCGCCCCTCCCCTACCGCCGGCGGCCCGAGCCGGGCCTGCCGACGCTCAAGCATCTCGGCCTCTACGGCTACCGCAAGGAGGCGCTCGCGAGGTGGACGTCGCTTCCACCGCATCCCCTCGAGCGCGCCGAGGGCCTCGAGCAGCTCCGGGCGCTCGCGGCGGGGATGGCGATGGCGGTGCTCGACGCGGCGAGCGACTCGATTGGCGTGGACACGATCGAGGACGCGAGAAGAGTGGAAGAGATTCTTAGAAAGAAAGAACTCAACTTCGTAGCCGCAGCGGAGGTGTAGCGTGGGAACCAAGTACATTTTCATCACCGGCGGCGTGGTCTCGGGCCTCGGCAAGGGCATCGCCGCGGCGTCCATGGGCGCGCTGCTGGAAGCGCGTGGGTTTCG
>JBGPDK010000028.1:0-25904 GCA_041482235.1 Thermoanaerobaculia bacterium | reverse complement strand
CACGACGGAAGTCCGGGCCGAAGGGGAGCGGCAGCGTCTCCGCGTCTCGATGGACGCCCGCGTTCCCGACGGCACGATCTTCGGGGTCTTCGTGAACGGCGCGCTGGCGGGGACGTTCGCGATCGAGCTCGGCGCCGGAGAGGTCGAGCTGAGCCCTGGCCACGAGGCGTGCTTGCGGAGCGGCATGAACATGGTCCAGGGGATCCAGAGGATCGAGGTCATGGACCGCGCAGGCAACCAGGTTCTTCGGGGATTGTTCCGAACGCCCGGGTCCTGTTCTGCACCCGAGGCCAGGGACTAGCTGTCGGGGCTAAACAGGTTGTTCACTCTGGACACCGGTGGCTTACCTCCGAGCGAGGAATGCTGGCGATGGTGATTGTAGTAGTGGAGCCAGCGCGGCAGAGCGCGAAGGCGTTTTGCTGAGGAAGAGTAAGAACGGCGATAGGCCCATTCCCGGAGCATGGTCTGGATGAAACGCTCAGCCTTGCCGTTGGTGCGCGGGCGGTAGTGGCGAGTGAAGCCGTGGCGCATTGAGGCCTGCGCCAGGACTTCGTTGAATGGGCCTGATTTGAAGACCTTTCCGTTGTCGGTGAGAAGGCGTCGAGGCTGAATGCCCGAAGCGCGGTACCAGGCGATAGCCCGTTCGAGGAATCCTGCGGCGACGTACTTGTTCTCGGCCTTGAGCGGCTCGACGTAGCTCAATCGCGAATGGTCGTCGATGCATACGTAGACGTGCTCCCAGCCCGCCCCTCGCTTTCTCGTCCTGCGGTCGCCGTGAATCCTGTGGCCGGGGCCCCCAACGATTCGGCCCAGCTTCTTGATATCGATGTGCAGAAGATCGCCAGGGTGCTCGTGCTCGTAGCGATTCGGCGGCTCCGGAGGCTCGAGTGAGCGCAGGCGTCCCACGCCGGCCTGGCGCAGGACGCGGCTCACCGTGGCCCGCGGCAGGCCGATCGTTTCGGAGATCTCACGGCCCGTCAGGCGCTTCTGCCTCAGCTCAAGCACCCTTCTTCGAAGACTCTCCGATGTTCGCCTCGGCGAGCTGTGCGGCCGACTCGAGCGATCCTGCAGGCCCGAAAGGCCCTCCTCCCGAAACCGCCGAAGCCACTTAGCCGCGGTGCGCAGGCTCAGGCCAAAGGCTGTCGCCGCCTCCCGGCGGCTCCAGCCTTCGGCCTGGACTCTTTCCACTAATAGCTCTCGACTTCGGGGGGTCGTCTTTGCTCTGCTATGCGAGTTCATCCCGGGTTCCTCCGAGGGCTTGACTGATGTTTCGCACCACCAGTTTCCCCCGGATACCCGGGTGAACAACGTCCTGAGCCTTTACAGCTAGGCCAGAGGAGCCGGTTCGTCCCGGCCGAGGCCGCGCGCCTCGGCGGGCGATGGGTCGTCGTCCAGGAGGTCGATGTCGAGGCGTGAGAGACGCCGCGCGGCGTGCGCCGGACGCGGGTCCCGCTCCGTCGCGAGCGCCCAGGCCGCGTGCTCGGCGAGGAGCGCCGTCTCGAGCGCGAGCCCGAGCGTGAGCGCGAGGCGGCGGGCTCCGGCCTCGAGGCTCTCCGAATCTGTTGCGCGCGCGAGCCAGATCCCCGCGTGGCGGACCGCGGCCCGGGCCCGGACACCGGCCGCGGCGAGCGCGGGGTGCGTGACGCCCTGAAGGGCCCGGTCGACTTCGGCGGCGAGGGGCGCGAGAGAGCCCGCCTTCGCCGCCGCGCGCAGGAGGTCCAGGGAAAGCACGTTCGTCGTCCCTTCCCAGATCGGCAGCACCTGGGCGTCGCGTAGGAGGCGGGGCAGGCCGGTGTTCTCGACGTAGCCGGCTCCGCCGAAGCACTCCAGCGTCTCGCTCGCGACGGACACGACCTGTTTTCCCGTCGTCAGCTTCACGATCGGCGTCAGGAGGCGCAAGAGGGCGGCCTCCTCCTCGCCGAGGCCTTCGACCTCGTCGCGCCCGACGAGCTCGACGGCACGGAACGTGAGGTAAAACGCTCCTTCGTAAAGGGCCTGGAGATCGGCGAGCGTCTCGAGGTGCAGCACCTTCTCCGCGAGAGGCGCGCCGAAGGCCACGCGCCGGCCGGCGTAATCGCGCGCGAGCGCCAGCGCGCGACGCATGCCGGCGATGGCCCCCACCGCGTTCCACATCCGGGTGATCGTCAGCATGGGCGCTATGTTCTTCACGCCGTCAGTAAGGCCCTTCACAGGAGAGGCGATCGTTCCGTTCAGGAGGAGCTCGGCCGTCGGGACCATGCGCGTCCCGAGCTTGTCCTTCAGCCGCAGGATCTCGATTCCGTTCGGAGCGCCCGAGGCGTCGCGCGCCTCGACGTAGAAAAGAGCGAGGCCGCTCCCGCCCGGCGGGTTTCCTTCGGGACGCCCGAGGGTGAGCGCCATCTCGGAGCTCGTGGCCGACGTGAACCACTTCGTGCCGAAGAGCCGCCAGCCTTCGGGCGTGCTCCTCGCGACCGTCTCCGACAGGCCCACGTCTGAACCGCCCGTCCGCTCCGTCATCCACTGCCCCGAGGTCCACGCCCGGGACGGATCGCGGCTCGTCAGGCGCGGGCAGGCGCGGTCTTTCAGCTCGCGGTTTCCGGAGAGGGCGAGCGTCTTCGCGGCGCCGTCCGTCATCGCGAGCGGGCAACTGTAGACGCCGGAAGAGGGCTCGAGCAGATACGCGAGCGCCATCTGCGGGAGGCGGGAAAGGGCTCCCCACGGCCTCTCGTACGCGAGCGCGATGAGGCCCATCCGGGCGGCGAGCGGCGCCACTTCCTTCCAGAGGCGCGTGTGCTCGATGCGGTCGATCCGCCGGCCCCAAGCGTCCCAGCCGGTGAGCGTCGGGACGGCGTCCGGCTCGGCGAGGAAGAGGTCGTAAAGAGGCCCGGCCGCGAGAGCGCCCATCTCGCGGAGCGAAGGCTCGACGGCCCGAAGCGTCTCGTCCGGGAGCTTCCGGGCGAGGAAGCTCCTCAGAACCCGGTCGTCGTCGTACTGGTTCGTGAGGCGGGGCGGATCCTGGAAGAACGGCATGGGAAACGATGCGATTCTACGGGCGCTTCGCGCCCTGCTTGGAAGGGGAAGAAAGGCGGAAATCGCGAAGGACGGAAGCGAACGCCGCGATGAAAAGCGCGATGCCGAAGAGCGGCCAGAGCGTCGCCGTGTCCCAGTCCCATGCTCTTTCCAAGAAACTCTCTTTCCCCGGCGCCCCGATCAACCCGAAGAACAGCACCGCCCCTGACCACAAAAGCAGCAGGAACCGCATCTTGTGCGCGATGCGCCGGCGAAGCTCCGGGAAGAAGAGCAGCACGAGCGGCGCCCCGACCACGAGGATCAGGAGCACCGCGCGTTTCATGGCTCAGTGGGCGGGAATTCCGCGGTCCCGGTCAACCTGCAGGACCGAGTGGTGCCGCCCGTAGAAGAAATAAATTACGAGGCCGATGAGCAGCCAGACTCCGAGGCGCCACCAGTTCCCCGTCGGGAGGGAGAACATCAGCATAAGGCACATCAGAATGCCCATGATCGGCACGAACGGAACCCATGGGCAGCGGAAGGGCCGCTCGACCCGCGGATTCGTGCGACGCATGATCAGAACGGCTCCGCAGACGATCACGAACGCTAGGAGCGTCCCGATGTTCGCCAGATGCAGGAGGAAGTCGATCGGGGCGAAGCCCGCGCCGATCGTGACGAAGAGTCCGATCGCGATCGTGGACTTCCAGGGAGTCCGGAACTTCTCGTGGACGGCACCGAAGAAGTCATGGGACACGAGGCCGTCGCGCGCCATCGCCAGGAAGACGCGCGGGCCGCTCAGCATCATGACGAGCAGCACGGACGTGATGCCCGCGACGCCGGCCGCGGCGATGATGCCTTCGGCCCAGCCGATGCCCTTTTGCTGGAAGGCGCGGCTCACGGGCGCGTTGATGTCGATCTCGTTGTACTTGACCATTCCGGTCAGCACCGCGACGACCGCGATATACAGCACGGTGCAGATGATGAGTGACGCGATGATCCCGATCGGGACGTCACGCCTCGGGTTCCGGGCCTCCTCTGTGTGCGTGGAGACCGAGTCGAAGCCGATGTAGGCGAAGAAGATGATCGCCGCGCCCGCCAGCATCCCGATCGGCGAGCCGCCCGGGTCGGTCTGGCCGGCCACGTGGTAGCCGAAGAAGCTGATGCCCGTCCATCCGAAGGGCGCGAACGGGTGCCAGTTCGCCGTATCGATGAAGAAAACGCCGACGCCGATCACGAAAAGCACGGCGGCCAGCTTGATCATCACCATGGCGGCGTTGAAGGAGGCGCTCTCCTGGATTCCCTTGACGAGGATCGCCGTGACGATCGCGACGATGATGATCGCCGGGAGATTGACGTAAGAGCCGGTCGACAGGAATTTACCGACGGTCGCGTCGTAGCGCCACGGCGACTCGCGGACGAGGAGCGGAAGCTGGACGCCCAGCTTCGAGAGCACGTTCTGGAAGTAGCCGGACCAGCCCGTCGCGACCGTCGCGCTGCCCACCGCGTACTCGAGCACGAGGTCCCATCCGATGATCCAGGCGAAGAGTTCTCCCATCGTCGCGTAAGCGTACGTGTAGGCCGAGCCGGCGACCGGCACCATCGACGCGAATTCCGCGTAGCAGAGGGCCGCGAAGATGCACGTGACGCCGGCTACGACATAGGAGAGCATGATCGCCGGCCCTCCGACGTTGTGAGCGGCGGCGCCCGTCGCCACGAAGATGCCGGCGCCGATGATCGCCCCAACGCCCAGGCTCGTGAGCTGCACAGGTCCCAGAATGCGACGGAGACGGTCTTCGCCCTTCATCTCCTCGATGAGGCGCTCCATGGACTTCGTCGCAAAGAGCGGGTTCTGAGACACGTTTCGCCCTCCTGTCCGCACCGCGCGGCACCGGAATGTTTCGCGGAAGATACACCAGAAGGCCCCTTAGAATGTCGAGGAGAGGGAGCATCCATGACGGTTTCTCACCTGCCGGCCCTCGCGCCGGGCGCCATCGCGGACGAGTTCCGCTCCGGAGCCAGAACCTACGAAACGAAGACGCCCATCGCGGGAGTGGAGATCCACCGCCTCTCGCGCCACGTCGACGACCGGGGGTTCTTCCTGGAGATCTACCGCGCGAAGGGCGACCATCCCGGCAGCGACGCGCTCGCGGCGTTCTTCAAGGACGTGCCGGTCGCGCAGATCAACTTCACGATCGTGAACGCCGAGAACCACATCAAGGGGTTGCACTACCACCTCAGGCAGCAGGACATCTGGTTCTGCCCCTCCCCTTCGAAGGCGAAGTTCGTCCTCTTCGACGTGCGCAAGGACTCGCCGACGTCCGGCCGGACGCAGGTCATCGTGGCCGGCGACGGGCACGATGTCCTCGTGCGGATCCCCGAGGGCATCGCGCACGGCTACCGGCCGCTCACGAACCCCTGCGCGCTCTTCTACATCGTGACGCGCACGTTCGACGCCAGGGACCCCGACGAATGGCGCATCGCGTGGGACCACCCGGCCGTGAAGGATCTCTGGGAGACCCCGAACGGCTGAGGACGGTCGACGGCGCGTCAGCGCTTCTCGCGGACCGTCAACACGGGCACCGGGCAGAGGCGCACGACGCGCTCGGCCGTCGAGCCGATGAGGAGCTTCTCGAGCGCGTTTCGGCCGTGCGTGCCTAGGACGACGAGTGAGGCTTTCGTCTTCGCGGCGGTCTCGACGAGCACGTCCGAGGGGCGGCCCCAGAGGAACTCCGACGTCGCCGAGACCCCTCGCTTCTCGGCGGACGCGACCGCGGCCGCAAGGCGCTTCTTCGTGGCGGCTTCCCATTCCTTCTGGGTCGACACGTCGAGGTAGGGGAGCGCGCCCGCCACGTCGAACGCCTGCACGGGCTCGATGAGGACGTGCACGATGTGGATCTTCGCGCCCTGCGACGACGCGAGCGACACGGCGAACGAGAATGCCCGTGCGGCGCAGACGGAGAAGTCTGTCCCGACGAGTATGTTCTTGAGGAGGGCGGGCTTTTTCGGCATCGCGATCACCTCGTGTCTTCAGGCCGGCGCCGCTTGAGCGCGGCGACGGCCGAGCCGATCTCCGCGGCCGCTGGTTTGAGAGGGAAGGGCTCCCCGCGGCGGTAGCGCGGAATACCCTCCACGAACGTGGCGACGACGTGCGACCGGTCCATGCTGTAAACGATAGGTCCGTACGGGTCGTCGCGCCAGGCCATCGGCTCGGCGAAGGCCGCGCCCGGGTCGAGAAGCACGAAGTCGGCCCCCCGCCCCGGCTCGAGCGTGCCCGTCGGGAGGCCGAGTGCCGCCGCCCCCTCGGCCGTCGCCATGCGCACGACGTCCCAGGCGGAAAGCGCGGCGGGGCCGAGGCGAACCTTCGGGAGCAGCGCGGCGAGGCGCATCTCCGTGAACGCGTCGAGCCGGTCGTTGCAGGGAGCGCCGTCCGCGCCAAGCGTCACGCGGATGCCCCGCGCGCGGTACTCCGGAACCGGGCAGATCCCGGAAGCGAGCTTCAGGTTCGACGACGGGCAGTGCGCCACCGTCGTGCCGCGCGCGGCGAGAAGCGCCCTCTCGGCCTCGTCCGTGTGGATGACGTGCGCGAGGACGACGTGGCTTCCGGAAATCCCGGCTTCGTCGAGATAGGCCACGTTCCGCTTTCCGGTCCGCTGCGCGACGAGAGCGACCTCGTCCGCGTTCTCGGAGGCGTGCGTGTGGACGAGAAAGCCGTTCGACCGCGCGCGCGCGGCCACGCCGCGGAGGAGGCGGTCCGTGCACGAGACGGCGAAGCGCGGGCAGTAGGCGACGCGCAGCCGTCCGCCGGCCGCGCCGTGCCATGCCTTCGCGAGGCGCTCGACCTCCGCGAGGGATTCCTCCGTGCCCGCCCGGAGCTCTTGCGGATTCGTGGCCACGTCGTCCATGAGCGCGTTTCCGCTCGTGACGCGCATGCCCGACGCTTCTGCCGCGCGGAAAACCGCATCCGTGTGGCGCACCGTGCCCATGTCGAGAATCGCCGTCGTGCCGCCGGCGAGAAGCTCGGCGAGACCGAGCCGCGCCGAGATCTCGAGCGTCGCCGCGTCGTGCGCCGCCTCGCCCGGCCAGACGTGCGTCTTCAGCCACGGGAGGAGCGGGAGGTCGTCCGGGCCGTTCCGGAGCAGCGTCTGGCAGAGATGGATGTGCGTCTGGACGAAGCCCGGCAGCACCCAGAGGCCGCGCGCGTCCAGGCGCTCGAGCGGCCGTCCCGCGGCCGCGATCTCGCGCGCGCGGCGCTCCGCGTCGCCGTGGAGCGCCGTGATCACGCCGTCTTCGACGAGCATGTGCCCGCTGGCCGTCACGTCCGAGGGCCGCGTCATCCCGATGACGAGCGCGTTCTCGACGAAAAGGGGAGTCACCGGGAGATTATCTTCTTCCTACGCCAGAATCGCCCCTTCGTGCGCGAGCAGCCAGCGCTTTCGCGGCACTCCTCCGCCGTAGCCGGAGAGCTTCCCGTCCGAAGCGATGACCCGGTGGCACGGCACAACGACCGAAACCGGATTCCGCGCGTTCGCGCCGGCCACCGCCCGGACGGCGGAGGGCTTCCCGATCGCGCGGGCGAGCTGTGCATAGGACAGCGTCGCACCGGCCGGAATCCGCCGCAGACGAGACCAGACCTTCTCCTGGAACGGCGTCCCGTCCGTATCGACCTCGAGCGCATTGAGCGCGCCGAGATCGCCGCCGAGGTAGAGCCGGAGCGCGCGACCGGCCTGCCCGCCGTTCGCGTCCCGCGTGAGCTCGAGAGCGCCGAAGCGCCTCTCGAGCTCCTTTCGGAGCCGCGGCCAGTGGTCCTTGAAGGAGAGCGCGACGAGCCGCTCGCCGCGGCGCGCGAACACGATCGCGCCGGCGGGCGTGTCGAGCTCGGTGAAGAAAAGGGGAGTGGGCTTCATCGTGTCTCCTTCTTGTTTCTGCCGGTGGGAGCGGCGAGCGAATTCCAGAGGTGCAGCGTCGCGTACGCGCGGAACGGGCTCCAGGCCGCGGCGCGCGCCCGGAGCGCCGCGGCGTCCGCCGGAACACCGGCGGTTTCGAGCGCGCGGCGCAAGCCGAGATCCCCCGCCGGAAAAGCGTCGGGCTCGCCGAACGCGCGGAGCGCGACGTATTGCGCCGTCCATGGCCCGATTCCAGGCAGCGCGCAGAGGCGCTGCTCGAGTTCGTCCAAACCGCGGGGAGCGGCGAGCTCGAGCTTGTTCGTGTGAACGGCGCCGGCGAGCGTCCGGATCGCCGCCGCGCGCGCGCGTGGAACGCCGATCCGTGAGAGGTCCGCCGTCGCGAGAACGGCCGGCGACGGAAAGACGTGCGTCAGTCCGTCCAGGCTTTCGCCCGGGAGCGGGCGTCCGAACGCTGCGACGAGCCGGCCCGCGAGCGTGCGCGCTCCGCGCACGGAAACCTGCTGGCCGAGGATCGCGCGAACGGCCAGCTCGAACGGGTCCCAGGCCCCCGGCACGCGAAGGCCGGGGCGGGCCGCGACGAGCGGCGCGAGAAGTGGATCCCGGCGCAAGACGGCGGCGATCGCGAGCGGGTCCGCGTCGACGTCGAAAATGCGCCCCGCGCGGCGCACGAGGTCGAGGAGGTCCGGGCCCGGCGAGAGATTCAGCGAAAGCTGCAGGAAATCCCGCCCGTCCTCGTGAGAGACGGTCAAGACCCCTGCCCGCCCGCGGCTTTCGATCGTCCGGGAATAAGCGTGACCGCGAATCGCCTCGACTCCCGGAAGGGCGCGTTCTTCGAGGAAGGAGAAAAGCGACGTCGCGTCGAACGGCGCGCGGAGGGGCAGCTTCAGGTTCAACGTTTTCTGGCGCATTCCCGTCGCAGGCGCGCGATCTCTCTCTTTCGACGCTCGTCGCAGCTCGCGCGGGGCGCTGTGGAACGTCGTGCGAATCGCGTCGTTGAAGCGGCGCACGCTCTCGAAGCCGGCCGCGAACGCGACTTGGGCGACCGGGAGCGATGTCTCGTCGAGCAGCCGGCGCGCGAAGTGGACGCGGTGCGTGCGCTGGAGCGAAGCGGGGGAAGCGCCGACGTGCTCCGCGAAAAGGCGCCGGAGGTGCCGCGAGCCGAGGCCGAGACGCTCCGCGAGAGCCTCGACTGACTCGTGGCCGCCGCCGTCGAAGATCCGCTTCAGCGCGCGCGAGACCGTCGCGGACGTGCCGTCCCAGACGGGCGAGCCGGGCGCGGTCTCCGGCCGGCAGCGCCGGCACGGCCGGAAGCCGGCGTCTTCCGCGGCCGCGGCATACGCGTAGAACCGCATGTTCTTCGGCTTCGGGAGCGGCGCGGGGCAGCCGGGCCGGCAGTAGACGCGCGTCGTCACGACGCCGACGAAGAGACGGCCCGCGAAGCGGCCGTCGCGGCTCTGGATCGCCTTTACGCAGGCGGCGTTCTCGAGATCCATGCCGGAAATCTACTCCCGGGCCGGCTGAAAACTAGCCGTTTTCGGACATGGCTGCTCGGTTCTATCGGAAGCCGAATCTCAAGGCGCTGGCGGCTCCGGCGGGACGGGGGAGTCCGGCAGGTCGGCCGCGGGCGCGCCTCCGAGACCGATGCGGTCCGCGATCGGGACCTGCGCGGCGAGGACGAGCGCGACGAGCTCGGGGAGGGGCACGCCCCACTCTTCCGCTCCACGCGTCACATACGTCCGGTCCACGGAGCGCGCGAAGGACTTCTCCTTGAGCCGCTTGACGACGGATTCGACGGGAACGTCCGCGATCTTCTTCGTCGGGCGGATGAGCGCGCACGCCCCGGCGAAGCCCGTCAGCTCGTCCGCGGCGAGAATCGCCTTCTCCATCGGCGTTTTCCGCTCGATGTTCGTGTAGAACGCGTGCCCGCCGACCGCGCGGATGATCTCCTCCGGCCAGCCGCGATCCCTCAGGATCTCCATTCCACGCCAGACGTGATCCGCCTCCGTCGGGTACCTCTCGTAATCGAAGTCGTGGAGCATCCCGACGAGGCCCCAAGTCTCGATCGCGCCGGCGTCCGTCACTCCCGAGGACCGCGCGAGGTGCCTCATCGTGGCTTCCACCGCGAGCGCGTGGCGGCGGAGCGGCTGGGATTGCGTGAATTCAGTCAGGAGGGCCCAGGCGGCCTCGCGCGAGGGAGTCTTCATGGATGCAATCCTCGCATCAGGGGCCCCCAAGGAAAGCCACATAAATAGGACTGACTAGTCGTTAATACGATTCGTGCACAGTTTCTTGTGCATTTTGGTTCATTTTCGTGGAGGAAATCAACTTCTGGCCTCAAAATCCGCCCGGCGAAAGCCAAAGTCGAAAAGAAGAAAGGGAAACCCAGATGGGCATGAAGGCAGCGGAGATTCTCAAGGAGTGCGACAAGCAAGGCGTGCGGTTCCTGCGCCTCCAGTTCACGGACATCCTCGGAATTATCAAGAACGTGGAAGTCCCCCGGTCGCAGTTCGAGAAGGCGCTCGACGGCGAGATCCAGTTCGACGGTTCCTCGATCGAGGGCTTCACGCGAATCGAGGAATCCGACATGGGCCTCGTGCCCGACCTCGACACGTTCCGCATCTTCCCGTGGCCGCACCCGAACGGAAAAGTCGCCCGCCTCGTCTGCGACATCATCGAGCCGGATGGCAAGCCCTTCGCCGGCTGCCCGCGTCAGACGCTGAAGCGTCAGATGGACAAGGCGAAAGCGCTCGGCTACACGCTCATGACCGGGCCCGAAGCGGAGTTCTTCCTCTTCCGCCGCGACGCGAACGGCGACCCGATCGTCGACACGCACGACCAGGGCGGCTACTTCGACCTGACGCCCGTGGACCGCGGCGAAGAAGCGCGGCGCGACATCGTCGTCGACCTCGAGGCGATGGGCTTCGAGGTCGAGGCGGCGCACCACGAGGTCGCTCCCGGCCAGCACGAAATCGACTTCAAGTACGGCGACGCCGTCACGACGGCCGACCAGGTCACGACGTTCAAGCTCATCGTGAAAAAAGTCGCGCTGGACCACGGCCTTCACGCGACGTTCATGCCGAAGCCCATTTTCGGCGTGAACGGTTCCGGCATGCACGTCCACCAGTCGCTCATCACGGGCTCCGGCGCGTCCATGAAGAACGCATTCTTCGACGCGAAGGCGAAATACCAGCTCTCCGGCCTCGCGATGAACTACATCGGCGGCATCCTGAAGCACGCGCGCGCGATCTCGGCCGTGACGAACCCGCTCGTGAACTCCTACAAGCGGCTCGTGCCGGGCTACGAAGCGCCCGTGAACGTCGCGTGGTCCGAGCGCAACCGCTCGCCGATGGTGCGCATCCCGGCGCGCCGCGGCATGGGCACGCGTTGCGAGGTTCGGATGCCGGACCCGTCGTGCAACCCGTACCTCGCGTTCACCGTCATGCTCGCCGCTGGCCTCGATGGCGTGAAGAACAAGCTGGACCCGGGCGAGCCCGTGAACCAGAACGTTTTCGAGATGTCGGCACGCGAGAAGAAACGCCTGAAGATCGACGTCCTCCCCGGAAACCTGTCCGAGGCGCTCGACTGCCTCGAGAAGGACGACCTCCTCAAGAACGCGCTCGGCGAGCACGTCGTCGAGAAATTCATCGAGGCCAAGCGCTCCGAGTGGCAGACGTACATCGCGTGCGTCCACCCCTGGGAAGTGGAGAAATACCTCCAGGCGTACTGACGAGCCGTCCTCCCGGAATGCCGGCGCGGGCCCCGCGGCCCGCGCCTTCTTTTTCGTGCGACGGCGGGGATCCATCCCGCCGGTCTGCGGTCACGAGATGAACATCGCGTCGCCGTAGCTGAAAAAGCGATAGCCCTTCACGACGGCTTCGCGGTAGGCGGTGAGGACGTGCTCCCTGCCCGCGAACGCCGAGACGAGCATCAAGAGCGTCGAGCGGGGGAGGTGGAAGTTCGTCAGGAGCGCGTCCGCGACGTGAAACGTCGCGCCCGGCACGAGAAAGAGATCCGTCTCGAATGCGCCGGCGGCGACGGCGCCGCCGTGCGCGCGAGCGGAGGCTTCGAGCGTGCGCACGGACGTCGTGCCGACCGCGAGGACGCGATGCCGCTCGCGTTTCGCGCGGTTCACGCGTTCAGCGGTTTCCGCGGGGATCTCCGCGCGCTCGAAGTCCATCCTGTGCTCCTCGACGCGAGCCGCCTTCACGGGCCTGAACGTGCCGAGGCCGACGTGCAGCGTCACGCGCGCGATCTCGACGCCCCGCGCCGCCACGGCGGCGAGCAGCTCCTCCGTGAAGTGGAGGCCCGCGGTGGGCGCCGCGATCGCGCCGGGGCGATCAGCGAACACGGTCTGGTAGTCGATCGCGTCCTGCGCGTCCGCGACGCCGCCGGGGCGGTGGATGTAGGGGGGCAGGGGAGTGGAGCCGAGCGAGGGAAGGTCGTCGAGGAGATTCTCTTTGCCCCCGTTCTTTGTGAACCGCAGTACGTAGGGGCCGGCATCTGCGTGTGCCGAGTCGCCGTTTTTCCTAGAAGGTGAATGAGGCTCCGCGAGCGCCGGAGCGACACTCGTGAACGCTTCGGCTTCCCATCCCCCTTCGAAGAAATATCTCCTTCCGGCCTTCACGCGCCTCCCCGGCTTTGCGAGGCAGCGCCAGAGCTCCTGCCCCTCTTCCCCGTTCGAAGCAAAATCCGAAATCCCCGGTCCCTCCGGAATCTTCGAAACCAGCAGGAACTCCGTTCCTCGCCCCTTCTCGTCCTTCCCGAAAATCCGCGCCGGGATGACCTTCGTGTCGTTCAGGACGAGGACGTCGCCCGGGCGCAGCAGCGACGGGAGGTCGGCGATGGAGCGGTGCGCGAACGCACCCGTCGCGCGGTCCAGCGTCATGAGCCGGGCGGTGCCGCGCGGCGCGGGCCGTTGGGCAATCGCTTCCGGCGGCAGCGCGAAGTCGAAATCCGCGGCGTCCATCCGGCGCATTCTGCACGGCGGCTGTGCGAGACTGACGCGATGCGCTCGAAGGCCGGGGCCGTCGTGGGGCTGTACGCCCTTCTGGCGCTTCTCGCCGTGCCCGTCTTCCCGCATTTTCTTTCGCCGAACGAATTCACGCGGTGGGCGCTCGCGGCGTCTCTCGTCGAGCGCGGCACGCCCGAGATCTCGTCCGTCCTGCCGCTCCTCGGGCCGGCTTTCGAGGACGTCTCGGAGAAGGACGGGCGGGTCTTCTCGAACAAGGCGCCCGGCGCCGCGCTCGTCGCCCTGCCCGGGTACCTCTTCGCGCGCGCGTTCGCGGGCCCTCCGTCGGCTTCTTCGATGCGCCCGGTCCTGTGGGCCATGCGCCTCTTCGGCGCGACCCTGCCCGCCGTACTTCTCGCGCTCGTCCTCTTCCGCGCCGCGGTGCGATTCGGGGCGTCGGCCTCGCGCGCCGCTTCCGTGGCGTTCGCGCTCCTCTTCGGTACGCCCCTCTTCGCCTACGGCCTGCTTCTCTTCTCGCATGCGCTCGTGGCGGCTTGCCTGTTTGGGGCATGGGTCGCGCTCTTCCTTCCGGGAGATGCGTCCCGCGAGTTCCGCCGCGACGTGCTCGCGGGCGCGCTCCTCGGCGTCGCTGTCCTCTCCGAGTACCCGGCAGCGGTGCCTGCGGGCGTGCTCGCGCTCTGCGCGGTGATTCCGGCGCCGCGGCGCGCTCTCGCCCTGGCCGCCGGGGGCACGCCGTTCGCGGTCGCGCTCGGCGCGTACGATCTCGCCTGCTACGGGGGCGTCTTCGAGTTGTCCTCGGCTCACGAGCGTGCGGCAGGTTTCCGGTCGCTCGCGTCGGCGGGCCTCTTCGGAATCTCCCTGCCGTCTCCGGAAATCGCGCTTCGCCTGCTCGCGGACCCGTCGAAGGGACTTCTCGTCTTCTCGCCGTTTCTCCTGCTGTGGCCCGGAGCGTTTCGGGCGTCCCGCGACGCGCTGCCGCGCGAGGCCCGCCTCGCGCTCGCGCTCGCCCCCCTCTCGCTCCTCCTTCTTTATGCGGGCTATCCGAACTGGCACGGCGGCTTCACGGTGGGGCCGCGGTACCTCGTGGCAGCGCTGCCGTTCCTCGTCTTCCCCCTTGCATTTGGAAAGCGGGGATTTCTCGAGAGCGCGCTCGTCGGGGCTTCGACACTCGCCGTTTGTGCGACGGCGCTCGCGTTCCCGTTCGTCCCTCCCGGATTCGCGTTGCCCTGGGGTTCGTTTGCGGCGTTCTTTCTCGAGAGAGGAATGACGGCGCCGAATGCGCTGCACCTCGTCGCGCCTCGCCTCGCGCGCTTCGCGCTGCCGGTGATCGTGTGTGCTGCCGTGTATTTCTTCTTGGAAGGAAAGACGGAAGAGAAGATTCTCTTCGAAGGGAAAAGAGAGAAGAAGATCTTCTTAGAAGGGAAGAGGGGATCGGCGCTGGCATTTCTCTGTGGCGCAGCGGCATACATGGCCCTCGGACTCTTTCTTTCTAAGCAAATCTCTCTTCTTTCTCCGTCTCCCTCCTTCCTCCTCCAGCGCGCGTACATAGCAGATGTCTACTTCGAGCGGCCCGGAACCCTCGAAAAGGAAATTGCCCGGACCGGGACCCCGCAGCCGCGCCTCCTCGCCCGGCGGGAGCGAGAGCTTGATCTTCCTCCGCAGTCGTGGCCGTTTTCGCCGGCGTCACGCTGACGGAAGGCCACGCGCCGTGGCGAGGGCGAGGACGGCGCCGAGGGCCGCGATCCCGAGCCCGAGCCGGAAAGACGACGGGCGGTATTCGAGAACGACTTCGTGGGTGCCCGCGGGAACCGGAATCCGGATGAGGTCGCCGGCCTTCGACTCGATGTGCGAAGGAGCCCCGTCGACTCTCGCCCGCCAGCCCGGGAACATCGGATTCGCGACGACGAGGCTGGACGGAGCGGAGGCTTCCGTCAGCATCGTCCAGCGGGTCGGCGTGCGCAAGACGATACGGGCGCTTCCGAGCGCCCCTTCGAGCCTCACGCGCGGCCTCGCGCGGCGATTCACGAGGATTCTTCCGTCCGGCCCGGAATAGACCTCCACCATGTCCAACCCGAGGCGGGCGTTCAGCTCCGGGGCCCCGAAGGCGAACTGTGGGTGCAGGAGCAGATACTTCACGCTCCAGGCATCGAGCGCCGCGCCTCCCGGCGCGAGATCCCAGGGCTCGACGACGTCTCGCGTGTTCGGCAGGTCGCGGAAGCGGCCGATGTCCTCCCGCCGGGCGCGCCAGGCGCTCGGAGCGAGAGCGTCGTAGCCGCGCAGATCCTCGAGCTGGAGGTCGGTCGCCGTGTTCGTCGGAAGAAACGTGTGGAGAGGGAGCACACGATAGGACCCGGCCTCCTCCCGGAGCCGCGCGAGGAGCGGCGTAATGGGCGTCAGGACGGGCGCCCGCGTGACGGCGTGGACGTGGCCGGCGAAGACGAGCATTTCGAGCGCCGCGACGGCCGCGAGCGCGCAGGCGCCCGCGCGAGCCGGCGCTCCCCGCCCGGCGTCCTCCGCCCGGGAGAGGAGGTCGTCGAGTCCCGCAGCCGCGAGAAAACCGAAGGCGAGCGGCAGGAAGAGCAGGACGCGGGACAGGTACAGATTCGTGCCTTCCGCGAGAGCCCGCGCGAAAGGTCCTCCGTAGGCGATCGCGAGAAGAATCAAGGCCGCCCCCGCCCAGAACCGGCGTTCGGAGTCGCGTCTCAGGCCGCGCAGGCCGAACGGCACGAGAAGCAGAACCGCGAGGGACACGGCCGCGGCCGCCTCGATCGGATGCGAGTGCGGGTCGTCGGGCAGGACGAAACGGCGGAGGGCGACGAGGGGAAGGACGAAAGGATGTCGTCCTTCCCCGAGCCTCGCGGAGCTCGAGGCGTAGTACTCGAAAAAGGGCAGCAGCAGCGGAGCGGCGAGAGCGCCTCCGAGAAGCGCCGCCGCGGCCGGCCAACGGAGCGCGGCGACCGTCCCTCCGCGAAACGCCGCGTACGCCGCGGCGAGGAGAGCCGCCATGAGCGCGGTCTCCGGATGACCCCCCGAGAGAACGACGAATGTCGCGACGACGAGGCCCGCGAAATCGCCTCGCATGGGCCGTTCCGCGAGACGCCCTCCGAAGAGCAGCAGGAAGGGCACCGCCGACGCCGCGAGCGTCTGAGGGTGTTCCAGCCAGGCGACGAAGGGCCCGGAAAGCGCGAAGGCGAGCGCGCCGAGCCCGGCGGCCGGGCGCGACCGCCCGCGATCCCGAAGCCACAGAAACGCGGCGGCCGCCGCAAGGAGGGCGCGAAGGAGAAGGGAGACGTTCCATCCCGGCCGGACTCCGAACACGAGAGCGGGCCAGAGGAGCGGGGAGCCCAGCGCGGAGATCGAATTGCCGAGCAACGGGACGCCCCCGTCCTGATACGGGTTCCAGAGCGGAAGCCGACCCGCCGCGATCTCACGGCGCGCGAGCTGGAGCCAGGGCACGAACTGCCAGACGGGATCCGAGAGCGCCGGAGCTTCGAGCTTCCGCGCCCCGAGAGCCGGCGCCCAGGGCCAGAAGCGCGACTTCACGCCGTTCGACAGGACGAGCCCCTCGTGCATTCGAAGCCGGTATCCGAGAGCGACGCCGAGCACGAGGAGGGCGGCAAGAGAGGCGAAGCGAATCCGGCGAAGGGCGGACATCAGCGTGGCTATGTTAAGAGGTCCGTTTGACGCCGCCGAATCGGTTGTATAAGGTCCGCGCGCGCTCATGGGAGAGGCTGCGGGAACCTACCGGAAGCTCAGACTGCTCGATGGCACCGGCCAGGGGCGGACCATCGCCCGGATGGCGCGCGAGATCGTCGAGGCCGAGGGGGGAACCGACGGCTTCGTCCTGATCGGAATCCGCACCCGGGGCGTACCGCTCGCCCGGCGTCTGGCCGCCGAGATCGAACGGACCGAGCACGTGCGGGTGAGCGTCGGACTCCTCGACATCACGCTCTATCGCGACGACCTTTCCACGATCGCGGCGTCGCCCGTCCTGAAGAAGACGGAGATTCCGTTCCCCGTGGAGGGCCGTACGGTCATCCTGTGCGACGACGTCCTGTTCACCGGGCGCACGGTGCGCGCCGCGATGGACGCGATCCTCGACTTCGGCCGGCCGCGGAAGATCCTCCTCGCCGTCCTCGTCGACCGCGGCCGGCGGGAGCTCCCGATCGAGGCGCAGTTCGTCGGCAAGAGGATCGCCACTTCGGCGACCGAGATCGTTTCGGTCACGTTTCGGGAGACGGACGGCGACGACGACGTCTGGCTTCTCGATCGCGAGGCGGAGCCGAAGGTCCGGCGGAAGGCGCCGAGAGCCCCGATCGCGGCGGCCCGTCCAAAACGGCCGGCTCGCCGGCGCGCGAAGAAGCGGGCTGGTGCGGACGGGTGACCACGAAACAAGGCGGAACCCCGGTGCCCGCCGTCCCGCGCGTCCCGACGTTCTCCAGGAAGGATCTTCTCGACGTCGAGTCGATCACCGAGGACGACATCCGGCTCGTTCTCGACACCGCCGAGTCGATGCGGGAGATCAACCAGCGTTCCATCAAGAAGGTCCCGACGCTTCGCGGCAAGCTCGTCGCGAACCTCTTCTTCGAGAACTCCACGCGGACGCGCTTCTCGTTCGAGATCGCGGAGCGCCGGCTCTCGGCCGACTCGATCGCCCTCTCGGCCGCGGGCACGTCGGTCGCGAAGGGCGAGACGCTGCTCGACACCGGAAGGAACCTCATGGCGATGGCGCCGGACGCGATCGTCATCCGGCACCAGCGTGCGGGCGCCCCGCACCTTCTCGCGCGCCACCTGCCGTGTGCCGTCGTGAACGCGGGCGACGGCGCGCACGCGCATCCTACCCAGGCCCTGCTCGACGCCTTCACGATCCGCCGGGCGAAAGGCACGCTCGCGGGCCTGAAGGTCGCGATCTGCGGCGACGTCTCGCACAGCCGCGTCGCGCGCTCGAACGTGTCGCTCCTGACGAAGATGGGCGCGGGTGTCACGCTCTTCGGCCCGGCGACGCTCCTGCCCGTCGAGATCGAGCGCACGGGCGCACGCGTCGTGACGCGCATCGAGGAAGCGATCGAAGGAGCCGACGTCGTCATGATTCTGCGCGTCCAGAAGGAGCGCGGCGGCGGCCTCGGCTTCCCGTCCGACAAGGAGTACTTCGAGCTGTTCGGCCTCACCCCCGCGAGGCTTCGCCTCGCGAAGAAAGACGCGATCGTGATGCACCCGGGCCCGATGAACCGCGGCGTCGAGATCGACTCAGCGGTGGCGGACGGGCCGGACTCGGTGATCCTCGATCAGGTGGAGAACGGCGTCGCCGTGCGCATGGCCGTGCTGTATTTGTTGATCGGCGCAAGCGGGGAAGACGCATGATGTCGCGGATCGGCGCCGATCGCTCGCGCGGATCGCGCGCTCGACATCTCCTGATCGGAGCGAGCGGCGATGAGTGACGCCATCCTCCTCCGGGGCGGGCGCGTCGTGGACCCGTCCCGCAACCTCGACCAGACGCTCGACGTGCTCCTCCGCGACGGGATCGTGGCGAAGGTGGACGAGAGGATCGCGGCCAAGGGGGCCGACGTGGTGGACGCCGCGGGCCTCGTCGTCGCGCCGGGCTTCGTGGATCTCCACGCGCACCTCCGCGAGCCGGGGTTCGAATACAAGGAGACCATCGCGACCGGCACGCGCGCCGCCGCGGTGGGTGGCTTCACGACCGTCTGCGCGATGGCGAACACGATGCCCGTGCTCGACGACGCGCCGACCGTCGCGTTCCTCGTGCGCCGCATCCACGAGACGGCCGTCGTGCGCGTCCACCCGATCGGCGCCGTCTCGAAAGGCCTCAAAGGAGTCGAGCTCGCCGAGATCGGCTCGATGAAGGCCGAGGGCATCGTCGCCGTCTCTGATGACGGGAAGCCCGTCGCGAACGGCATGCTCATGCGACGCGCCCTCGAATACGCCTCGATGTTCGGCCTTCCGGTCGTCGTCCACGAGGAGGACCCGTCCCTGGTGGGAGGGGGCGTCATGAACGAAGGCTGGGCCTCCACGCGCCTCGGGCTGCCGGGCTGGCCGAACGTGGGCGAGTCCGCGATGGTCGCGCGCGACGTGCAGCTCGCGGCGCTCACGAAGGCGCGGCTCCACGTGGCGCACGTCTCGACGCACGAGAGCCTCGAGGCGATTCGCGCCGCGCGGCGGGCCGGCGTGGCGGTGACGTGCGAAGTCACGCCACACCACCTCACGCTCACGGACGAGGACGTCGCGCGATCCGGCTACGACACGCGCTTCAAGATGAACCCGCCGCTCCGGTCCGAAGCCGACCGCCTGGCCCTCGTCGCCGCGCTCGTGGAAGGGACGATCGACGCCGTTGCGACCGATCATGCGCCCCACCACGAGGACGAGAAAGCCCTCGAGTTCGAGGATGCCCCCTTCGGCGTCACAGGGCTGGAGACAGCCCTGCCCGTTCTCGTGGACGCGCTCCTCGTCCCGCGCGCGATCACGCTCACGCGCCTCGTCGAGGTGCTGTCGACGGCGCCCGCACGCGTCTTCGGTCTCCCGGGCGGCACACTCGCCGAAGGAGTGCCCGCCGACGTCGTGGTCTTCTCGACGACGAAATCGACGCACGTGACGCCCGACGGCTTCGTGAGCCGTTCGAAGAACTCGCCGTGGACCGCGCGCACGTTGCGCGGGCGCGTGGAGCGGACCTTCGTGGCCGGGCTCGAGGTCTTCGCGCGGGGCGCAGGCGCGACAGCGGGCGGCCGTTGAGCGGTTCCTATCTCCGGCCGGTCTCTCAAGACGCGACGATCGCCGCCGGACGGCCCAAGCGCGTCGTCTTTGTGGACGAGTCCGCGCTCTATGCGGAGTCCTGGCGCGCCGTCCTCGCGTGCCGGTACGGGCCGGCCGTTTCCTTCGAGTCCTACAGGGATCCGATCGCCGCGCTCGACGCGCTCGGAGAAGACGTGAGCCTTCTCCTCGTCGACCTCGAGCTGCCGCTTTTCGGCGGGCGGAAGCTGTTCGAGCTCGCGAAGGGTCGCGGCGTCGCCTGCCGGCGGATCGTGATCCTGTCGAGCCGGCCCGCCGAGGACCTCCACCAGCTCTTCCCCGAGGGCTCCTGCCTCGCGGTCATCAACAAGACCGAGCCGAACCAGCAGAGCGCCTTCCTCATGATCCTCGACTCGATCGTGAAGCGGCACTGATACGAGCTTAGGGGCCCGGTGTGTCGAGCACCTCGCGAAGCTTCGACGTCAGCGCGTGCTCGTTGAACGGCTTGGAGAGGAAAGCCGCCGCGCCTTCCGTGCCGAGTTCCGTCGGGACGTCGGCGGTGTATCCCGACATGAAGATCACCTTGATGGATGGACGGCGCGCCCGAACGGCAGCAGCCACGTCGCGTCCGCTCATCCCCGGCATCACGAGGTCGGTCAGGAGGATATGGATGACGCCGGTGTGCTTGTCGATGAGATCGAGCGCCCCGGCCCCATCCTGGGCGGCGAGGACGACGTACCCCTTGCGCTCGAGAACCGTTCGAGCGAGATTCCGGACCGCCGCCTCGTCCTCGACGAGGAGGACCGTCTCCGTCCCGTGGCGGGACTGAACGGACGGCCGTATTCCCGAGGTCATCGACCCGGCGGACCGCGGCAGATAGATCCGGAAGGTCGTCCCCGCGCCCGGCGTGCTCGCGACATCCACGTACCCGCCGCTCTGCCTCACGATCCCGTACACCATCGCGAGGCCGAGGCCCGTCCCCTTCCCCTTTTCCTTGGTCGTGAAAAAGGGCTCGAAGATGTGTGCGAGCGTCTCGGCGTCCATCCCGCTTCCCGTGTCGCGGACCGATACGACGACGTACCGTCCGGGCGGAATCGAATCGTGCGAGGTCGTGAGCGGCGCGTCGAGAGTCACATCGGCCAGCTCGAGCGTCAGGCTGCCGCCTCCGGGCATGGCGTCTCGGGAATTGACGGCGAGATTCAGGAGAACCTGCTCGATCTGCCCGGGGTCCGCCTTCACGCTGCCGAGCGTCGCGGGCTTCACGACGATGACCTCGATGTTCTCGCCGATCAGGCGCCGCAACATCTTTTCCGTGTCGGCGACGACCGCGCCGAGATCGAGGACGCGCATTTCGAGGACCTGCCGCCGGCTGAATGCGAGGAGCTGCCGAGTCAAGGCCGCGGCCCGTTCGGCCGCCCGGACGATCTCGCCCATGCTCTCGCTGCGCTCCGGATCCTTGGCGAGAGACGCCCCGAGCAACTCCGCGTAACCCTGTATGACCGTCAGGAGATTGTTGAAGTCGTGGGCGACACCGCCTGCGAGGCGGCCCACTGCCTCCATCTTCTGGGCCTGGACGAGCTGCGCCTCGAGTTGCCTGCGGTCGGTGACGTCTCGAATCACCATGCTGGTGTGCGGCTGGCCGTGCCGGTCCATGAAGACCGCCGAGGACATTTCGCCCGTGAACTTCGTCCGATCTCTTCGCAGGAAGTCGATCTCGCCATGGAAGGTGCCAGTCCGGGCCCGTTCCTCCAGAGCAGCCGGCAAGCGGGGATCGGAGCGGTCCACGACGCCGTCCCGCCCGCCGCGCATCAGCTCCTCCTCGGAACGCCCGAACATCCGGCAGGCGGCGGCGTTGGCGGCGAGAATCTCGCCGCCGGGCGTCGTCAACAGCACGGCGTCCAGGCTGGTGGCGAACAGCGAGCGATAGCGGTCTTCGCTCCCTCGCAGGGCCTGCTCGGCGTGCCGCCGGTCTTCCTCGAGCCGCTTTCGCTCGAGCGCCGACCGCACCGCGGTCCCGAGCCGGCCGAGCTGCTCCTTGAGGACGTAGTCCACCGCCCCCGCCTTCATGCACTCGACCGCGGTCTCTTCGTTCACGGAGCCGGTCGTGATGATGACCGGGGTCTCCGCGGAATGCTCCTTTGCGAGGCGGAGGGCCTGCATCCCGTCGAACTCCGGAAGGCTGTAATCCGAGAGGATCAGGTCCGGGGCGAAGTCCTGGAGCGCGGAGAGGAACGCCTCCCGCGTCTCGACCCGACGGATGTCGAGCTCGAATCCGGCCCGTCGCAGCTCGCGCTCGGCCAGCTCGGCGTCGGCGGGGACGTCTTCGACGTGGAGGATCCGGATCCGCATTGCAGGCATGGCTCAGTAAAGCGGCTCGTTGAGCAGGAGCCAGTAGAGCCCGACCTCGTGCACGGCCTCGAAGAACTTGTCCGAGTCCACGGGCTTCACGATGTAGCTGTTCGCGCCGAGGTGATAGCTCGCCACGAGGTCGCTCTCCTCGCGGGACGAGGTCAGGACGACGACGGGGATCAGCTTCGTCCTCTCGTCTGCCTTGACGCGCCGGAGCACTTCGAGACCGTCCACCTTCGGGAGCTTCAGGTCGAGGAGGACGACCCGGGGGAGCGCCGACCCGGCGCGGCCGGCGTACGCCCCTTCTCCGAAGAGAAACTCGAGGGCCTCGGCTCCGTCGCGGACGACGTGAACATCGTTCGCGACGCGGGCCTTCTTCAGCGCGCGCTGGGTCAACTCGGCGTCGTTGGGGTTGTCCTCGACCAGCAGGATTTGGACGCTTCTCGAAGCACTCACGAGGAACCTCCCGGGCGGGGCAGGCTGAACGAGAAGGTGGCGCCCTCGCCGGCCTTCCCCTCCGCCCACACCTCGCCACCGTGCCGGTGGACGATGCGCTGGACCAGCGCGAGGCCGACGCCGGTCCCCTCGAACTCGTGGCTCGAGTGGAGCCGCTGGAAGACGCCGAAGAGCTTGTTCGAATAGGCCATGTCGAAGCCGACGCCGTTGTCCTTCACCGAGTAAACGACGCGGCCCGGCTCGGTCCGCCCCGCGACCTCGATGACGCGCTCCACTTTCGGCCGTGTGAACTTCAGCGCGTTCGAGATCAGGTTCGTCCAGACCTGCCTCATCAGGGACGGATCTACGTCGGCGTGAGGGAGCGGGCCGACGGTGAAGGAGACCCTTTCATCCGCGGCCAGCAGATCCCTGAACGCCGCGTGTGCGAGCGCCATCATGTCGACGCCTGTCCGCGTCATTTCCTGCCGGCCGATCCGCGAGAAGGAAAGGAGGTCGTCGATGAGCTGTCCCATCTGCCGCGTGCTGGACCGGACGACGCCGAGGAGGCGCCTCCCGTCCGTGTCGAGCTGTTTCGCATGATCCTCGAGCAGGATCCGCGAGAAGCCGTCCACGGCACGCAGCGGCGCGCGGAGGTCGTGGGAGACGGAATAGGAGAACGCTTCCAGCTCGCGGTTGGCCGCTTTCAGCTCGGCCGTCCTCGTCTCGACGCGGCTCTCCAGCTCTTCGGTCAGCCCGCGGAGCCTCGCCTCGCTCCGCGCCAGCGCCGAGGCCTGCCTTCGCCCGCGCATCTGCCACACCCCCCAGGTGGTTCCCAGGAAAGCGACGGCGAGCGATCCCCACGCGAGGGCCGTCCGGCGGACCCCGGCCTGAAGCTCGGCCAGCGCCTCCTTTTCGTCGATCTTCACGACGAGAGCCCAGGGCGAGGGCGGGATGCGCCGCCCCCCCCAGAGAACGCGTACACCCCGGTAGTCGACGAGAGGCCCGACGAACTCGGACCCCTCGAGCGCGGCGCGCGCCGGGAGTCCCGACGCGGCGAAGGGGCGCCGGAACCCGAGCGGCGCGCCCGGGCGGTTGTGCAGGGGGGAGAGAAAGAGGATGTCGGCTCCATCCCGCCCGACGAGAAACGCTTCGCCCGTAGCGGTTCCGGCGAGGGGCTGCTCGAGGAGCGGGTAGAGCCACTCGTTGGGATCCACCGCGACGACCGCGGCGCCGCGGACATCTCCGTTCGCGAAGCGCACCGGCGCGGAGAAGGTCAGGATCGGGCCGATGCCCGCATGAATGTGGAACCCGGTCGCGGGCGTGCCCGACGCGAGGACTTCGCCTGCCGAAGCCTTACACGCGGGCTCGAGGACGAAGTCGCGGCTCTTGACGCACGGCTGCCCGTCGGCATCCCAGAGGACGACGCCGAGGACCCGGTGGATCCGCACGAAGTCGCCAAAGAGCTCCTCGAGATGGACGGCCGGCAAGCCCGAGTCGGCTACGGGGCGCCCGGCCCCGGTCGCCTTCATGGCCAGGGACTGGAGCGCCGTCGGGAAGGCGGCGAGCGTCTCGGCATCGGCAAGGCCGTCGACGAAGTACCGCTGGAGAGCCTCCTTCCGAATCTCGGCCCTGAGGTCGAGGTCCCGGCGCCAGGAGGCGATCGCCGCCTGCCGCCGACCGGGAATGAAGAGTGTGACGAACCAGAGAATGGCTGTCGCGAGAGTGACAAAAAGAAGTGACAGCCCCAGCGCCTGCAAATGGGCTCCGGCCCACCGGGCGAGGGGGCGAGCGGTGATCACCTTGGGGCCAACCTGTCAGTTTACGCGCACCATGATTGATGACGCGCTGCACGCCGGGGCCCGCGCCCCACGATCACGACGCGAGGACGGGCCGCTAGAATGGGATTCCAGGTGGTGCGATGAAGGAGCTCTGGTCGCGCGAGGACGAACGGGATCTCACCGCCTTTCTCGATGCGGTGCGGCGCGACGATCTCGTCGGGGCGCTGTTCTCAATCGAGGGCTCGACGCCCGCCGCGCGCCGCTCGGCCGAATCGGTCCTCGACGCGGCCGCGTCCGCGGTGCGGGAGCGCGCGGCCGGGATGCGCTCCTCGTTCCAGAAGGCGCGGCTCCTCGCGCGCGTTCTTGCCGAGGAGCAGGGATTCGCCGGGGACGAGGACGACTACTACGACCCGCGCAACGTCCTCCTCGGTCCACTCCTCGAGCGGCACAAGGGGATGCCGATCCTCCTCTCGGTCCTCTGGATGGAGGTGGGCCGCCGCGCGGGGATCCCGGTCGCGGGCATCGGCCTCCCGGGACATTTCGTCGTGCGCATCGGGCCCCCGCCCGGGACCCTCGCCGATCCCTTCGCGGGAGGCGTGCCGCTGACGGTCGATGACTGCCGGCGCAAGGTGAAGGCGCTCGCGGGCGGGCGCGTTCCGTGGCGCGCGGAGTATCTCCGGCAGATGGAGATTCCGGCGCTCCTCGAGCGCGTCCTGCGCAATCTCTCGGGCTGCCGGGAGCGAACCGGAGACGAGGCGGGCCGTTTCCGCGCCGTGACGTTTCTTTCGGCGCTGCGCCCGGACGAGCCGGAGAATCTCCTGTCGCGCGCCGAGCTCGCGGAGGAGCTGGGCGTTCGCGGGCTTGCCCGCGAGGTGTGGGCGGAGATCGTCGAGCGCTTCCCGGGGTCGGTGCAGGCCCAGGCCGCCTCCGAGAAGATGGCGGAAGAGGACGAGCCGCCCGTGTTCCATTGAACGGCTCCCGCCCGCTCGACGTCGCGATCGCGGCCGGGCGCGAGGCCGGAGAAGTCCTCGTCGAACGCTTCGGGCGGCTCGATCCCGCGCTCGTCGAGGAGAAGGCGCTCAACGACGTCGTCTCGATCGCAGACCGCGAGAGCGAGGCCGTCATCCGGCGCGTCATCCTCGGCGCTTTCCCCACGGACCGCTTTCTCGGCGAAGAGACGGGGCTTTCAGGCGCGAACGAGACGGCGCCCTCGTGGATCGTCGACCCGCTCGACGGCACGGCGAACTTCGTACGCGGCTTCCCGCACTGGGCGGTCTCGATCGCGCGCACGCGCGGCGGCCTCCTCGGCGCGCTCGAGGCCGGCATCGTGTGGGACCCCGTCAAGAAGGATCTTTTCACCGCCGAAGCGGGCGCGGGCGCGTTTCGCAACGGGCAACGGCTGCGCGTTCCGCGGCGCCCGGGCCTCGATGGCTCGGCTCTCGCGACGGGCTTTCCGTTTCGCCAGCAGCACAAGATCGACTGCTATCTCGCGATCTTCCGGGCTCTCTTCATGAGGTCTCGCTCGATCCGCCGCGCCGGCAGCGCTGCGCTGGACCTCGCCTACGTCGCGGCCGGCATCTTCGACGGCTTCTTCGAGTTCGGGCTGTCGCCGTGGGACACCGCGGCCGGCGCGCTCCTCGTGACGGAGGCGGGCGGCGTCGTGACGGACTTCGACGGCGGGGCGTCCTGGCGGACGCGCGGAAACGTCCTGGCGGCGACGCCCGGCGTCCACGCGGCGCT
>JBGPDK010000027.1:0-26139 GCA_041482235.1 Thermoanaerobaculia bacterium | reverse complement strand
CGGGTTTGACCGCGAGGTACTTCGCGTCGACGAGGAAAGCGGCGTGCGGGGCGAACGCGAGCCTCAGTCCCGCGCTTCCCACGAAGCCCGCCTTGTCCTTTACCCTTACGACGCCGATACCGGCCGCATCGAGCCCGGTGTCGGAGAGGTTCTGGAAAACAACGTACGTCCCGCCGCCACCGAGGTACAGGTCGAACGTTCCGTCCCCGAGCGGATGGAACTTCGCCTCGAGGACGATCGGGATCGCGTCGAGCCGGCCCGCGGCGACGAGCGTGGAGCCGCCCGCCGTGATCGCGCCGCTCTGCCGCGTGAAAAATCCGGAGGCCTCGAACGAGAGGAATCGCCACGGGCGGACATCGACGAGGAGGCCGCCCCCGGCGCCGTCCCGGAACTTGACGCCGATGTCGAAGGTCGCGTCCGTGACGGTCGTCGTCGTCGAGTGGACCCAAGTGCCGAGGACGCCAATCTCCGTGCGGACCTGCGCGGCGGCGGGTCCGGCCAGGAGCGCGAGGACGAGGCCGAGCGCGGCGGCGGCGAGGTTCTTCTTCATTGCGATCTCCCTCACGGCGCCCACGGGAGCGTCGGGCCGCCCGCGAGCTCGGCGGGATACGTGCCGTTCGTGAGCCAGATGGGCAGCAGGTTGACGTAGAACGGCGACGTCGGGAGCGCGCTCACGCCTCCCGGCAGGCTCGTCTCGGCGTGGATGCCGGACGGGCCGAGTTCGCCGACGTACCGACGGGACGGCCCCGACCCGAAGGTGAACCCGTTCAGCGTGTTCGCGCGGACCGGGTGGTTCGCGACGTCGGGCGCTCCGATCCCGCCCGAGCGCGGGATGCCGGGCAGCCCCGCGAGGGGCGCCGGGAACGCGCCATTCCCGGGCGGCACACTGAAGGGCGAGCCGAGCGGGTGCGCGAACGTGATCCGGTGGAGCTTTCCCCAGCGGTAGTCCGCGAAGTTCGAGCTCCTGTTGAAGGCGGGCGCGAACCCGTCGCTCTGAAGCAGAACGCCGGCGTCGCTCAGGGCCTCGAGGAGGACGTAGTCCCGCGCGTCGGCCGCGCTCGTGAGGCCGAGGCGCTGCGAGAGGTTTTCGTGGTTGAAGAAGTTCAGGCCCGATACCCCCACGCCCTGCTGGACGGCGAAGTTCTCGAGCATGTGGCGGAGCGCCGGAAGCGTCGCGTTGTGGTCGTTGCCGGGAGGCGAGAGATGGAAGGGCGCGATCGTCTTGTCGATCACGTTGGCCGCGAAGCGCCCGCGCCACACGGAGTAGATAGTCGCCGCGACGCTCGCGTCGATCTGCGCCTGCGTTGGCGCGGTCCCCGAGGGCTTCCCGGCGTCCCAGCCCTCCGTGAGGCCCGTCGGCGTCGAGTGGTCCCAGCTCCGCAGCCTATTGACGGCCTCGGTCACGAAGGGATTGGACGCGATCCCCGCGAGTGCCGGCTGTTGAGAGCCGTTCGCGTGGTCCCAGGCGGCGAGGAGGAACGGGACGAAAACCTGCGCGTCGATCATGACGTTGTCGGCCTGGATCGCCTTCATGTCGTCGAAAGAGATTTTGCCGCCGTTCGCGAGTTTCTTCTGGATGACCTGAGTGATCCGCGCGCAGCGGAAGCCGTCGTACCCGTAATTCAGGTAGAGGATCCCGCCGCCCGGACGCCGCCGCCCGAGCGGGTTGTTGCCGAGCGTGACGCCGACCGGGTCGTTGTTCGCGTTCACGAACCATCCGGCTGCGGGGTTCACCGACTGCGGCCTCTCGGACGGCGGGAGGATCTCGTAAAGGAGCGCCTGGTTCGGGTAGACGTTCTGGCGCGGCACCCACTCGTTGCCGCCGGTCCCGTCGCGCAGGAAGTATGGCGGCAGGCCATGAACCAGGTTGGCCTGCAGGTCCTCCCGCAAGGGCAGTTCGCCGCTCGTGAGGTAGGCGAGGTTCCCGTCCGCATCCGCCACGGCCCAGTTGAACGAGCCGACGGTCAGGAACGTGACGCCGCGGCGAAAGTCGTCGAGCGTCTTCGCGGTGTTCCAGGTCCGGAATCCATCGATCTCGCGCGTCGCCGCCGTCCCGGAATACTGCAGGGAGAGCGCCGACCCGTGCGCGAGGTCGAGCGAAATGATCGGGCCGAAGTTGCGCCGCAGCACGATGAGCGTCGCGGGCGGGATCGCTCCAGTCGCGGGGACGACCGTGATGTCGTCGCTCGTCCCGTTGCCCGGATTGTTCTGGCGGAACACCTCCGGGATCGCGACGACCGACTCTTTTTGGCCCTTGTATATCGTTGCGAAGCCGGCAACCGAGCCCGGATCAGGGACGACCTGCTCGACATAGATGTCCGTGACGTCCGTGGGGTTGTTCGTCGCGCCCCATGCGACGCGCGGCGTCTGGCCCACGAGAACGAACGGCACGCCCGCCGCGCCCATCCCCGTCGCGTCGATCGGGCCACCCTTCACCGCCATCGGGTACCACGTGGACGGCCAGCCGAGCGAGAGATGCGGGTCGTTCGCGATCATCGGATTTCCGGTCGCGGAGAGCTTCGCGGAGATGCCCCACTCGTTCGAGCCGTGGTCCTTCTTCCGGTTCAGCGCCTCCTCGAAATACGGCGCCGCGTCCACCTTCGCGACCCAGTCCTCGATGAGGCCTTGAACCCCGAGCGCGGCGAGCCGCCGGCCCTCGGCCTCGGCCTGGGCCAGGAATCTCGACGGCCGCGCGACGATGGCGCCCGACGTCCGGCTGGCCACGGCGGAAGACAGCAGCGTCGTCGTGTGGTCGAACGGCTCGAAGCGCGCGAGATCCTCGAGGAAGAGCTCGATGCCGTTGAAGCCGGCCGCGGCGCCGGTGGCCTGGTACGTCAGAAACGTCTGCGTCCGGGTCGCGTCGCTGTCGTCGAAGAACTGGCCGAGGAGGAAGAGGTTCGCGAAGGCGAGGCTGTCGAGAGCCGTCCACGGCTCGAACTTCGTGATCTCGAGCGGGGCGTACTCGGGCGGCAGCGGGTGGGAGAGCGCCCACGCGTTGACGCCGAGCGCGTAGGCCTCGACGGCCTCGCGCGCCTCCTTCGAGATGATGTTCATCGCGCTCGACGCGGTGCGGCGGAGGCCGATCGCGCGAAGCTGGACGTCGCTGGAGAGCGCGGCGGGGCCCAGAAGCTCCGCCAGCGTGCCGCTCGCCTGCCGGCGGAAGTAGTCCATCTGGAAGAGCCGGTCCTGCGCCTGCGCATAACCGGTCAGGAAGTGGGCGTCCCACTCCGTGAAGCCGGTGATGTGCGGAATACCGCGCGAGTCTCGCGCGATCGTCCCGCCGATGCGCATGCCCGGCAGGCGGAGGACCTCGTCGGCAGCGGCGGGAATCGCGAGCGCGGTCAGGAGGGTCAGGGCGACAACGTGTCGACGCATCCGGAAATCCTCCATGTGTGCGGGGCTCTTTGGGCACCGGGACCATACCGGAGTCGTCTCGTCTCCGCAAAACAGCGCGCTAACGCTCCAGCGTCGCGGCGATTCTCGGCGCGCGCCGGGAGCAACGGGTGTCTAGATTGCGACCTCGTTCAGCCGCGAGAGCGCCCGGTCCGCTGCGGAAAGGTCGGGCGCTTTGCCCTGGAACACGCGGCCCGTGCCGCCGCCCTTGCCACCGAAGAGCGACGCGATCTCGCGCCCCAGCGCCTGCACGTCGCCGAAGCCGTCTCCCGCGCCCAGCGCAAAGACGTGCTGGCCTTCGCGCGTGGCCGTCAGGAGCGCCGCGCGCGGCCCGGCCCTCCCGGAGAATCGCCGCGCGACCGTCTGGACGAACGCCATGTCCCGCCCTTCGAAATGCGCATGCACGACGCGCGCGCCCGAGGCCAGCGCGGCCTCCGCCGCCGCGGCGGCCAGTTCTTCCCCGGCGTGGCGCAGCGCCCGGTGCGCCTCCGTGAGCTGGTCGAGCTTCGCCCTTGCCGCGCCCACGAGGCCGGCGTCGGGAGCGCCGAGCAGGGCCCTGAGCGCGGCGGTACGTTCTTCGTGGCGCGCCAGCCTCCGCCGCGCGCGCCGCCCCGCGACGAAGGAGAGTCGGGTTCCCCCGCGCAGCGGCTCCGCCGACAGCAGCGCGACGACCTCGATCTCGGCGGTGCTCGACAGATGCGTTCCGCCGCACGTGTTGAGGTCCACACCCTCGATCTCGACGAGCCGTACGTCACCCGCGTGGCCCTCGGGCAGCCCCCGCGTCCGCACGGGCAGCGCGGAAAGCTCGTCGAGCGTGACGCGCCTCGGGCGAACGGCGCGGGCGGCGCGGATCTCAGCGGCAGTCGCGTCCTCGAGCACCGCGAGGTCGACAGGCGAGAGGGAAGGCACGTCGAGCTCGACATCGCAGACCTCGGGGCCGAGATGAAACGCCGTCGTCGGCCAGCCGAAGCGGTCCTGCGCGACGGCCGAGAGAAGATGCTGTCCCGTGTGCTGCTGCATGTGGTCGAAACGGCGGTCCCAGTCGAGCCGCACCGTCACGGGTCCGGGCGCGACGGGCGCCGCGACGTAGTGGCGGATCTTCCCACCCGCCTCCTGCACGTCGAGGACCTCGACGTCGTTCAGGAAACCGTGGTCCGCCGGCTGCCCGCCGCCCTCGGGAAAGAGGATCGTGTCGCCCAGGATCGCGTACGGCCGGCCCGATTCGTCACCCGTTTCGAGGATCGAGGTGTCGAGCGTCGCGCGATACGGCTCGCGTTCGTACGCCGGAGGGCCTGTGGCGCTGTTCATGGCGCCTGGGAGAGCAACTCCACTGCCCGTGAGGCAGCCGCCCGGTACGCCGGCGAAGGCTTCGCCGCGTCGAGGCGCAGGCACGCCTCCGTGAACTTGATCGCATGCTCGTCGCCGCTTTTCACGGCTGCGGCGACCAGCTCCTCCCACGAGGCGCGCGAGGGCCCGGCGTCCCCCGCCTCCGGCGGCCTTCCAAAGACCGCGTAGATCGCCGCGCACGCCTGCCACGCGCAGGCCAGGAGTCGGGTCGCGGTCCGCCCGGACACGTGCGGCACGATGAGGCCCGCGGCGGCCGGGCCGGTCACGGCGTGGATGAGCGCGATCGTGCGCCCTGAGGTCTTCGTCCCCGCGAGGAAGACGCGGGCGAAGGCCTCGCCGACGGCCGGAATGAACGACTCGGGCACGCCCGCGTCGACGAGCGAGATGACCGCGGGAAACTCCGGCAGCGTGTCCACGAGCTTCAGCCCCTGCGCGATCGACCCGGACGGGCGCACGTCCGGCGGCACCCTCGGGACGTGAGCGAGCGCCTGCTCGGGCGTCAGGTGCCCCGGCCAGGTCTCCTTGACGGGGAGGGTCTGATAGGTCGCGGCCCAGTACGCGAAGCCTCGCGCCAGCTCCTTGCGCCGCCCCGGCGTGTCGAGCCGGGCGAGCGAGCGCACGGCGTGCCCGACGCGGATGGCTCCGTGCGCGGCGGCTCCGGCGAATCCGGGCGCGAGCTCGAACACCCACCTGTCGACGGCCGGCTTCCACGGGCCCTCCCGGAACTCACCCAGAAACAGGGCGAGCCAGTCCGGGTACCTGCGCATCTGCCCGAGCGCCTCGCGGAAGGCGGCCCGGTCGACGGGCGTGCCGGGCGCCGGCTCGTCGCCGAGCTTCCGGCGATACCCCTCCGTCCATGGCACGATCGCGTCGGTCCGGTCCAGCGCGAAGAGCGCCTCGGCCGCCATGGGACCGTGGTTAGCGAGACCTCCGCCATATTCCGGCCCCGCGCCATTCAGGATCACGAGAGCGTCGTCGAAGCGGTCCATCCGAAACCCGCGCCGGCCCTCACGATACGCCTCCCGGGCGAAACATCGAGGGCCCCGCTGCGTATCGAGTTGGATTCCCCGAATCGAAGGAGACGCCCAAATGCCTCGTTTCCGCACACTTGCCGCTATCCTCCTCGCCCTCATGGCCACCCGCGCGACAGCCCAGAAAACGAAGTCGGCAGATTCGTCGAAAAGGCCGGCCGCTCCGGCCCCTTCCCGCGACCTCCTCCCGTTCAAGGCCGTCGAAAAGACGCTTCCGAACGGGCTGAAGGTCATCGTGGTCCCGACCGGGTTCCCGAACATCGTGTCGGTCCAGATCCCGGTCAAGACCGGCTCGCGGAACGAGGTCGAGCCCGGCAAGTCGGGCTTTGCCCACTTCTTCGAGCACATGATGTTCCGGGGCACGCAGGCGTATCCGCCCGAGAAGTATCAGGACATCGTCACGCGCTCGGGCGCCCGCCAGAACGCCTACACGACGGACGACTACACGAATTACCACACGACGTTTCCGAAGGAAGACCTGGAGACGATCCTGAAGATCGAGGCCGACCGCTTCCAGAACCTCTCCTATCCGGAGTCCGCCTTCAAGACCGAGGCGCGCGCCGTCCTCGGCGAATACAACAAGAACAGCGCGAACCCGATCTCGAAGCTCTTCGAGGTCCAGCGCGACAACGCCTTCCGCGTCCACACCTACAAGCACACGACCATGGGCTTCCTCAAGGACGTCGAGGACATGCCCAACCAGTTCGAGTACTCGAAGACGTTTTTCGCCCGGTGGTACCGGCCCGAGCACACGACGGTCATCGTCGCGGGCGACGTGAAGCCCGAGGCGGCGCTCCGTCTCGTCGAGAAGTACTGGGGCGGATGGAAGCGCGGATCGCACAGCGTTACCGTTCCCTCCGAGCCGCCCGCGCAGGGGTCCGTCTACGCCCATGTCCCGTGGCCTTCGGACACCCTGTCCTGGGTCACCGTGGCGTTCCACGGTCCGGCTTTCTCCGAGACGAAGAAGGATCTCCCCGCGATCGACACCCTCTTCGACCTCTCGTTCGGCCCGACGTCCGACCTCTACAAGCGCCTCGTCGAGAAGGAGCAGAAGCTCGACGGCCTCTTCCAGAGCGTCTCGATCACCGAGGACCCCGAGCTCCTCACGGTGGCCGCCCGGCTCAAGAAGGGCACGGACCCGACGTACATCCGAAACGAGATCCTGAGGACGGTCGCCGCCATGCGCGACGCGCCCGTGGAAGCGAAGAGCCTTCAGGAAGCGAAGTCGAACGCGCGCTACAGCCTCGCGCGCAGTCTCGACAACACCGAGGCGATCGCGTCCGTCCTCGCGCGGTTCGTGAGGCTCCGGCGGTCGTTCGGCACGCTCAACGCGTACTACCGGCTCGGCGAGACGCTCACGCCGGCCGACCTTCAGGCCGCGGCCCGGAAGTACCTCACGGACGCGAACCTCGTCGTGACGACGCTTTCGAAGGACGAGATGCCCGACTCCGTCCGCGCGCTTCCGGCCCTCGCGACGTTCACGGCGGCCGCTGCTGCGAAGCCCGCCGGGCCGGAGCAGGCGTTCGTGACGCAGGCGTCTCCGCTGCCGCGCCTCGACGTGAAGCTCGTCTTCGCGGCGGGCTCCGCCCACGATCCGAAGGGCAAGGAAGGCCTCGCGGCCCTGACCGCCCGCATGATCGCGCAGGCGGGCTCGAAAGACCTCCGCATCGACGAGATCCGGAAAGCCCTGTTCCCGATGGCCGGGAGCTTCGACGGGCAGGTGGACCGGGAGATGACGGCCTTCACGGGCGTCATCCACCGGGACAACTGGAAAGCGTTCTTCGACACGGCCCTTCCTCAGCTCACCGACCCAGGCTTCCGCGAGGAGGACTTCCGGCGCCTCAAGGACGCGCAGATGAACGCGCTCGTCCAGAACCTCCGCAACAACAACGAAGAGGAGCTCGGAAAAGAGCGCCTGCAGGAGCTGCTCTTCCGCGGAACGCCCTACGGGCATCCGGGCCTGGGCACCGTCGCGGGCATCAATGCGATCACCTTGGACGACGTGAAGGACTTCGCGAAGAGGGCTTACACGAGCGCCGCGCTCACGGTGGGCGTCGCGGGCGACGCGCCGCCGGCTCTCGCGGCGCGCCTCAACGAGGAGATCGCGAAACTTCCTCCCGGACCCGCGCTTCCGGCGCCCGAGGGTGTCGCCGGCCGCCGGCCGATCGGCATCGAGATCGACGTCGTGAAAAAGGAGACCCGCGCGACCGGGATCTCGCTCGGCTTCCCGATCGCCGTCACCCGCGCCCACCCGGACTTCGCGGCCCTGTCCGTCGCCCGGTCGTGGCTCGGCGAGCACCGCTCATCCAGCTCGCACCTCTACCAGCGCATCCGCGAGGTGCGCGGCATGAACTACGGCGACTACGCCTACATCGAGGCTTTCCCGCGTGGGATGTTCCAGTTCTTCCCGGACGGGAACCTCGCGCGCCGCGCGCAGATCTTCGAGATCTGGATCCGTCCGGTCGTGCCCGAGAACGCACACATGGCTCTGCGCATCGCGATCCGCGAGCTGGACCGCCTCGTGAACGACGGGCTCACCGAGGAGGAGTTCCAGGTGACGCGCGACTACCTCATGAAGAACGCGTACCTCCTCACCTCGACGCAGGACCACCAGCTCGGCTACGCGCTGGATCAGAGGTGGTACGGGCTGGACGACTACGTGGCGACGACGCGCGGGAAGCTGTCGAAGCTCACGCGCGCCGACGTGAACGCCGCCGTGAAGCGGCACCTCCAGGCGAGGGACCTGTCGGTCGTGATCATCACGAAGGACGCCGAGGGCCTCAAGGAGAAGCTCGTCGCGGACGCCTTTTCGCCGATCAAATACGACGGCGAGAAGCCGAAGGAGCTCCTCGACGAGGACAAGGTCATCGGCGCGTTGAAGCTCGGCATCAAGCCCGAGGCGGTCACGATCACGCCGGTGGAGGACGTCTTCGCGAAGTAGGTTGGTCCCGCCCGACAACATGTACCGCCGGCGGCGGCTCGGGCCGTCGCTCGGCGTACGCCTGCTGCTGTCGATTCCGCCGTCGGTTCTCCTCCCGACGCTCGGCTTCCTCTACATGGCCTTCCTCGATCACCCGCGCCGCCCCCGGCCGAGCCCGCTCTATCTCTTCGCGCCCCTCACGGCGCTCTTCGGAACGAAGGACATCGGCCTCGCGGCGATGCTCGTCCTCCTCGACATGCTCCTCTGGCTCGCCGCGCTCAACGCTCTGTTTACCGGGGTGGGGTGGCTGTTCGAGAGGCAGAGACCTCCGGGCCCCTGAGAGGCGCTCCCTCGCGCCCAGCGAGCGGCGGGTGCATGATGGGGACCGAGGAAGCCGTGGAAACCCTCGCGGGTGCCTTTCACCCCACACGCTACTGGCACGCCGTGGAAGACGGACGCATTCAGTGTGACGTCTGCCCCAGGGAGTGCCGGCTGAAGGAGGGCCAGGAGGGCCACTGCTTCGTGCGGGCCGCGCGCGGCGGCGCGATCGTCCTCACGAGCTACGGCAGGAGCAGCGGCTTCTGCGTGGACCCGATCGAGAAGAAGCCCCTCAACCACTTCCTCCCGGGCTCGTCGGTCCTCTCGTTCGGCACGGCCGGCTGCAACCTCGCCTGCCGGTTCTGCCAGAACTGGGACATCTCGAAGTCCCGGCAGATCGACACGCTCGCGGACTCGGCTTCGCCCGAACGCATCGCCCGTTCCGCGAAAGAGCTCGGCTGCCGGAGCATCGCCTTCACGTACAACGACCCGGTCGTCTTCATGGAGTACGCCATCGACGTGGCGCAGGCCTGCCGCGAAGAGAGCATCAGGTCCGTCGCCGTGACGGCAGGCTACATGTCTCCCGCGCCGCGCGCCGAGTTCTACCGGTACATGGACGCGGCCAACGTGGACCTCAAGGCGTTCACGGAGGACTTCTACCGGAAGGAGTGCGGCGCGCACCTTCAGCCCGTCCTCGAGACGCTCGAGTACCTCGTGAAGGAGACGGACGTCTGGACCGAGATCACGACTCTCCTCATCCCCGGCCTCAACGACGCCGATGCGGAAATTCAGGAGCTGACGCGCTGGGTCGCGGACCGGCTCGGGCCCGACGTGCCCCTTCACTTCACCGCGTTTCACCCGGACTGGAAGATGCGCGACCGGCCGGCGACGCCTCCCCAGACGCTGAAGCGGGCGCGCGCGATCGCACGTGCGAACGGGCTGCACTACGTCTACACGGGAAACGTCTACGATCCCGAAGGACAGAGCACGACCTGCCCGCAATGCGGCGCGCGGATCATCGGACGCGACGGCTACGAGATCTTCGAATGGTCCCTGGCGAAGGGCGGACTCTGCGGCTCGTGCGGCGCCCGCTGCCCGGGCACCTTCGAAGAATCCCCCGGCTCCTGGGGCTCCCGCCGCCTCGCCGTTCACCTCGCGGGGTCGTGACATCGGAGCGATGAAACCGTCCCGCGTTCGTACGCCCGCCGTGGCGGGGACCTTTTACCCGGCTCGTGCGGGAGAGCTTTCGCGGATGGTCGACGACCTCCTCGCGGGCGCACTGACCCCGGAGGAAACGCCGGCGCCCGTCGCCCTCGTCGTCCCGCACGCGGGCTATGTCTACTCGGGACCCGTCGCGGCGACGGCGTACGCCCGGCTCCGCGGCAGCGCCGCCTCGATCTCGCGCGTCGTCGCGTTCGGACCGGTACATTACGTCCCCGTCCGCGGCGCGGCCGTTCCCGCCGCTGACGCCTGGGCGACGCCCCTCGGCAAGGTGACGATCGACCCCGTCCTCCGCGAGCGGGTCGTGGCGCGCGGCGCCGCGGTCGACGACCGGCCGCACGCCCCCGAGCACGCGCTCGAGGTGCAGCTCCCGTTTCTGCAGCGGGTCCTCGATGAAGGGTTCACGTTCCTTCCCGTCGCGATCTCGGAACTGCCCGCGCAGGCCGCAGCCGACCTCATCGGGGAGTTCCTCGGTGCGGCGGGCACGCTCGTCCTCGTGAGCACGGACCTGAGCCACTACCACGACCTCGCCACGGCGCGCCGCCTCGACCGCCGCGCGGCCGAGGCCGTCGTCGCGCGGAAACCGGCCGCGCTCGGCGAGGAAGACGCGTGCGGGATCTTCGCGCTGCGCGGTCTCGTGGAGCTCGCGCGCCGGGAAAACCTCGCCGTCAAGCTGCTCGACCTCAGAACCTCCGCCGACACAGCGGGTGGCCCGGGCAGGGTCGTCGGGTACGGCGCGTTCGCAATAGGTCGGGACGAGAAGACCGAGATTCGGATTTCTTAGAAAGGTAAGACGGCGAGGTCGCCGCCCCGACCCGCAAAGCTCCCGCCGGCCCACTCGGCTATAATCCTACTAACCCTTTCTAAGTAAATATCTTATTAGCCTTGACTGATTCCGTCCTATATCATATCGTACCGATCCGGTTCGGTATCCCGGACCGCGGAGACAAACGATGTTCCGGATGACGAAGCTGACCGACTACGGGATCGTGCTTCTGACGCACTTCGCGGCGCACGATGACCAGGTGGCGCACACGGCTCGCGAGCTCGCGCTCGAGACGCGCCTGCCTCTCCCCACCGTTGGCAAGCTGCTCAAGCAGCTCTCGAGGGGCGGGCTCCTTGCCTCCCAGCGCGGGACGAAAGGCGGCTACATCCTCGCCAGGCCGCCCCGCGAGATCTCCGTCTCCGCGATCATCGCGACGCTCGAGGGTCCCGTTGCCATCACGGAGTGCAACACGGGAGAGAGCCACAGCCGCTGTGAGCACGAGAGCTTCTGTTCCGTTCGCCCGAACTGGCAGACCATCAACGAGACGATCCGCGGCGCCCTCGAGGGCCTCACCCTCGCGGACATGACCCGTCCCCTCGTGCGGCGGCCGTCCCAGCCCTCGGCCTTCGAGTTTTCGTCCGCTTCCACTCTGCCCGTGCGGGCGCCGGAGGGAAGGAGCGCGCTATGAGCGACGCTGTTCTCAACAGGCTGACGCAGCAGGAGTATCCGCACGGCTTCGTGACGGACATCGAAACGGACGCCATCCCGGCGGGCCTCTCCGAAGACGTCGTGCGCCTCATCTCGAAGAAGAAGGGCGAGCCCGACTGGCTGCTCGAGTGGCGCATGAGGGCGTACCGGCACTGGCTCACGATGGAAGAGCCGACGTGGGCCCGGGTGACCTACCCGCCCATCGACTACCAGAAGATCGTCTATTACGCCGCGCCGAGATCCGCGAAAGACGGCGCCCCGAAGAGCCTCGACGACGTCGAGCCCGAGCTCCTCGCGATGTACGAGAAGCTCGGCGTGCCTCTGAAGGAGCGCGAGATCCTCGCGGGGGTCGCCGTGGACGCCGTCATCGACAGCGTGTCGGTCGCGACGACGTTCAAGGACAAGCTCGCGTCGCTCGGGATCATCTTCTGCTCCTTCTCGGAGGCCGTGCGCGAGCATCCGGACCTCGTGAAGAAATACCTCGGCAGCGTCGTGCCGTCGAGCGACAACTTCTTCGCGGCGCTGAACTCGGCCGTCTTCTCGGACGGCTCGTTCTGCTTCATTCCGAAGGGCGTGCGCTGTCCGATGGAGCTGTCCACGTACTTCCGCATCAACCAGGCCGACACGGGCCAGTTCGAGAGAACGCTCATCGTCGCCGAGGAGCGCGCGGTCGTGTCATACCTGGAAGGCTGCACGGCGCCGAAGCGCGACACGAACCAGCTCCACGCGGCGGTCGTCGAGCTCGTCGCGCTGGACGACGCGCAGATCAAGTACTCGACCGTGCAGAACTGGTATCCGGGCGACCGCGAGGGCAAGGGCGGGATCTACAACTTCGTCACGAAGCGCGGCAAGTGCGCCGGCAGGAACTCGCGCATCTCCTGGACGCAGGTGGAGACGGGCTCGGCCATCACGTGGAAGTACCCGAGCTGCATCCTCCTGGGCGACGGCTCGGTCGGCGAGTTCTACTCGGTGGCCCTCGCGAACAACTACCAGCAGGCCGACACCGGCACGAAGATGATCCACATCGGGAAGAACACGAAGTCCACGATCGTCTCGAAGGGCATCTCCGCGGGGCATGGGCAGAACACCTATCGCGGCGGCGTCACGATCATGAAGAACGCCTCGGGCGCCCGGAACTACTCGCAGTGCGACTCGCTCCTCATCGGGGACCAGTGCGGGGCGCACACGTTCCCCTACATCGAGGTCAAGAACAGCACGGCCACGCTCGAGCACGAGGCGTCCACGTCGAAGATCGGCGAGGACCAGCTCTTCTACTGCCGCCAGCGCGGCCTCTCGGCGGAGGACGCCGTCTCGCTCATCGTCAACGGCTTCGCGAAGCGCGTCCTCAAGGAGCTCCCGATGGAGTTCGCGGTCGAAGCGCAAAAACTGCTCGGGGTGTCCCTCGAGGGAGCAGTGGGTTGAATCTTCTCGAAATTTCCAACCTCCATGTCTCCATCGAGGAAGACGGGCACGAGATCCTCAAGGGAATCGACCTCGTCATCCGCGCGGGAGAGGTGCACGCGCTCATGGGGCCGAACGGCTCGGGCAAGAGCACGCTCGCGCACGTCCTGTCGGGGCGGCCCGGCTACGCCGTGACGCAGGGCGGGGCCCTGTTCCAGGGGAAAGACCTCCTCGCGATGCCGGCCGAGGTCCGCGCGCGCGAAGGCATCTTCCTGGCGTTCCAGTATCCGGTGGAGATCCCCGGCGTCTCGAACACGTACTTCCTGCGCACGGCGGTCAATACCGTGCGCAAGCACCGCGGGCAGCCGGAGCTCGACGCGATCGATTTCCTCGCGCTCCTCGACGAGAAGGCGAAGCTCGTCGAGATCGACGAGGCTCTCCTCAACCGCTCCGTGAACGAGGGCTTCTCCGGCGGCGAGAAAAAGCGCAACGAGGTCCTGCAGATGACGGTACTCGATCCGAAGCTCGCGATCCTCGACGAGACCGACTCCGGTCTCGACATCGACGCCTTGCGCGTGGCCGCCCTGGGCGTGAACGCCCTGCGCGACGGCGAGCGCGGGATGCTCGTCATCACGCACTACCAGAGGCTTCTCGACTACATCATTCCGGACTTCGTCCATGTTCTGGCCGACGGGAAGATCGTGCTGTCAGGCGACAAGGGCCTCGCGAAGGAGCTGGAAGCGAAGGGCTACGGCTGGATCGAGAAGGAGCCGGCCGCGGCCGCGGGAGCCGCTGCGCCATGACGCGCGCGGCGCGGGCCACGTCCCTTCACGAGGGCGTCGCGGCGCTGGCCGCGCGGGCCGCGGACCTCGCCGCGGGGCGCCGCAGCCCGCCCTGGCTCCAGAAGCTGCGCACCGGCGGCCTCGCCGCGTTCGAGAGGCTGGGCTTTCCCTCGACACACGACGAAGAGTGGCGCTTCACGAACCTCGCTCCACTCGCGCGCGCCCCCTTCGCGCTTCCCCCGAACGACATCACCCTCGCGGAGCGCACGGCGGCGCTCGAGCTGGAGGCGCGGCTCGGCCCCCTCGGGCTGTCTTCGCCGGAGCCCCGCCTCGTGTTCGTGAACGGACGGCCGCTGCGCCGCAACGCGGGCACTCTCCCCCCGGGGGTTTTCTTCGAATCGCTGGGGACCGTCCTCCGCGTCTCGCCGGAGCGCGTCGAGAAGCCTCTCGTCGCGGCCGCATCCCGGGATCGCGCTCCCGGTTTCTTCGCCGCTCTCGGCGACGCCTTTCTCGACGACGGCGTCGTGCTTCATATTCCCGCGCACACGGCCCTCCCGGAGCCCCTCATCATTCTTCACCTGACGACGCCGCCCGGCCCCTCCGAGGCGCCCCGCATGGTCCACACCCGGCACCTCTTCAGCTTCGAGGAAAGCTCCTCGGCCACCGTCATCGAGGCGTACCTCGGAACGGGCGGGCCTTCCTTCCTGAACGCGGGCACGGACGTCACTCTCGCGCCGAGCTCCCGGCTGAACCACATCAAGATCCAGCTCGAAGGCCCCGAGGCGTTCCACGTCGGGAACCTCTCGGTCGCTCACGCTCCGGACACGCGCTCGGCATCCCACGTCTTCTCTTTCGGCGGCAAGCTCGCACGCAATGAAGTCGCGATGGACCTCGCGGGCGAGGGAGCGGCTACCGAGCTGTACGGCCTCTTCTGCGCGAACTCCGGACAGCACGTCGACTGCCACACGCTCATCGACCACGTCGCGCCGCGTGGCGGCAGCGTCGAGCTGTACAAGGGCGTCCTCGACGGGACCGGCCGCGGCGTCTTCGACGGCAAGATCCTCGTGCGTCCCGGAGCCGTTCGGACCGACGCTCGGCAGACGAACCGCAACCTCGTTCTCTCGGACAGCGCTCTCGTCGACAGCAAGCCGCAGCTCGAGATTCACAACAACGACGTACGCTGCTCGCACGGCTCGACGACGGGGCGCCTCGACGCGGACGCCGTCTTCTACCTCCGCTCGCGCGGCCTCTCGCCCGAGGCGGCGCGCGCCCTTCTCACATACGCCTTCGGCAGCGAGCTGATCGAGAAGGTGGCGTCCGCCGACGTCAAGGCCTTCCTCGAGAACCACCTGCGCGCCTGGCTGCCCGCGAACCTCGCGGCTCCGGAGAAACGATGAGCGCCCTCTCGAAGACCGCCCCCGAAGCCGCCGAGTCTCACGCGCGCGCGTACGACGTCGAGCGCCTCCGCACCGAGTTCCCGATCCTCTCGCGCACGGTTCACGGCAAGCCGCTCGTGTACCTCGACAACGCGAACACGACGCAGAAGCCGCGCGCCGTCATCGACTCGGACCGCCGCTACTACGAGGAAGAGAACGCGAACATCCACCGCGGCACGCACTGGCTCTCAGAAATGGCCACCGAGGCCTACGAAGGCGCCCGGGAGAAGGTCGCGCGCTTCCTCGGCGCGGCCTCGCCGAAGGAAATCGTCTTCACGCGCGGCACGACGGAGGCGATCAACCTCGTGGCGTCGAGCTTCTCCAGGGGCTTCCTTCAGCCCGGCGACGAGATCCTCATCACCGGCCTCGAGCACCACTCGAACATCGTGCCCTGGCAGCTCGCCTGCGAGAGGACGGGCGCGAAGCTCGTCGTGGCCCCCATCACCGACGAGGGCGAGGTGCCGACCGAGGAGTTCGAGAAGCGTCTGACGCCGCGGACGAAGCTCGCGGCGGTGTCGCACGTCTCGAACGCGCTCGGGACCGTGAACGCGGTGAAGACGTTCATCGCGCTTGCGCACGCGCGTGGCGTCCCGGTGCTCGTGGATGGCGCCCAGGCCGCGCCGCATCTCCCGATCGACGTCCAGGACCTCGGCTGCGACTTCTACGCGGTCTCGGGCCACAAGATGTACGGGCCGACGGGCATCGGCGCGCTCTACGGCACCGAAGCGTGGCTGGAGAAGCTGCCCCCGTATCAGGGCGGGGGCGACATGATCTCGTCCGTCACGTTCGAGAAGACGACGTACAACGTCCTTCCGTGGAAGTTCGAGGCGGGCACCGCGAACATCGCCGGCGGAATCGGCTTCGGAGTGGCCGTCGACTGGCTATCCGGCGTGGGGCTCGCGGCCGTGGCCGAGCACGAGCACGACCTCCTCGTCCACGGCACGCGGAAGCTCTCGGCCATTCCCGGCCTCACGATCATCGGCCGCGCGAAAGAGAAGGCGGCGGTGATCTCCTTCGTGCTCGAGAACGTGCACCCCCACGACATCGGGACGATCCTCGACGGCGAGGGCATCGCGATCCGCACGGGCCACCATTGCGCGCAGCCCGTCATGGACCGGTTCGGCCTGTCCGCCACGGCACGGGCGTCTTTCGGCCTCTACAACACGCGCTCGGAAGTCGACGCGCTCGCGACGGCGATCGAAAAGGTGCGCGAGGTGTTCGCCTGATGCGGGATCTCCGCGACCTCTATCAGGAGGTCATCCTCGATCACAACAAATCTCCCCACAACTACCGGGAGATGGCCGACGCCACGCGGCTGGCCCTCGGCCACAATCCGCTCTGCGGCGACAAGCTGAAGCTCTACGTGAAAGTCGAGGGCGACCGGATCGCCGACGTCGCTTTCCAGGGCTCGGGGTGCGCGATCTCGAAAGCCTCGGCCTCGATCATGACGGACACGGTCAAGGGCAAGAGCCTTGCCGAGGCCGAAGCGCTCTACGGGAAGTTCCACGACCTCCTCACCGGCCCGCCCGACGTCAAGGCCGACGGCGCGGGCCTCGGCAAGCTGGCCGTCTTCGCCGGCGTGAGGGAGTTCCCGGCCCGCGTCAAGTGTGCCACGCTCGCGTGGCACACGCTGGAGACGGCGCTGAAGAACACGGAAGAAGTGGCGAAGACCGAGTAGGAAAAAGAAATGAGAGAAGAGAAGATTTTCTTAGAGGGTAATAGGGAGCAAGGCAACGCCGCAGCAGGCGCGGCGATGGCCACGCGGGATGCAGCGCCTTCTGAGAAATCTTCCTCTTCTCCGAATCTTCTCGAGCAGAAAGTCATCGACGAGGCGCTGAAGAAGTGCTTCGACCCCGAGATCCCGGTCAACATCTGGGAGCTGGGGCTGATCTATTCCGTGACCGTGTCTCCCGAGGGCGTCGCGAGCGTGAAGATGACGCTCACGGCTCCCGCGTGCCCGGTCGCGGGTTCCCTCCCCGGGGAGGTCGAGCAGAAGATCAAGTCGATCCCCGGCATCACCGACGCGAAGGTCGAGCTCGTCTGGGAGCCGCCCTGGACGCCGGAGATGATGTCCCGCGTCGCGAAGGTGATGCTCGGGATGTAGAGACTTGATGCAAATGCATCAGCCGCGCGAGCCGATGTCCTCGCGTCGGGACGCGATACTGGGGCATGTATCTTGCGCGTCCCACTTCGCGAGGCAAACACATGAAAAGCAAATCGACATCAGTGGCGCTCACGCTACTGTCCGTCGTAGCCTTGTGTGGCTGCGGCGCGAGGACTCCGACTGAACCGTCCGTCTTCACAGACTCCTACGTTGCGGTTTCAGCACACATCCGGAATGCGGACGGCACACCGACGATCCTGCGGTGCCAGGGTCATCTCGACGGCCTCCCGCTGTCGCAGGCGCAATCCTTCCCTTCCCCCGTTTCGCAGGCCGAGCTCGGCGGCACCTTGCTGACTCTGGCCCCTGGCCTCCACACATTGTCGATTCACCTTCTCGATCAGACGGTGTCTCCAAGTCCGTATGTTCTATTCGACTTGAGGGTCGCACACGTCGTCGTGGCACCAGGCGGCGTCACGACCCCCGAGATTAGTTTCTATGGCTTCCAGACCCCGGGAACGCTCGCGACCGGCGACTCCATCAGCGTCACCTTCGGCGTCCGATAGCGTCCTGTAAAGCCCATCGCAACGTCCGTGGGAGCGGGGATCTACGTTGGGCCTTTGTCCAAAGTTCGTCGGCCCTCGCTCAGCCGCGGGTCCTCCGTGGCGTGGCGCTGCGAGAGGAGCCAGCCGAGCGAGAACGTGATCGAGGAGCCGAGGAGCGAGTACCAGGGCCACGCGATCTTCCGGCCGAGCGCAAACGGTACCCAGCCCTTCGACCCGAGCCAGAGAACGAGCATGAAGCTCGCCGAGGCGCCGATCGCGACGAGCGCGTCGGACTGACGCGCCTTCCGCGCCCAGAGAGCGAGGAGAAACGCGCCGAGAAGCCCACCGGCCGTCACGCTTGCGAGGCCGAGAGCCACCTGCACGGCCGGGACGTTCTGCGGCAGGAGCGAGAAGCCGACGGCAAGCCCGGCGAGGACGACTGTCCAGAAGAGCGTAAGCACCCTGCCGAGGACGAGCCCCCTCTTCCCTTCCACGTGCTTTTTGCCGAGCAGCGGGGCGACGATGTCGAGCGAGAGGGCCGAAGCGAGCGAATTGAGCGCCGAGGATTCGGAGCACATCGCCGCCGAGAAGATCCCGGCGATCAGGTACGCCGACACAAGGGGCGGCAGGTGGCCCACGATGAACGACGGGAAGATCTCGTCGCTCGTAGAGAAGCCGCCCGGCCCGACGGCGCGCCCGCCGTAGAACGCGAAAAGACTCACGCCGACGGAGAGGAACAGACAGAACTGCAGGATGACGAGGACGCCGCTTCCGACGATCGCTTTTCGGGCATCGCGGAGGCCGCGGCACGCGAGGAGGCGCTGGACGATGAGCTGGTCGGCACCGTGGCTGGCCATGGCAAGCACCGCCCCTCCAAGCACACCGGCCCAGAGCGTGTACGGCTGCGAGAGATCCAGCGAAAAGTCGAACAGCCGAACCGGCCGCCCGAGCTCCATGCACCTTCTAAGAATCCCTCCGAATCCCCCGTCGACCGAATGGACCAGCACCCAGAGAGCCATCATCGCGCCCGAGAGGTAGACGACGACCTGGATCAGGTCGATCCAGATGACGGCCTTGATGCCCCCCACATAAGTGTAGAGGGCCGTCGCGGCAGCGAGGATGAGAATGGCGGTCCACACCGGGATCCCGAGGATGAGCGCGATGGGAATCGCGGGCACGGCGAGGCGCACGGCGGCCGCCATGACGCGCGTGACCATGAAGATGAGCGACGTGAAGCGCCGCGCGCCGACACCGAAGCGCCGCTCCAGGAGCGCGTAGGCTGTCGTGATCTCCCCCTGGAAATATCCTGGCAGAAGCAGCGCTGACACGGCGATGCGCCCGACGAGATACCCGAACGCGAGCTGCAGAAACGTGAAGCCCGTGCGGTAGGCGTCTCCGGGGACCGAGAGAAACGTGAGCGCCGAAGTTTCCGTCGCGACGATGGAGGCCATGACCGCCCACCAGGGCATCGCGTGACCACCCAGGAAATAGTCCTTCGCGTCCCTCTGGCCTCGCCCGAGCCAGGCGCCGAGGACGTTGATCCCGGCGAGATACAGGGCGATCGCGATCAGCGTCGGCAGCCCGAGCGAGATGCCTTCCATGCGCGGCGATAATCACACACGGAGCTCGGTTCGCTTAAGCTCGCGTCATGGGCGCGGCCGTCGAACGCAACAGGCTCCTTCAGGAGCTCGCGGTCTTCTGCGAGGCCCACCCCATCGACGAGAAAATCCTCCTCGTCCCTTCGTTCGCGGTCGGCACGCAGGTTCTCGACGCCCTCGCGCGCTCGGGCTGCGCGCACCTGAACCTCCGGCCGGCGACGGTCTTCTCGCTCGCACACGAGGTCGCCGGGCCGGGCCTCGCGGCCGATGGGCGCCGCCTGCTTTCGCGGGCGCAGCTCCTCGCCGTCGTGGAGTCGGCCTGCGACGAGGTCCTGAAAGCCGACTCTTATTTCGGAAAACTCCGCGAGCGCGTCGGGCTCCATCGCGCGCTCCATCGCACGCTCGACGAGCTCCGGCGGGCCGGCGTCGCGCCCGGAGCGCTTCCCGCGGAAGCATTCGAGGATGCGCGAAAAGCGAGAGAGCTGGCCGCCCTCGCGCGCGCCTTCGACGCGACGCTCGAGAGGATCGGGTCGGCCGACGCCGCCGAGGTTTTCGACCGCGCCACCCGCTCATGCGCCGAATCGGGGCGGCGCATCCCCACGTCAGTCCACGTCCTGCGCCCCGCCGGCCTGGCGCTCGCGCCGCTCGAGGAGCGCTTCCTCGCCTCGTGCGCTCCAGTGACCGTCCCGCTCGCCGAGGACGCGCCCGAAACCGGCAACCCGACTTCGACGCTCACGTTCTCGCACGCGTTGAGCGAGGAGAACGAAGTCCGTGGGGTTTTTCGGCGGATTCTCGACGAGGGCCTTCGCCTCGATGACGTCGAGATCACGTTCGACGACGACGTGACGTACCGGCCGCTCGTCCACGAGCTCGCGTCGCAGTACGGGGTTTCGTGCACCTTCGACGACGGCGTCCCCGTCACGTACACGCGACCCGGGCAGGGAACCCTCGATTACCTCGACTGGATCGCGCACGACTTTCGGGTCGCGGCGCTGGAGCGCCTTCTCGCCGACGGCCGCGCCGACCTGAAGCCGTTCCAGCCAGGCGCCTCGCGCGTGGGAGGCATCCGCGCCGCGCGCCTCCTCCGCCGCGCGCGCATCTTCGCGGGTGCCTCGCGCTACGCGCCGCGCCTCGACGCGCTCGTCGAGCGGGAGAGGCAGCCGGAGCCCGAGGGCGACTCCGGCGGCGCACGCGACGCGGCGCGCGCCGAGCGCCTCGCGGCCGCCGAGGCCCTGCGTTCCTTCGTGAGGCGGCTCTTCGAACTCACCCCGAAGATCTCGCGAGGCCGCGTCTCTCTCCCCGCTCTTGCCGCGGCCTGCCGAGAGGTCGTCCGCGAAATGCTCACGCGGGCCAGCGACCTCGACGGTGCGGCGGCCGAAGCGCTCGCGGGCCTCTTTCAGCAGCTCGCGGAGCTCCCGGAACGGGCGCTCTCGTGCGCGGAGGCTGCCGGCCGGCTGCGTGAGGCGGTCATGGGCCTCGCCGTCATCTCCGCAACGCCCGCACCCGGCCGCATCCACGTCGCGCGCCTCTCACGCGCGGGGTATTCCGCCCGGCCCCGGACGTTCGTCCTGGGCCTCGACGAGGCCCGCTTTCCCGGACCTCCGCGCCAGGACCCCGTCCTCCTCGACTCCGAGCGTGACGCCCTGAACCGCACCCTTCCCTCGGCCTCACGTCTCGGCCTTCCGGGCCGCGGCTCCGCGGACGAACGGCGCCATGACCTCCGCTCGCTCCTCGCGCGCGTACGCGGGAGGGTCGTGCTCTCTTTTTCGAATCGCGACATCCTCCAGGACGCCGAGCGCTTCCCCTCGCCTGTCCTCCTTCAGCTCCATCGGGAGCGCGAAGGCGCCCCGGAGGCCGGATACGATTCGCTCGCGAAGGCGCTCGGCGCAGCCACGACGTTCGCGCCGGGGGGTCCGCCCCTCGACGAGACCGAGTGGTGGCTCGCGAAGATCCGAGCGGCGCCGGCAGCGCCCGGGCTCGGGGTCGAGGTCGAACGCGCGTACCCGTGGCTCGCGGACGGCGCCCGCGCGGAGAGGGAGCGCGAGAGCGAGGCCTTCACACCCTGGGACGGGCGCGTGCCCGCGGCTGCGGCCGACCTCGATCCGCGGAAAACGAAGCAGCCTCTCTCGTCCTCCCGCCTCGAAAAACTCGCGAAGTGCCCTCGGATGTACTTCTACGAGTACGCGCTCGACCTTTCGCCCCCCGAGGAAGAGCGCTCCGAGAGCGTGTGGCTGAACGCGCGCGAGCTCGGAAACCTGCTGCACGAGGTGCTCTACGATTTCATGTCGGGCCTCCGCGCCGACCGCCTGAAGCTCGATCCGGTGCGCGACGTCGCGCGCCTGAAGGCCGCCGCCGGGAAGAGGATCGCGCACTGGAAAGATCTCGTTCCTCCGCCCAACCTCGCTGCCCTTCGGGCGCAGGAGGACGAGCTCCTCGCGGCCTGCGAGATCTTCGTTCGCTCCGAAGGCGAGAATCCCGGCGCGACGCCGCGCTGGTTCGAGGTTCCCTTCGGGCTGAAACGGGCGAGTCGCGACGAGCCGCTCGGATCCCCGGATCCGATCGAGATCCGGACTCCCGGCGGGTCCTTCCTGCTCCAGGGCCAGATCGACCGTATCGACGAGATGGAGGACGGACGCTTCGCGGTTTGGGATTACAAGTCCGGCGGTGATTACGCGTTCAAGGAGGAGCACCGCGCCGGGCGCCCCCTGAACGGCGGGCGGCTGCTCCAGCACGCGCTCTACAAGCGGGCCGCCGCCGCTCTTCTCGCGCGCGCCGGTATCCGCGGCGCGGACGTGACCTCGGGCTACATTCTCCCGACCCGCAAGGGGAAGATGCAGCGATTCAAGCTCGAGGCCCCGAGCGCTCTCGTCGACGAGACGCTCGACGACCTGTTCGCCCTCGTCGCCTCCGGGTCCTTTCCTCATGCCGCGGACGCGGCCGACTGCCGGTTCTGTTCCTTCCGCTCGATCTGCGGCGACGTCGCGGCGGCCGCCGCACGCGCCACGAGAAAGAGAGACTCGGAACGGGCCGACCCCCTGCTGGAGCCGTTGCGCGCGATCCAGCGGAGAGGCGTCTGATGGCCGCGACCCGTGAGAGCGCGGCCGGTCTCCCCGACGGGGCCGCCCGCGACGAGATCCGCACGGCGCTCGACGCCACGTTGCTGGTCGAGGCCGGCGCGGGCTCCGGCAAGACGACGATGCTGGTCGACCGGATGCTCGCGCTTCTGGCGGCCGGAAAGGCCTGCCCAGAGAACCTCGCGGCCGTCACCTTCACGCGCAAGGCGGCGTCCCATCTGAGACGCCGGTTCCAGACCGCCCTCGAAACGGCGGCGCGGAGCGAGAGGGACGCCATTCGCAAGAGACTTCTCGACGAGGCGCGCGGAGCGCTCGATCGGCTCACTCTCGGCACGATCGACTCCTTCTGCGCCCTCCTGCTCTCGGAGCGGCCTCTCGAAGCGGGGATCGACCCCGCGGCGCTCCGGGTCGAGTTGCAGGAGGCGGTGCTCTTTCGCGCGCGGACGTTCCGCGAGTACGTCGGCACGCTGGCGGACGCGCGCAGCCCCGTCGCCGCCCTTCTCGCGCTCGGCGTCACGATGAAAGAGCTCGAGGACAGCTTCGAGCTCTATTCCGAGTACCCCGACGTCGTCCCCGTCGTCGCGGACCCGCTCGCTCTTCCCGACTTCCACGGAACGAGGGAAGAAGTGGAAGATTTCTTAGAAAGGGTAATTCCGCTCGTACCGCCGGAGCCGGGCCCGGAGAGGCGCGACGAGCTGCAGACGAAGCTCCTTGAAGCCCGCAACCTGCTGCAGCTTCCCGAGTACGCCACGCCGGCCGGCTTCGCGCGCCTTCTAAGAACTCTTCGTCCCCACGGCGGAGTCACGCAGAAGAGGTGGCCGGACAAGGGGCTGGCGAAGCGGCTGGGCCAGGAATACGAAGCGCTTCGCCAGGACGTCGTCAAACCCGCGCTCGCCGAGTGGCAGCTCGCGCTGCACGAGAGGATCTACGCCGTGCTGCGCCCCGCGCTCCAACAGCTCGCCGCGCGTCGCGCCGGCAGCGGGCCGTTCACGTATGCGGACCTGCTCCTTGCGACGCGCGATCTCCTGCGCGACTTTCCCTCCGTTCGACGGGCGTTCGCCGCGCGGTTCACGCACCTCCTCGTCGACGAGTTCCAGGACACCGACCCGCTGCAGACCGAGATTCTCCTTTACCTGACCAGTGACGACCTCGACGAGAAGGACGTGACGCGCCTCGCGCCGCGGGCGGGATCTCTTTTCGTTGTCGGCGACCCCAAGCAGTCCATCTTCCGGTTCCGCCGCGCCGACATCGCGGCGTACATGAATTTTCGCCGCACCCTCGTCGACTCCGGCGGGCGCATCGTCCGGCTGGAGGCGAACTTCCGGGCCGTTCCCACTCTCACGGACCCGGCCAACGCCTGGTTTCGAACCCTCTTTCCGGCCGAGGCAAACGACCGACAGGCCTCTTTTGCCCCGCTCGAGCCCGTGCGAACGGATCGTTCGGAGAGGTCCGGAGCGTTTGCGCTCTTCACACGGACCGGCGGCGGCGCCAAGGCCGACGAAATCGCGCTCGCGAACGCTTCCGACGTCGCGAGCTTCGTCAGAGGAGCCGTCGATCACAAGTGGCCCGTGGCGTCCGACGGCCCCGAGCGCGCCGCGCGTTTCGGAGACTTCCTCGTCCTCACGCGGACCCGCGAGCACCTCGGCGCCTACGCGCGGGCCTTCGAGGCGCTCGGCGTTCCGGTGGATGTGTCGGGAAGCAGGGCACTCCCGATCTCCAAGGGGCTCGCGGAGCTGCGGCCGTTCCTCGCGGCGATCCAGGACCCGGACGACGACGTCTCGGTCGTCGCGTTTCTTTCGGGCCCGCTCTCGGGAGTCGACGACAACGCGCTCTACGGGTTCCGCCGGGCCGGGGGGCGGTTCTCCTATCTCGTCGATCCGCCGTCGGGAACGGACTCGCGGATCACCCGCGGACTGGACCTCCTCGCGAGAGCCCGCAAGGACGTCCACGCGCATCCGGCGGGCGCGGCCCTCGGCCTCATCTGCGACAGGCTCGGCCTTGTCGCGCGCCTCGCCGCCGGGCCCGAAGGCTGGACGGCAAGCGGGAACCTCCTGAAAGTCCTGGCTCTCGCGAGGCGGCTGACGAGCGAAGCACTGTCGTTTCGGGACATCGTCGAGCGGCTCGCCGAGGACGCGCCCGCCCTCGATCTCGAGGAGATGAGCGTCGAGCCCGTCGACGCCGACGCCGTGAGGCTCATGAACCTCCACCGGGCCAAGGGCCTCGAGGCTCCGATCGTCGTCCTGGCCGAGCTCAGCAGCTGGAGAAAGCCGGATCCCAGGCGCCACATTGCGCGTGGCGCCGCGGGGTCGCGGGGGTGGTTCACGGCCGGCTACTGGATGCGGCCCGACGACCGCGCTCCCCAGTGGGTCGTGACCGCGACCCCGCCCGACTGGGAAAACCGCAGGAGCGACGAGATCGCATTCGAGGAGGCCGAGAAAACACGCCTCCTCTACGTCGCCGCGACCCGGGCGCGGGACACGCTGATCGTGAGCCTCCGGGAGGACAAGCCGGAGACGGGAGCCTGGGCGCCTCTCCGGCTCGGCCTGAAGGATCTTCCAAACGCGGTCGCGGAGCTCCAGGCTTCCGTTCCCGCGAAGACACAGCCGCTAGCGGCGGAGCTCCCCGAAGCGCGGAAGCGCATCGCCGAGGGGCGCCTTCGGGCCGCGGCCCCGTCGTTCGCCGTCACGCCCGTCACGACGCTCGCGAAAAAGGAAGGCCCGCGCGCGCCGTCGGCGGCCGAAGAGGCGCATGGCACGGCGTGGGGCCGCGTGATGCACCGGCTCCTCGAGGCGGCCATGCGTGCGCCCGGACTGGAGCCGCGTCCGCTCGCGGAAAACCTCCTCCGCGAGGAGGATCTCGGCCCCGAGCTCCTCGACGGGGTGCTCCGCGTCGCGGCCTCGGTTGCGTCGTCGCCGCTCTGGGTTCGCGCGAAGAAGGCGCCGCGCCGGTTCGTCGAGGCACCCTTCGCGATGATGGTCCCGTCGGCTGAGCTCGGCGTCTCGGGCGGGCCCGAAGAGACGCTCCTCAAGGGGGCGATCGACCTCGTTTTCGAAGAGGACGGCGTGTGGCACATCGTGGATTGGAAGTCCGACGTCGTCGGCGACAACCTCGAGGCGCTCGTCGCGCATTACGCGCCGCAGATCGCGCACTATCGCAAGGCATGGGAAGCGCTCACGAAACAGCGGGCGGCGGCGGGGCTGTACTTCATGGACAACGGACACCTTCATTGGTTGGAAAATCAGGAAGAGAAAGAGGGCTCCGGCGGTGCGCGTCGAGGACCGGCCGCACTCAGACAAGGCTCCCTCTTCGACACATGAGGTCCGAGGATAGAATCGGCGGAAAAGAGGAATGCGCTCATGAAAAATCGAAGAACGATCGGACCCGCGATCCTCTCGCTCGCCGTGTCTTTCTTGGCGTCGGCCACCCTGAAGGGCGAAAACGCCGCCGCGCTTCCCGAAAAGCTCAGGGTCCCGGACACTCAGAGATTGTCGCTCGAGG
>JBGPDK010000026.1:0-26292 GCA_041482235.1 Thermoanaerobaculia bacterium | reverse complement strand
TACGACCACAAGCACCAGGCCCTCTCGCCCGACGACGCGAGCACGGGTCTGCACCGGATGGCCTGCGACATCGCCAAGCACCTGCTCCGCACGCTCGCCGCCGCCGACGTCGTGCTCTCCGAGGGGGCTCTGAAGTCGCTCATGGCCTCGTACCAGCGCCGCGCGGAGGACGCGCTCAACGACTATTACTCGCTCTCGCGCTTCAACGGCCTCGTCTTCCATCGCCACGAGGAGGAGTCGGCCGTGGCCACGTTCGCGAAGGCGCTTAAGGCCGGCGTGGAGCAGTTCCATCTCGACCCGCTCGGGGCTCCCCTGATTCCGAACTGGGCACGCGTCCTCGCCGCCATCCCGGACGCGGGAGATCAGCTCCTGGAGGCCATCGCGACCGAGGGCGGCGTCCTCACGCCCTGAGCGAGCCGGCCTCGGCGCGGGCCTCGGCGTCAGACGTGACGGATCCCGCTGTCCTCCTCCTCCGCCCGCAGCCGCTTCTCGAGGTAGCCGCGCGCGAGGTCCCTGGCGCCGAGTCCGAAGGCGAGCGCGAGGGCGAGCACGAAGCCGCCCGCCACGATCGAGAACGCCGCCACGAGGATCGAGCGGCCCACGCCCACGTTGTCGAGGGCCATGGCCGCGAAGAAGACGAGGACGGCGACGTAGACGAGGCGCGCGCCCGAGCGGGCCCAGGGCAGGCCGGAGTTGACGGCCGCCAGGAGAACGCTTCGGCGGGCCAGCGCGGCCAGACCGACCCCGACGAGAACGAAGAGCGCGGACGTCAGCAGCCGCGGCAGGAACGCGACGACGCCCGCGAGGGCGTTTTTCAGTCCCCCGGGCTCGAGGGCGTTCACGCCCACCGCGAGGGCCACCACGACGGCTACCCAGAACGAGACGCCCGCGGCCACCACCGAGGGAGGGGCCTTCAATCCCGCGGCGCGCAGCAGCGGGCTCGAATCGCCGCGCCTCGCGATCCGGAAGAGGAGATTCAGCGCGAGCCGGACGGCGCCGCCCACGACAAGCCCGACGAGGAGCGCTCCCGCGAGGACCACCAGCGCGGGAATGACCGAGAGAAAGGCCTCACCCAGTCTCAGGAACGCCTCGCCGATCTGTCTCCCGAGGTTCTCGAACATCGTCGACCTCCTTTAGGGTTGTCCCCTCGCTCCCGTCGTCCCAGGCCGAAACCAGGGACGCCTTCCCGCTCTCGTAGACGCGGGCCAGCGTCTCGAGCCGCGCTTCGGCTTCCCCGGCCTCCACCTCACGCGTCTCCTCCACATACGTCGCCACCTTGCCCAGGTACAGGGGCACCAGGGACCGGATGAGCGTTTCCCTCGGAAGGCTCCGCCGCGCGTACCCGATCGCCGCGCCATAGACGATCCGCACGAACAGCTCGTCCGAAAGCGCGGGGGGGAAGCGCGCCGCGGACTCCTGAATGCCCCGCAGCACGTCCTCCGGCAGGAAGCTCCTCCAGACCGACTCCAGCTCGGCCGCGCCCTGCCGGAAGAGAGAAACCAGCCGTTCGATCTTGACCGGCACCGGCTCCAGTCCGACCGCGTAAGGCAGGCCGAAGACCCGGACGCCCTCGGAGCCTTCGATCCCTTTCCAGACGTCCGTGTAGCGCCCCATCAGATCGAAGAGGGTCGAGACGACCTGGACGAGCATGTCCTGAAGGTCGGCCCCGGGGTCCTTCGGATCGTGGAGCTTGGCGCCGAGGAAAGCCTGGCACACGCGGCGGCTCTCGGCGAGCGCCGTCGTCGTCATGAAAATATCGACGCCGTACTTCGCGACCGGGCCTTCCCAGCCCTCGTACTCCAGGAACCGCCTCGCGAGGCTGCCCGAAAAGCCGAAGTCGCCGCCGATGGGCTGCCGCACGCGCCGCCCGTAAAGCGCGCGCGTGAGCGGATACACGATCGTGTTCGTGATCGTGCCGTCGTAGCGGTGGCGCGCGTACAGGGGCGCGACGAACTCGTAGCCGTGGTTGAGAACCGGGCTGAGGAGCAGCTCCACCCACTCGGGCGTGATGCTGCGCAAGTCGCTGTCGACGACGCAACACGCGGAGGCGTCCAGCTCGGCCGCGATGCCGAAGATCGTGCGGAGCGCGCTCCCCTTGCCCGGCAGGCCGGAGTACGGCGTGACGATGCGCGCCAGCGGCGAGGTCGGGACGGCATCCACCAGGATCTCGGTGAGGTCGCCGAGCTCCGTCTTCACCACGACCTCACGCGTCCCGTCGGTCGAGCCGCCGTCACTGTTCACGAGAACGGTCTTCGCGTCCGGGAAATGGCGGGCGAGGCCCGCCGCGACGGCGCGCACGACGTGGCCGATCGTCCGGGCGTTGTTGAACGACGGAATCCCGACCAGGACATCCACGCGGCCGAGCGTCTGCAGCCGCGCCATCACGCCGGCATCGAGCACGGGGCTCGCGGATGCGGCCATCTCAGGCCCCGATCCCATCCTCGAGCGCGAGGCGCCGCACGGCCGCGGTCCATCCCGCCCCCGCCGGCGCCGGCGCGACCGCGGCGCCGGGAAGGGCGGCCTTCAGCACCTCGTCGACGCCGGAGCGCCTCGGAACGAGGACCGGATGATCCACGAGGCGGAGAAAGCCCGTGTCGTTCGAGGAGTCGCCCAGGCCGATCGTGGCGGCGGGCCGGAGGCGCTCCATGAGGAGCCGTGCCGCGTCGGCCTTGTCGTGCCGTCCCAGGAGGTACCAGAAGCGATTTCCCTTCATCAACCGCGTGAGAGGTCGATGCTCGAGCGCGCGATAGATCTCCTCCCTCGCATCCTCGGGAGCGCAAAACGGAAGATCGAACTCGCGGGCGCGAACCAGAGGGATCCACTGGAGCGGGAGGCCGGTTCGTTCGACCAGCTCTTCATCCGGCATCTCCTCCACCAGGGAAATGGGGAGGCGCGCTTCCTCCCGGACTCCGCGAAGAATGGCGCGAAGCCGGGCGACCTCGAGCGCGCCGGAAACGATCTCGATTCCGAAGGGCGTCACCAGCCCCGCGCCGTTCTCGAAGGATCCCCAGCGATCTCCGCCGAGCTCCTCCAGCCACTGGCAAAGCTCGACGCGGGTCTTGCTCGTCAACGGGACGATGCGGACTCCTCGGGGCCGGAGGACGCCGAGGAGAACGCGAACCTCTTCGGAGAGCGACCCGTCCTCCTCGAGGAGGGTGCCGTCCAGGTCGGTGAAGATCACCAGCACGTGAGGATTCCTCCCCCGCATGCGAGAAGAGCCCGCCGGGTTTCCCCGGCGCCTTCTACCGCGGCTCGGCCACCCGCATCAGGACCTCGCCTTCGCGGACGCGGCTTTGCCGCCCTTCGTGGGAGGTGCCGGATTCGTCTGGGGCTTCAGCGCGGCGCGCTTCTGCTTCCACTCCTCCCAGACGACGACGAGCGGGGCGGCGATGAAGATCGACGAGTACGTCCCGACGATGATGCCGACGATCATGACGAAGGCGAACCCGCGCAGGACCTCGCCGCCGAGGAAGAAGAGCACGACGACGACGACGAACGTAAGGACCGACGTGAGAATCGTCCGCGAGAGCGTCTGGTTGATGGAGTGGTTCACGAGCTCGGGGAGCGGCGTGCGCTTCGACTTTTCGCGGTTCTCGCGGATCCGGTCGAACACGACGACGGTGTCGTTCACGGAGTAGCCGATCAGCGTGAGGAACGCGGCGACGACCGTGAGCGAGATCTCGAGGTTCAAGATCGAGCAGAGGCCGAGCGTCGTCCACGTGTCGTGGATGAGAGCCACGACCGCGGCCGTTCCAAAAGAGGCCGACCGGAAGCGGAAGGCGATGTAGGCCAGCATCGCCGCCCAGGAAAAGAGGATCGCCCACATGCCCTTCTCGCGAAGGTCCTTTCCAACCACCCCACCGACGTTCTCGGCCGAGAGGAGCGTGAACGGGCCGGCGACGGTCTTCGCCTTGAGCCACTCGCCGACCGCCGGGGAGACACCCGGCGTCTTCGCGGCGTCGTCCACGGAGGCGAAAAGCCCCTTCTCCGAGCGCGCGGAGATGATCGTCTGCACCTCGCGGCCATATTCGACCTTGGGATCGGCGCTGGGCCGCGTCGCGAGCTTCTCGGGGTCGTCCGCGATCAGCTTGGAAAGCAGCGTATCGCCGCCGTTCAGGTTCAGATCGAACGCCGTGGCCTCCGCGCCCTGCGGAAAGAGCGCTTTCGTGAGCGCCGCTGTGACTTCCTTCGAGAGGTCACGGCCTTCCTCTTTCTGGCGCGGGACGCGCAGGAGGACTTCGTTCTTCTCGGGTTTGTCGAAGCGCTGGACGGAGACGACGTTCACGTTCGCGGCTTCGACGATCTTGCGGATCTGGTCTTCGTCCGGGGTCTTCGAGAACCCGTAGACGATCTGGGCGCCGCCCGTGAAGTCGATGCCGAGCTTCGGGCCGCCCTTGGCGACCAGAGAGATCGTGCCGATGACGATCGAGAGGATCGAGATTGAAATCGCGATCCACTTGACCTTCAGGAAGTCGATGTTCGTCTTGTGAAAAAGCCGCACGTTCTCTCCGCTCAGTTTGGTCAGATGGAAAGGGTCTCGACGCGCTCCTTCGGACCGTAGATCAGGTCGAAGAGCAGGTGCGACACGAAGACCGCGGTGAAGACCGAAGCGAGGAGGCCGATGACGAGGGTGACGGCGAAGCCCTTGACGGGCCCGGTGCCGAACTGGAACAGGAAGAGGGCGGCGGAGATCGTCGTGACATGCGTGTCGACGATCGTGCCCCAGGCGCGCTTGAAGCCGAGGTCGATCGCGGCCTTCGGCGCCTTGCCGTTGTCCATCTCCTCCCGGATGCGCTCGAAGATGAGCACGTTCGAGTCGACGGCCATGCCGATCGTGAGAATGAAGCCCGCGATGCCGGGCAGCGTGAGCGTCGCGTTGATGTAGGCCATCGCCCCGAGGAGGATGAGCGCGTTCAGGACGAGCGCGAGAACGGCGTTCACTCCCGACAGCCGGTAGTAGAAGACGACCGCGATGAACACGCAGATCATGCCGACGATCGAGGCGAGGACGCCCTTCTTGATGGAGTCGAGGCCGAGCGACGGTCCGACCGTGCGTTCCTCGAGAATGATCATCTCGGCCGGAAGCGCGCCCGAGCGGAGGACGAGGGAGAGGGCGTCGGCCTTTTCGGCCGTGAAGTTGCCCTCGATGATGCCGCTCTCCTTGATCTGGCTGTTGATGTTCGGGGCGGACTGGACGCGCTTGTCGAGGACGATCGCGAGGCGCTTGTTGATGTTCTCGCCCGTGACCTTCGCGAACTTCACGGCGCCCGCGGCGTTCAGGAAGAACATGACGGCCGGCTGGTTGAACTTGTCGCGGTCGACGCGGGCGTTCTTCAGATCGCGCCCCGTCACGGCGGCGGCGCGCTTGAGCACGTACCAGACGGGCGTGCGCGTGCGGGCATCGGCGTCCTCGTTGAAGCCCTCGACGATCTCGAGATCCGCCGGCACCGTGCCGCCGTACGCGCCGCGCGCGGCTTCCATCGACGGATACGGGCCACCGCGGTCGTCCACGAGCGTCAGCGCGAGGAGGCCCGTCGTGCCGATGATCTCCTTGACGCGGCTCGGGTCGTCCACGCCGGGGATCTCGACGACGATGCGGTCGTTGCCCTGCCGCTGGATGACGGGCTCGGCGACGCCGAGGGCGTCCACGCGGTTGCGGATCGTCTCGACGGCCTGGCGCGTCGCCTGGTCCTCGATCGTGATCCGCTCGGAATCCTTGAAGCTGACTTTCCACTCGCGCCCGCGCTGGTCGACGGCCCACGCGTTCGGCGGGAGGACGGACGTGACGAGGTCCTTGAGCTTCGCGGCGTCGGTCTTCTCGTCGAGCTTGAGCGTGAAGCCCGTGCCGTCGGCCGGGCCCGCCGGCACGATCGCCACGCCGCGCTTGCCGCCCTCGTCCTTGAGGTGCTCGAGCGTGTCCTGCGCCTCGACGCGCAGCGCATCCAAGGTCTTCACCTGCATGACGAGGTGGATGCCGCCGCGCAGATCGAGGCCCAGCTTGAGCCCGTTCCTGAGAACGTCCGAGAACGTCGGATTGGGTGGGGCCGTCGGCAACTTCTTCAGCGCCTCGTGGCCCCGCCACCAGTAGGCTCCGACCGAACCGAAAAGGACGGCCAACGTCACGCCGACGCGCCATCCGGTGGGCTTGTTCACGAACGCAACCTCCGGGCGCGGGCCCGTCCGGAAGGCGGCGAGGAGCCACCCGGGCGACGGAAAAACCGCGGGATGCGCCCGGCTTCTCCGGGCGAGCCGGCGAAGTCTAGCAGAAGCGCTCCGCTTCAGGTCCCGGCGGGCACGGGATCGTCCGCGCGCGGCGAGAAGGACGAATAAGGGGCCAGCGAGACGCGCGTCAGCCGCTCGACGACCTCGGGTGGAAGCGACGCGAGGAGCCGCTCGTGCCGCCAGGCGTGGCAGGACACCACGAGCACCGGGCGCTCCCCGAGGACGTCCGTCGCCAGAAAGCGCATCACGGCCAGGAAGCGCTCGTCGTCCGCGCCGACGAGCGGGTCGTCGAGGAGCAGCGGCACGCCTGACGCGCCTGTGCCCAGATAGCGCAGCGCCGCGAGACGCGCGGTGAGATGGAGCTGCTCGCGGGCGCCCGTGGAGAGGCCCGACTGGATCTCGGCCCTCGTCGCGATCCGCCCTCCGCGGACGAGCACCGAGACGGAAAGATCGTCCCCGAACTCCAGCGCCTCGTACGGCGTCCGCCACGTCGCGAGGATCTCGCGCGAGGCGGCCTGCAAACCGCGGCGGAAGTCGCCGTACACGGACGACGCGGCGGCCCCCAGCGTGCCGCGGGCGAGGTCGAGCGCATCCCGGAAAAGGACCGCCCGGGCCAGGAACGCCTCGGCGGCGGCGCATTCCTCCTCGATAGCGCGCGCCGTCTCGCCACCCTCGCGGGCGGCATCCGCGAGCTCACGTTCGGCCGAGGCACGGGCCTCCTCGGCCGCCGCCATCGTCGCCCGCGCGGCGTCGGCCGCGCGCCGCGCCGCTTCGGGCGTCTCGGGCACAGCGAGCGCCTGCGGATCGACTCCGAGAAGCGCCGCACTTCGCGCGCCCTCCTCGTCGAGGCTGACGAGACGCGACGCGAGGTCGGCCTCTTCCCCTTCGCCCGAGCCCTCGCGCCGCGCCGGAAGCTCGTCCTCGAGAAGCCTTCGGAAGCGCGCCGCCTTGCGACGCCCGGCTTCCACCGCGAGCAGGCTCTCGACCAGCGGAAGCGAGCCCGGCACGCCCATCCTGCCCACCGCCTCCCGGAGCAGCCCTTCGATCTCGCGGAGGTCGGCTTCCTCGCGCTCGAGGCGCTCCTTCTCGCGCGCAAGGACTTCCTCCCGCGTCCGGGCCTCCTGCCTCGCGCGCGCCAGATCCGCGAGGAGAGACAGCGCGCGCTCGGCCTGCTCCGGGGCCGGAAGCCCCTCGGGGAGCCCGATCTCCGCCCGATGCGGTCCCAGGGCTTCGCCGAGAGACTGCAGGCGCTGCCGCGCATCGTCGCGGCGCGCCGTCACCGCGACGAGCAGCCGCCGCGGCTCGTCGGCGGCCCGCGCGCGGCGATGCGCCTTGATCATCGACGGCGCGTCGCGATAACCCGCTGCGCGCGCGAGGCGGTCGAGCCTCAGCCGCATTTCGGACAGCAGCTTGCGCAGCTCGACGGCCTTGCGCCGGCTCGCGGCCTCCTCCTCGCGCGCCTGGGCCTCGTCGCCGACCCGGTAGCGAACGGCGCGCGCCCAGACGATCCCTCCGAAAAGGCCGAGCGACAGGGCGAAGGCCGCGAGGGAAGCCGTCAGGTAGACGGGGACGGCCGCCGACCGAATGGCGAGCCATGCGACGAAAGGCACGAACGCCGCGGCGGCGCCCACGAGCGAACGGGCGAGCCTGACGCGCTGGGCCCGCTCGCCGGCCGCGATCGCGGCCCTGGCCCCCGCATCGGCGAGCCGCCGGTCCAGCTTGACGCCCTCGAGCTCGAGGGCGGAACGCTCCTCCTCGGCGGCGGCGAGGAACCCCCGATCCTCGGGCGGGAGAGCCTCGAGGCGCGCGAAGTCCTCGGCGAGACCGCTCCGGCGGAGGACGCTCCAGCGCTCCTCGAGGAGGCGCTCGGCCTCGGCGAGATCGCGCGACGCCGTGAGCTCGGCGCGGAGCATCTCCCCGAGGCCCGCGCGGTCGGCGTCTCCGAGCCGGGCGGCGGGTCCGAATCGGCGCGAAGCCTCCTCGGCCTCCCGCGCCGCGACCCGCACGCTCTCCGCGTGCGCGGCCCGCGCCGCTTCGAGGGCCTGCGGCCGGTTTCCGCGCTCCTCGCGCAGGCGATCCGCGGCGGCAAGGGCACCGTCGGAGAAGAGCTCCGCCTGCGGCGCAAGCTCCTGCGCCTCGCTCTCGGCCGCGCGGCGCCTTTCGAGCGCGGCGAGGAGCGCCTCCCGCCGGCTGGCGAGCGCGTGGCGGTGCGCGAGAACCTCGGCGAGAGCGGCGATCTCCGCGGCGCGCCGCGCCTCGTCGCGCGCCTTCGCGCAAGCCGAGAGGCGGGCCGAAGCCTGCGCCGCGACGGCGCGGCGGGCGGCCAGCTCGGCCCTCCGCTGCCTCAGCCCCTCAACGCGCTTGCCGAGCCGCGCGACCTCCGTGTCCACGGCGATCTTGGCGCCCGCGGCTGCCTCGGGCATCTCGGCCCGCGCTGCGTCGAGGCTCTTCAGAGCGCGCACGACCGACGCCTCGCCACCGCCCGAGTCGGCGATGCGCGCGAGCTCGACAGTCAGCCCCGAGTCGAGCGAATCGCGGTCGAGGACGTTCTGGGACACGTAGGCCGTCGCGCGGAACATCTTTTCGGTGAGCCCGCCGGTGACGGTCTCTCCGAACGCGTCCCGCCCGCCCGCGCGCAGGAACTCCCCCGTGCAGTCGAGCCCGCGATCGCGGTCCAGCACGCGAACGGTTTCGGCCTCGAGGTCGCGGTCCACGGCCCAACGGGTTCCGCCTGCCACGACGTCGAGGCCCACGCGCAGGGGGGCGCCGCTCCGCGGCCTCCTCACCTCGCGCACGCGCCCCGCCTCGCCGCGCTTCCTCGGCAGCCCGTAAAGCGCGGCGACAATGGCCTCGCAGAGCGTCGTCTTGCCCGTCTCGTTCGGGTCGACCGCGAGGAGCACGTGCCCCTCGGGCCAGGCGAGATCGAGATCCCGAAGGGCTCCGAATCCGTCGATGCGGATGCGCTCGATCCTCATCGGTCTTCGGCTTCGGGCGGCACGACGGGTCTGCCCGCGAGCGCGTCGCGCCCAAGCCGCAGCGCAAGATCGGCGACGCGGCGCCCCGTGTCGTCCGCCGCGGCCGCGCGGCGCGCCAGGAGGTCCGAGGCGAAGCGGCCCTCGGCCGAGCGCGGCCCGGGCTCGGCCGAGGGCGGCTCGGTCCGGTCCCGGACCGCGAGGTGCTTCACGCGCGCCGCCAGGGGCCCGAGGAGGTCGGCCGGACGCGCACCGTATGCCTGAGTCCCGATGAGCGTCACGCGCACGAGGTCCGGCGCCGCGGCGCCGGCGTCGGCGAGCGCGGCCTCGACCCGTTCGGCAAGGGGACCCGCCTCGAGCTCGCTGACGTCCACGGTGACGTCACGCACGACGCGCATGTCGGCCGGAATCGGCTCGACGAGAGGCGCCGCGTCGACCGGCAGCGTGACCCTGAGGAAGACCCGCGGACCGGCTTCGTCGAAGCCCCTCCCCGTGGGGCAGCCCGCGTAAGCCCCGCGCGGGCGGCCCTGGTCGTCGGACACGACCTGGACGTGATGGTGATGCCCGAGCGCGGCCCACGAGAAGCCCGCGTCCGCGAGCTCGCGCTCCGAGAACGGCGCGGTGCGTTTCGTGCCTCGCGGGGAGTCCGGTCCGGTGTAGGACTCGAGGGAGCCGTGGAGAAGCAGGAGCGCAAGGGGCGTCGAGGGGCGCGGCGGCGGCGGCGCGAGCGGGCGTTCGACGACCGCGGCCGAGGAAAGGAACGCGCGCCCGACCACCGTCACGTCGTCGCGCCCCGGAAACGGGACGGCCGTCCACGACGGGCCGCGAAACACGACGACATTCTCCGGCCAGGGCCTCATGCCGAGGGCGGACAGGAGCGCCGGGTCGTAATAGCCGCCGGGCCCCGCGAAGTCGTGGTTTCCCGGCGCCACGAACACGGGGCGCGGCGCAAACGACGCGAACGCCTCGAGGAGGCGGTGGATCGTCGCGGCCGGGACGTTCTCGGCGTCCCACAGGTCTCCCGGAACGAGCAGCGCCTCGGCGCCGCACGCGGCCGCGGCCGCCACCGCCCTCTCAGCGGCGGCGTCGACCTCATCGCGCCGCGCCGCGCGCACGTCGGGCGGCAGCGAGAGGCCGCCCCCGGTGAGGGCGGAGCCCAGATGCCAGTCCGACGATTGGAGAAACGTCAGGGAGCGTCCGGAGGACACCCCCTAGTTTCGCATTACGCGGCCGATTCCTTCGAGTCCGGCTCGCCGGTCGCTCCGGCGATCGCGCTGCGGTTGACCTTGATCTTCACCGTATCGGCGATCTTCAGCCACACGATCTGGTCCTCGACCTGCGCGATCGTGCCGTGGATGCCGCCCGACGTCACGACCCGGTCTCCCTTCTTCAGGGCGGAGAGAAGCTCCTTCTGCTTCTTCTGCTGCTTGCGCATGGGCGCGAGGAGCACGAAGTAGAAGATCACGAACATCAGGATGTACGGCACCATCTGCACGAGCGGCGAGGTCGCCGCCGCGGGCGCCGCCTGCTGAAGGAGAAACGGGTTCATGGCGAGTCCTTTCCGACCGGCCGCGACCACTTCGGGAGCATCTCCGCCGCCCACGTCGCGTACCGTTTCGCGTCGAGAGCCTCACGGATTCCCCGCATCAAGTCAAGGATCGCGGTCAGGTTGTGAACGGTCAAAAGCGTCGCGGCGGTGGGCTCGCCAAGGACGAACAAATGCCTCAGGTACGCGCGCGAGTGGCGCCGACATGTGGGGCAGGAGCAGGCCGGGTCCGGAGGCGCGTCGTCCTCGCGATAGCGCGCGTGCTTGATCGCGAGCGTGCCCCGGGACGTGTAGAGAAAGCCATGGCGCGCCGCGCGCGTCGGGAGCACACAGTCGAACAGGTCGAAGCCCTGCTCCACCGCGTGGAGAAGGTCGTCCGGACGTCCGACGCCCATGAGGTAGCGCGGCTTGAGAGAAGGAAGAAGGGGCGCCGTGTGCGCGACCATCGCGCGCATCTCGGCCTTCGGCTCGCCCACCGAGAGGCCCCCGCACGCGACGCCGTCGAAAGGCAGGGACGCGACCGCCGCCGCGCTCTCTTCCCGAAGCCGCGGAAACATGCCGCCCTGCACGATCCCGAAGAGAGCGCCGCGGTCGACCCCGAGCGCCCCGCGCCGTTCGACCGAACGCCGCGCCCAGCGGTGCGTGAGCTCCATCGACGCACGCGCGGCGCCTTCGGACGCCGGATACGGCGTGCACTCGTCGAGAACCATCGCGACGTCGACTCCGAAGTCGCCGAGCTGCAGGTCCACGGCTCTCTCCGGGCTGAGAGCGTGCGCCGACCCGTCGACGTGGCTCCGGAAGAGGACACCCTCCTCGGAGAGCACCCGGTTCCCCGCGAGGGACATGATCTGATACCCGCCGGAGTCCGTGAGGATCGGCCGGTCCCAGGCGACGAAGCGGTGCAGCCCCCCGAGACGCCGGATGACATCGCCTCCGGGACGGAGCATGAGGTGGTAGGTGTTCGCGAGCACGATCCCGGCGCCCGCGGCCTCGACGTCGCTCCAGCGCGCGGCCTTGACGGTTCCCGCGGTGCCGACGGGCATGAACGCGGGAGTCTCGACGGTGCCGTGGTCGAGCGTCAGGCGTCCGCGTCGCGGGCCCCGCGCGTCGCCGCCGAGGAGCTCGAAGCGCAGCATGGGGTCAGAGGCCGATTCGGGCCGTGAGCGACACGCCGAGCGCGCTCTTGTCCGTCCGGTACGAGCCCGCGAGGTCGACTTTCGCGGGGCCGATGACGGCGCCCGCGCCGGCCGTGAAGGCCGGCGTGCGGTCCGGGGATTCGAGATTCACCGAGGCGCCCGCGCGCAGCGCGACGAGGAGAACCGTCCACTCGACGCCGGCGCCGACCTGCCGGACGCGCAGGCCTTCCACGAGCGTCTCGTTGACGGTGAGGTCGTAATCCGCCGCGACGAGAAGGCCGACGGCCGGGATCTTCACGGATGCCCCGACGCGTGCCTGCCGGCCGAACGTCACGGAGCGGCCACGATCGGAGAGAGGGCCGTCGTCGGCGAACGGGAACGTGGGCTTGTTCAGGCCCTTCCACACGGCGCCCACGTGCACGGGGCCGAGCGACACGAGGCCTCCCAGATCGAAGGAGAAGGCCGTGTGCGAACGTCCCGCGCCCGTCTGCGCGCGCTGGGCCAGAGAGAACGGGCCGGTGACGTCGGTCGTGAAGACGGATTCCTCCTTCGAATAGGTCGTTCCCCACAGGGCGTGAACCGAGGCGCCCACCGCGAGCCGGCCGAGCAGGAACGACATCGACCTCGCGAGCGCGAGGTCCTTCAGCTCGAGGCCGCGGAAGACGGCCGCCGAGCTGTTGAACGCGATGGAGGTGTCCGGGTTCGCGCCGAGCGCCGTGTGTACGAGGTCCGCGCGCGCCGAAAGGCCGCTGTAGCCCCAGTCCGTGAACGAGAGCTCCCAACGGCCATGCGCGAGCGCGAGCCCCACGGTACCGTTGCCGAGCAAGCCGTTTCCGGGCTCCGCGAGCGTGCGGAGCGCGTTCAGAACGTCCGCGTAGCTCCGGGGCTGCGAGCCCGAGGCGAGAGAGAGCGGGTCGTTGCCCGGGATGAGCTGGAGCGGAGCCAGAAAATCACCGCTCTCCCGCGTGAGAAGGCCCGCCGAGACCGCGAACGCGAAGCTCCCGTCCGGCGCGGCCGCCGGGTTGTCGATCGCCGTAGCGATGTCCGGGCTCAGCCCCACCGAGGCGCCCCCGAGCGCGACGGAACGTCCGCCGAAGGGAGTGAAGGGCATCTGCGCGCGCGCCGCGCCCGCGATCAGAAAGGCGACCGCGCAGGCCGCGACGGCTGGTTTCCCGGAACGCGGAGGTGTCGCAGACATAGGCAGCCAGTGTACGGTCCCCCGGCGCGTTGACCCTGAAAAACGCGGATGCTATGTTCCGGGCCCGTTTTGGAGGCGCATTGCCGGATCTCGGAAACAAACATATCTGCTTCAGATGCGGGACGAAGTTCTACGACCTCAGGAAGACGCCCGTCCACTGCCCGAAGTGTGGCGCGGACCAGAAGGACGCGCCCCCTCAACCGACGTCTCCCGTCGTCCTCCACGCCGCGCGGCGCGCCAAGCGCGACGAGTTCGCCGATCCGGACGTCTTCGACCGCAATCGCGAGGACGAGGACGTCGCGACCGGCGAGCCCGAGGACCCCGCCGCCAAGCGCGTCGACGACGACGAAGAGCTCCCCCTCGGCGAAGCCAAGACGCTCGAGGGCGCCGAAGATTCCGACGACGAATACTGAGGTCTTCGTCGCGATCGGAATGGGCGCGAACGAGGGAAACAGGGAGAAGAGCCTTCGAAGGGCCGTCGATGCGGTCGCGGTGCATCTGACGAACGTCCGCGTTTCCGCGATCTACGAGACTTCCCCGGTCGGCGGCCCGCCGGACCAGCGCGACTATCTCAATGCCGTCATCGTAGGGCGGACGCGACTGTCGGCACGGGCCCTTCTCACCTTTCTAAGAAAATCCGAATCCGCCGCTGGCAGAAAGAGAGCGCGTGGACCGCGAAACGCGCCGCGGCCCCTGGACCTCGACATCCTGCTTTACGGTGAAGAGCAGATCGCGACGCGGCGCCTGACAGTTCCGCATCCCCGGATGACGGGGCGCCTCTTCGTCCTCGTCCCGCTCGCGGACGTCGCCCCTCGGCGCGTCGTGCCCGGAACCGGGAAGACCGTCGCGACGCTCCTCCGCGAGACCCGCCGTCTCTCGACGGAGCGCGTCAGAGGCGCGCGGGTGTCACTTTGAAGAGTGGACGGGGGCCGGAAAGGCCGCGCGCGTCTCGATCCGAAGCTGGTCGTTGGGCAGCGTCACGCGGGTTCCCGGCGGCACGGATGCCGTCAGCCACACGCTGCCGCCGATGACGCAGCCCTTCCCGATCACGGTCTCGCCGCCGAGAATCGTCGCACCCGCGTAGATGACGACGTCGTCCATCACGGTCGGATGGCGTTTCGTGCCGCGGATGAGCTCGCCGCGCTCGTTCTTCGGGAACGAGAGGGCGCCGAGCGTGACGCCCTGATAGAGCTTCACGCGGTCGCCGATGTCCGTGGTCTCGCCGATGACGGTCCCCGTGCCGTGGTCGATGAAGAACGACCGGCCGATCCGCGCGCCCGGGTGGATGTCGACGCCCGTTTCGAGGTGCGCGAATTCCGTCATGATGCGCGGGATCAGGGGCACGCCGAGGTCGTAGAGCGCGTGGGCGAGACGGTACGTGAAAACGGCCTTCACCCCGGGGTACGCGAGGACGATCTCGTCGAAGCCGGTCGCCGCGGGATCACCGTCGAACGCGGCCCGCACGTCCTCGGCGAGGAGGTCGGCGATTCCGGGCAGGGCCTCGAAGAAGCACGTCGTGAGAGCGACCGCGCTCGAGTCCCGGTCTCCTTCGGCGGGGAGCGCTTTCTCGATCTCCTTCGCGAGCCTCAGGTGGATATGGAAGAGGACGTCCCCGAGATGGTCGTGCAGGTTCGCGCGATAGAGGACCGCGTCCCCGTAGAAACCCGGGTACACGACTTCCTGCAACAGCCGCAGGATCTCGATGATCTCTTTCTTCTGCGGTCTCGGTGCCGCGTCGATCGCGGACAGAAGGGGGCGGTTCTCGGCCTCCGTGACGATCCGGTCGATCGCGGCGCGCAGTCGGTCGTCGCCCACGCGACTCATTCTCTCACTTGCCGGCCCAGTCCTTCAGGAGCTGCGCGGACTCCTCCTGGGTCTTCCGGTTCTCCACGAGATAGTCCGGGTCCGGCGTCTCGGCGAGGATCTTCTGCAGCAGGGCGCGCGCCTCCCCCCGGCGGGCCGGCTCGTAGTCCCACATGGCCTCGGCGAGAAACTGGCGCCCGACGAGATTGCGCGGCCCGGCCGCGACACCGAGCCGCAGATTCTTCAGAGCCTCGGAGCGCGACGCCCAGCCCGTGAAGAACGGGACCGCGGGCGTCTGGTGGTGAAGGCGGCCCAGAACGCGGTATCCGCCGCCGCCGTCGTACGCGGGGTCGAGCAGGATGACCGCCTGCGCGTAGTCGCGGATCTTCGCGGCGGCCCCCTGCTTCACCGCCGCGGTCTTCCCGAAGACGAGAGCCCACTTGCCCCAGTCCACGGCCGCCCAGAGGAAGGACGGGACGGCCGCCGCGTTCGCCTTGACGTCTCGAACGAGCTCCACCGGCGTCGCCTTCGCGAGGTCCCGGTGCGCCTCGCGGCCGGCCTCGCGCCGGAGAATCGCAAGGGACTTCTCGGCGACCGTGCGCCCTTCGTCGAAGATCCCACGTTTCAGCACGGCGTCGTCCGTCGTGTGCTCGCCCTTGAAGTACAGCGCGCGCATGAGGCGCCAGCTCGCCTCGAGCGCGTCCGGTTCCGCCGCGAGCGCCGCGCGACAGGCGTCGATCGTGAGATCGATCGGCGCCGAAAGCGCGTGCCCGCCCGTCGAGCCCTCCGCGCGAAGGCCCCAGAGCCGGTCGAGGTCGGCGGGCGTCGGCGCGGGCCCGGCGGCCGCGAGGAGAGCCGAAAGGAGGAACACGATCGCGAGGCGGCGCACGACGTCCACTATACTGGCGTGCCTCTTGCGAAGAGGCGCATGCACGAATCGCGAGGTGCCGCCGTGGCCGACCAGCCCCCCAAGCCCGATTCCCAGCCCCCGCCCTTCCAGTTTTCGATCGACGACTCGGTCGCGAACGGCGTTTACGTGAACTTCGCGAACATCATCCACAACCCCGCCGAGTTCATCCTCGACTTCGGGCGCGTCGTGCCGGGCCGCAGCGACGTCCGCGTCCTGTCGCGCGTCCTCATGACGCCCGCGCACGCCAAGCAGATCCTCAATGCCCTCGCGCAGAACGTCGCCCTCTACGAGAAGAACTTCGGCACCATCCGCACCGACTTCGAGGCGCCGCGAGCCGGCGGCACGGATTCTCCGCGGCCCAACTGAATGCCTCGAGACAAGGAAGATCACCGGCAATGAATCCACGAAACATCTTCGTCCTGTCCCTCGGCCTCTCTCTCGGTCTTTCTCCCGGTCTCTCCCCCGCCGGCGGGGCCGCGGAGGCCGAGGCCTCGGCCGCACAGAAGAAGGCCGACGCCCCGGCACCGGCGCCGACAGTGGCCGAAGGCCCCATCTTCGATCCCGAGGCGATCGGAGAGAAGCAGATCGCCGAGTACCAGAAGGTGTGCCTCGACTCCGGCCGACGGCTTCTCATCGTCTTCGGCACGAACGAGTGCGCCCCGTGCCGCGCGTTCAATCGCGCGCTTCACAAGGACAGGTTCTTCGAGCCGTTCATCAACCAGTTCGTCCCCGTCTTCGTCGACGTCTCGAGCGGCACGAACGCCTCCCTCCTCCTCAACTACAACATCGACACGCGCGCGGATCAGCCCGCCATCGTGATCCTCATGCCCGATGCGCGGGTCATCGAGGTCCTCGCGCACGGTGAGATGGCCGCGCTGAGCCGAAAGGGCGACGCCGCGGTCCAGGGATTCTTCCTCGCCCGTTTTCTGAAGAGCGAAAACTAGCGGCCCTCGGAGCGAATGCTGCAGAATCGGGCCGGTGGCACCTCCCAGGGGCGGAATCCAGCTCGCGCCGGACTCCGGCGACCTGCTGCTCGTGGCGGCCGGCGACAGCGCCGCCCTCACACGCCTCGTGACGCGCTGGTGTCAGCCCGTCTACGCATTTTTTGAGCGGACGCGCGAGCCGTCCGCTGCCGCGGAAGCGGCGCTCGTGACGTTCGAACGACTCGTGGCAACGTCGGCTCGCTACCCGCCCGACCTGCCGTTTCCCTCCTTTCTCTGGAGGATCGCCTCGAATGTCGTCCAGGAAGGAACGGCGGGCGGGGTCCTCGAGATCCCGGGGCCGAAGCTGGCCGAATCCGCGGCGGCGCGGACGGCGCTCGTGCGCTCGGCGATCGCCGCGCTGCCCGCCGCCGAGCGCGCCGCGTTCCTCCTGATGCGAGTCGCGCGGCTCCCCGTGGCGCCCGCGGCGGAGGCCCTCGGCGCCTCGGAAACGGAGATCCGGCGAAGGCTCGTGCGCGCGTTCGAGCTCCTGCGCGAGTCTCTCGCTCCGCTCCTCGAAGGCGCGGCTGATTCGGCATCTCGCGCGGCGGGCGCTGAAGCCGGCGCGAAGGCCAAAGGCGACGGGCCGCCGGGAGCCGCGTCTTGACGTGCGACGAGCTGCGCGAGCGGATCGTCGACCCGGCTTCGGCGTCGCACGGCGGGCATGCTCCCGTCGTCGCGCATCTCGAGGAATGCGCGGCTTGCCGCGCCGCGGCGCGCGACTACGGCGCTCTCGACAGGCTCGTGAGAACGGGGGCTCCGCCCACGCCTCCGGTGGACTTCGAGGCGCACCTGAGGCGTCGCCTTTCGGCCGCGCCCCGGAGCACCTTCTCGATCGCGTGGCTCCTCGCGGGATCCGTGGCCGTGCTCGCGCTGGCGGCCCTCGCGGCCCCGCGCCTCTTCCGCGCGCGCACGAGCCCCGGGCCGCCGGCCTCCGTCACCGCGGGCTCCCCTCCCGCGTCCGCCTCCGCCCCGTCCCGGGAGGCGTTGCCGCCCGACATCGTCGCCGTGCGGTCCGCGCCGATCACGTTTCAGACCGCGGCGCTCGGCGACGGGGAAAAGTCGGAAGCCGCCGCGCTTCACGACTTCGACTTCCTCAACTCCTTCCGGACGCTCGCGCGCCTCGACGCCTTCTTTCCCGAGCCCGTCGGCCCGCGTGCCCCGATCCCGGTTCCCGCGGCCGGCTTCCCGTCCCGCCCTCCCGGCTCGCCGGACGCGCTTGCCGGACGCTTCCTCGACTGGCAGCGCCTCGCGAAGACGGAACGCGCACGGCTGTCAGAGCTCGGGCAGGCCTTCCGGAATCGCCCCGAGGAAGAACGCTCCCTCCTCGAGGACCGCTGGATTCTCGTGCGGGTCTTCAGCGAAGACCAGCGCGCGGGGCTTCGGCGCCTCGCGAGCCGCATCGACGATCTCGACGCGCGCGCCCACGACCGCCTGGAGTCCGAGATCCGCTTCATCGGACGCCTCCCGAAGGAGCAGCGGGCATCGCGCTGGCGAGCGCTGCCCTTCGCGCGATCGCTCACCGGCCAGGAGTCCGCGAGCGCCGAGAGGCTTCTCCTCTCGCGCTGACCGTCCCGTAGACTCCCCGGCCATGGCCGAAAGCGACCCGACGTCCTCTCCGGCCTTCCAGCCCTGGGTTTCGGCCCTGGAGGCGCCCGCCGAGCTCACGTTCCGGGCCGTCGCTCTCGGGTCGGTCCTCGGAATCGTCTTCGGCGCGGCCTCGGTCTACCTGGGCCTGAAGGTCGGCCTGACGACGTCGGCGTCGATCCCGATCGCCGTCATGGCGATCACGATCCTCAAGAAGCTGGGAAACTCGACGATTCTCGAGAACAACGTCGTCCAGACGACGGGGTCCGCGGGCGAGTCCGTGGCCGCCGCCGTCGTGTTCACGATCCCGGCGCTCATCTTCCTCGGTTTTCCGATGAGGATCCCCGTGACGTTTCTGATCGCGCTCACGGGCGGCGTCCTTGGAGTTCTCCTCATGATTCCGCTCCGGCGCTACCTGATCGTGAAGGAGCACGGGACGCTGCGCTTTCCCGAAGGCACGGCCTGCGCGGAGATCCTCATCGCCGGCGAGCGGGGCGGGACCTCCGCGCGAAAGATCTTCTTCGGCATCGGCCTCGGCGCGCTCTTCAAGCTCGGAACGAAGCTGCTCGGCCTCTTCAAGGACAACGTGGGGCGCGCGCTTTCCTTCTACCCGGGATCCCGCCTGGAATGCGAGACGTCGCCCGAGCTCCTCGCCGTGGGCTACATCATCGGTTACGAGACGAGCGTCGTCATGGTCGCCGGCGGCCTCCTCGCCGCGCTCATTCTGGGACCGATGGTCGTGTTCTTCGGAAGTCATCTCACGGAACCGCTGGCCCCGGCGACGACGCTCATTCGCGACATGGACTACGCCGGCCTCAAGGACAAGTACCTGCGCTACATCGGAGCGGGGGCCGTCGCGATGGGCGGAATCCTCGGGCTCGTGCGCGCGGCTCCCGCGATCTGGGAATCGCTCGCCGCGTCCTTCCGGCAGCTCCGCGGCGGATCCTCGGGAGGCGAGGCCGTCGCCCGGACGGAACGGGACACTCCTCTCACGTGGGTCATCGCGGGCTCGCTCGGCATCGTCGCGTTCATCACCGTCGTGCCCGTCTTCCGGATGAACGTCCTCGGCGCCGCGCTCATCGTCGTCTTCGGCTTTCTGTTCTCCGTCGTGTCGGCGCGCATCACGGGTCTCGTCGGTTCGTCCTCGTGCCCGCTCTCCGGGATGACGATCGCGGTCGTCATCGGGAGCTGCCTCATCTTCCTCGCCGTGGGCTGGACGGGAGCGAGCTATTCCTATCTCGCGCTCGTGGTCGCCGCGGTGGTCTGCATCGCGATTTCGAACGCGGGCACGACGGCTCAGGACCTCAAGACGGGATACCTCGTCGGGTCCACGCCGCGCGCCCAGCAGGCCGCCATCCTCGCCGGCGTCCTGACGTCCGTGCTGGCGATCGGCTGGACGACGTGGGCGCTGAACGCCTCGGAGACGAAGATCACGCGGCTCGCCGCTCCGATGGCCGTCCCCGCCGCCTCCATCGCCGCGGCAGAGGACGAGAAGGGCCCCGACGGGAAGACGTACGCCTTCGTCAGAGTCGGCGCGGGAGACGTCGCCTCGCTCGAGGCCGGCAACTATCTCGTGGACCGCACGGCCAGGACCGCCGTCTTCCACCGCGTGGACGGCATCGGAAACCGCAACTTTCCTGCTCCGCAGGCGAACCTCATGGCCGTGCTCATTTCGGGTCTTCTCGACCAGAAGCTGCCCTGGGGCCTCGTTCTCATCGGCGCCGCGATCGCCGTCTTCATCGAGCTCCTGACCGGGCACTCGCTCACGTTCGCGGTCGGCGTCTACCTGCCGCTCTCGAGCACGATGCCCATCTTCATCGGCGGACTCGTGCGGAAATTCGCCGACAGGAAGTACGGCCGCGTGCCCGACGACGCCAGCGAGAGCGAGGGAACTCTCCTTTCCTCGGGCCTCATCGCGGGCGGCGCGCTCGTCGGCGTGCTCGTCGCGTTCCTGCACTTTCCCGTTTTCGGGCTCGGATTCGACGAGGATCTCGACCTGCCGATGAAGATCGCGCTCGGGCCGCGGTTCTGGCCCGCCGCGTTCCACTCGGACTTCGTCCCGCTGGCCGCCTTCGCCGCGCTCGCCTTCCTGCTGTTTCGAGGGGCGAGAGCGAACCGGGCCTAGGGCGTCAACGCTCGATCTTCAACGCTCGACGGCCGCCGCGAGAGGGGTGGCGAGCGCGGCCTGCGCCTCGAGCTTCGCGATGAGGGCGGCGCGACGCGCTGCGTCGAGGTTCTCGGAGCCCGCGCGAAGGATGTCCGGGTTGCCGTCGATCGAGCGGCGGAACAGGAAATCCTGGACCGCCTTCGCGTCCACGCGCGTCGTCTCGCGAAGGAGTCGCGCCACGGCCCCGACCATCACGGGGTTCTCCTCGTCGAGGAGCGCCTCCGCAAGCGCCAGAACGGCGGCGGCTTCGCGGCGACCGTCCATTACGAGGCCCATCGCGGCGAGTACGGCGAGATGCCGCTTACCCAGGCTCCTCAGCTTCGCCCACTTCCTCACGACGTTCAGCTTCGCGGGCTCGAGGCCCAGCGCCGGAGCGGCAACGCGCACGCCGAGCACCTCGGCGACCTCGAAGTCGTCGGCCACCGGGCTCCACCGCTCCACCCTTGCGAAAAGCCCGGGAGCGAACTCCTTCTGGTGTCGTTCGAGGATCTCGAGCGACACGAGAATCTCCTCACGCACCCTTCGAGCCACGGCGGCGTCGACGAGCGCCAGAGCCACCGGATAGTCCATCGCGGGCCGTGCTTTCGCCTGGATGTCGCGCGCGATCGACCGCACGAAGGAGGGGCGCACTCCGAGTGCCTTGAGCGGGCTCTTGGGGCCCAAGTCCTTGGGCTTGTCCCCTCTTCCGTTCAGGCGTGACTCCAGAGCGGCCCGAATGTCCTTGAGAATTCCGGCGGCGGACGGTGTGGCCTTCACCATATACGAACCGCGATTCTAGCACACTCACTGACCACTTTCGCCCTGGTGCCCGCCCGGAATATCACCGGAATGTGCCCGGGCTGAAGTCGTAAAGCTCTCCAGTTGGGGCGCTTGCAAACAGGGGCGACTGGATGGCGCGAGTGCCGAGCAGACGTCCGCCCAAGGTGACGAACCCGCCCGCCCTTCCCACCTGAACGCCGAGCTTCCTGAGATCTGCCGCGTCCCGGAGGCATTGCCTCGCCCTGATCTGGAGGATGCGTTCGACGGCCAGCGGGCCGAAACCAGGAACCCTCTGGAGCTCCTCCCTGCCTGCCGTTGTGAGCTCGACGGGAAACCGCTCCGGATTCGCGAGCGCCCACGTCAGCTTCGGATCGTGGTCGAGCGGGAGGTGGCCGTCCTTTCCATACACGAGCTCGTCTGCTGTGAACCCGTATTCGCGCAGGAGGTGATCCGCCTGATAAAGGCGCCGCTCACGCAGTGGCGGCGTTCCCGGGGCGCTTTCGAGCGGCGTTCCGCGGATCGGACGGAAAGCCGCGAACTGCGGATGGTGGATGAGCCGCTTCTTTTCGAGCCCTTCGGCGAAAGACAGGAGCTCGCGATCGGACTCCTTGCCGAGGCCCACGACGAACTGCGTCGTGGCCCCGGCTCTCATGCCGCCGGGCTGAAGGAGAGAGCCACGCCGCCCCGGCATCGGGCGCGCGGAGAGAGAAGCCGAGAGAGAAGCCGGAAGAGGCGCAGGGGCCCGAAGCGCCGACGCGCGTCTGGCTTCGCGCACGGTTGTTGCCGCGTCCCTGGCCGTCTCGAGGAGCGCGACGCCCCTGGCCACACTCTTGCCAGGAGCGTGCTCGTCGAGCGCGCGCTGGCACGGTGCCTCGAGGTTGTAGGAAACGCGGTCTACGAGGCGCACGAGACGCTCTATCTGGCCCGGCTCGGCGCCGGCAAGCGCCTTTGCGTGGAGATAGCCACGGTACCCGTGCGTGAACCGGAGGATCACGACGAGCTCGAGCATGCGCTCCATCGCGAAGACCGGGTCCTTCGGGATGCCGCTCGTGACGAAAAGGCCATCGCACCAGCCGCGACGAAAGGCCGTCATGAAGAGGCGCGCGAGGCTGCCGGGCTCGAGCGCGTGCCGCGGAAGGTCGCGTTCGGCTCGCATCGGACAGTAGTCGCACGAGAAGCGGCACGCGTTCGTGAGAAGGATGCGGAAGATCCGGCGATTCCCCACGCCAGGCACGATCAGATCCCGGATGTTGATCGGGTCGAGCGCGGCGCGTGGCTCCCGCCCCGGCGTGCCCTTGCGTCCCGGGGACCGCGCCCCTTCGTTCGCATCCCGGTCGTCGCGTGCCTCGGCCATCAGCGCCCGGACCTGCTCTTCGATTTCGACGCTTCTCCTGACGGCAACCATCGCCTCACCTCGCTAGCGCAAGTTAGACGTAAGTATAGCGCGAGTCAAGGCCTTTTTCCAGAAAACCCCTGGAAAGCTCAGCTTTCGGGCCGCGCGATGATGCCGCCGCCGAGGACGACGTCCGGGCAGTCCGGGTCGTAGAACACCGCCGACTGGCCTGGGGCGGCCGCCCGGACCGGCTCATCGAACTCCAGGCGCCCGCGATTCTCGCTTTCGAGCGTGAGGCGGGCGGCCTGCTCGGCGTGGCGCGAGCGAATGCGAGCCAGCACGGGCACGGGCGACCTTACGCCTCCAGCCATGCGCACACTCACGCGCTCCAGAAAGACTTTCTTGGAAAGGAGAGAGGGGGCCGGCCCCACGACCACCCGCGACTCTTCGGGAGAGGTCGCAATTACGTAGAGCGGCTCTTTCGAGGCGACGCGAAGTCCCCTCCTCTGTCCGATCGTGAAACCGAAGGTTCCCTCGTGCGCTCCGAGTCTCTCTCCACCTTCCAAGAAAATCTCCCCTGCCCGTGCGCCGCCAATTGCCGGAAGGTCGAGGCCGAGCCGTGGAGCCTCTTTCCGGATGAAATCTGCCGGCGTCATAGCGTTCGGGACAAAGCAGATCTCCTGCGAGTCCGGCTTGTCCCAGTTCGGGAGCCCCGCCTCGCGCGCGATCTCTCGCACCTCCGGCTTCGTCAGCTCGCCGAGCGGAAAACGCGCGCGCGAAAGCTGCTCCTCCGTGAGGTCGTAGAGGAAGTACGACTGGTCGCGGGAACGGTCGCGGGCCCTGAGAAGGCGCGGCGCGCCCGTGGCCTCGTCCGCTCCGATGCGCGCGTAGTGCCCGGTCGCGACGGCCCCGCAGCCGAGGGCCGCGGCCCTCTGGAGAAGGGCCTTGAATTTCACTTCGGTGTTGCAGACCGTGCACGGGATCGGGGTCTTCCCCTCGAGATAGCTCGTCACGAACGGCTTCACGACCGCCTCCGTGAAGCGCTCTTCGAGGTTGAGCACGAAATGCGGCACTCCGATCATGCCGGCCGCGCGGCGCGCGATCGAAAGGTCGTCGAGCGTGCAGCAGCGGCCCTCGTTCGCCCCGGACCCGTCGCGGTCATGGTTCCAGAGGTGCATCGACAGACCCACCACGTCCGCCCCTTCGCGGCGGAGGAGGAGGGCGGCAACGGACGAATCCACGCCCCCCGACATCGCGACGGCAATTCGCATCGAATGGGATTCTACGAGCGAGACGGCAAGGGCGTCAGTTCGAGGAGAAGCGAAGGGGAAGAGGTTTTGCGTTCGACGGGTAGGGGGACGCCAGCTCGCGGCTGAAAGTAATCGACATCCGGCTGCCGTCGTGCGAGACCTCGTAACGCCAGGACGCGCCCGGATAGCGTGACGCTTCGATCCCCGGAATGGCCGCTGGCCAGCGCCTGCCGTTCTCCCTACGAAGGTGTTTCGCTTCGAGGATCTTCGAGGTCAGCTCAGTGTCCACGACAAGGCGGTCGGCTCGAACGAACGCGTTACGAATGTTTGGGATCGCAATGGAAGACACGGACGCAAGGCTCCAGCCTTTTCTCGTCGGAGGCTCGGAGTAATGATCCGAAAGAGGAGCGCTCTTCGAACGCGCGAATTCCGCACGCATGACCTCGGAGTAATGAGCCCACTCCAACCGAAACCAAGGCCCAGCGAATAGGTACCGGGCCCTCCGAAGCCATGAATCTTCCCTGTCCTGCTCAAATGCCGCACTCCGCCAGATCCGCCACGACCCCGTCCGGTGACCGACATCGAAAGCGTCGAGAAGAGACGTTTTTGGAGCGAGCGTCGCCAATTGCCGGCCCCAGACATCCTCTTCGACATTCACCTTTCGAAGAATTCCTACCTGGAAACGGGCAATCGCGATTGAAAGAAGCGTCGAGAGGGTCTCCGGCCGCCCTCGAAGGGACTCGTTGAGATTCCACGAAGCCTCGAGAGCACGCGCCGCGGCGTCATCGTGGCCACCGTGCGCGGCGATGAGCGCTCGCGCCGTCAGGATTCTTTGAAGGCGAATCTGCCCGAGGGCGTTCGGCTTCCGCCGATCATTCTCCGGAACGGAAAGATCGAGCGCCCACTGCGGAGGCGGCCCTGCAGCCAAAATGGATTCGATCGCGTCAAGGATGACGCGTTTCTCTTCAAGGAATCGAATCACATTCTCGGGCGGCGGATCGATCGACGCCTCGGGTTTCGCGATCTGGGCCAAGAGAAAGTCGACCGTTTCCTGGCTCCTGTTCCATTCGGCGCCAAGCCCCATATCTTCCGGGCCAATAGATCCCACGACCGGCGTCAGGTCGAAGACGGTCCCCCGCGCGAGCTCCTCCAGGTGTTTCGCCGTCTCATTCGCCTCACGCTTCGGGTACTTCTTTTTCAGATCATCGAGACTGCCAAACGTTGCGGTCCAGGCGAGGTCGCACCGCTCTTCTCGCCGCGTCGCCCACGCGTTTCCGCCGACGACCCACAGGCCAGTGGCCAGCAGCACGACCGCGATCGAGGGGACGACGACGCGCCAGACCTTCACGGTCCTCTACTTTTTCGGTTTCGCCGCCCGCGCGGCCAGGTCCTCGTCCGTCTTCCGGATCTCGAGGGCCGCGACGTTCGCGCGGCGCCAGGCCTCGTTGAGATCCGGCATCGGGAAACTCGCCCGCACCCCGTTTCGCGCGAGGGCCCTCTGAAAAGTCTCGCCGAGAATGCGCGCTTGCGTGTCGGCGACCGGGCTCTTCGCGGCGGCGTCGATCGTGGCGCGCCACGCTTCGAGGTAAGCGGCTGCCTCGACGCGGCCGCGCCAGGTGCCGGCCAGCGCGGCAAGCCGGCCGAAGGGCGGGCCCGTGCGCGACCTCGCCTCGCGGAGCCCCTTCGCCGCCTCGTACTGGACCCACGCCGTGTGACGGAGAGCCAGGAGCAGACCCCCGCGAGGATCGAGAGACCTCAGGCGCTCGCGCCACGCGGGCGCGTCGACCGGAATCCGGCGCACGGCCGCGAGCTCGAGGCGTGTCGCCGCGATCGAGATGACCTGGCTCACGGTCTCCGGCCGGCTTCTGAGGGCGCCCGTGAGCGCGAATGCGGCGCGGAGAGACTCGTCCGCCCGCGCGTCCTTCGCGGCGGCCCTCGCCTCGGCCCGCCCGACGAGAACGCGCGCGAGCTGCATGTGTCCCTGGGCGCTGGGCAGGGGCGCCGCGTGGAGCTTCACGAGATCCATGGCCCAGTCCGGCGCGGGCCCGGCGACGAGGGTCTTCTCGATCGCGTCGAGCGCAGGCGCGTGCGCCGCGAAATACGCCAGGACCGAAGCGGGCGGCGCCACGGGCAATCCCTCGGGCTTCGCGGCCTGCTCGTCCACCCAGCGCTCGAGCGGCGCGCGCACGCCATCCCACTCCGTCTTCTTCGGCCGGCTCGTTTCGTCCTCCGCAGCCTGTTCGGCGCGCGGCCGCAGCTCGATGCCGAGGCCCCGGGCCGATTCCTCCAGGGAACGCGCCGCCCCGTTCGTGGGATGCGCCGGAAACTTCAGCGTGAAGTCCCGGAGCGGCCCGAAGGAATCCGCCCACGCCGCCTCCGCGACTCGCTCGCGGCGCGCGGCTCTCAGCGATCCGGCCCCCAGCCACACG